>CAZENN010000074.1:0-9772 GCA_964513605.1 uncultured Oscillospiraceae bacterium
ATTCTATCTGTTCGTTTTGCTTCGTTGTGCTTGCGTTTGCTTCCTTTTGCTCCCTCCGAACCTCGCCGGAACGCTTACCGCCCTTGCGACCGCGTAGTATTGAGAAATATACCGAAATGGCCCTGTGAAAATTTCGATATTTGTTTATTGTCAGCAGACAGACACTCCCTATCCAAGTATCAAAAAATGATGTTAAAATAATTTGATGATCTGACTATATATTAACTATTGAAAATATTGACAAATAAAAAACTTAAGATATAATAAAATCAATAAACCGGTAACGCAGAAAATCAAGCTACCTTTTCTATGCGTCTATCAGAAGACAGGCGGTGAGTCCAATGCAGAAGTGAGCCGTATTCTGGTGCAGCTAAATATTGTAATATAAAAGCGAATTGTAACATGCAGTATCACCCTTTACAGAAAAGCAAAAGAATGAAACGATCAATGTTTATACTAAAGAGGCGTTTTGTGAGATTTTTCAAACGGCTTCGAATCGACAAAACAATGAGACGTACACTCTATCAGAGTCGGACATTCAAAGCATCGAAGTGGCGTATTCATATGAGTTTTCCCCCGATGAGAACAGAACTGACAAAGCATATGTTATTGTAGATTGTACTTTTTATGTGGGAACTCAAAGGATCCAAAGTATATTAAGCGGCACAATAACCGCATATAGCTTATCTTCGGGCGGAGTGTTCTGGACGGGACCGATTACCGGAATAATTGATCTGGAGGGGTGTGAGTACAGATTAATTGCTGCTTTTTCAAAGCTTGACAGTGACCCAGCCATTCAGATGGAAGTGACGATTCAGGCTTCTAACACGCAATGTGCGGGAGACTTTGCGCTGTTTTCTTTTGGTGAAATTGCACAAAATGGTGGCCAAAAGGCGCAAATCATGTAAAATGGTTTTACACAACTGTAAACGATGCTACCAGGACGGTCACAATCACGCTTGGATGATTTTAGGTCAGGTCTTTTGAGATTTTCCGCATTGCTTTGAAGGGGGATTGCAAATGAAAAAGGTGATACTGAAAACAATTATTTACACGGCTATAGCTACGTTGATCATAACCGTTGTGCTCTATTGGGGCATTACGACGATCAAGGATCAAATTGAAGAATCAAGAGACTGGAAGGACCATCTCAGCGGTAATCTTGAGTGTAAAGGTCGAATTGTACATATTGCATCTGTAGAAAGTCAGGGTGGATACATCCTTTATTTGGACACCGAGTGGAATGCGTCTGAACAACTGGTACAGGTTTGGATCTATGAGGATACCGTGTTGCTGGGGGAGATAGATGGGAAAACCATGAACCAGCTAATTGATGAGCGTGTCACCGATATATACGTCACAACTGAGATATTCCCCTTTGAGACCGGCATCATCGACAACACGATGCTCTACCCCGCATTGGCTGTTACTATCGTGGATTCGGAAGAATAATTGGCGGTGCGTTAATGGCGGAGTATATCCGCTACTACGAGAGAATTGGATATTCGCATGACCGAGGGGATAGCATCTCCCTTCATAAAAGCAAGAAACGCAGCACAGAGAGATTTTCTGTGCTGCGTTTTGGTTAAAATTGATTGTAAATAAACTGAGAAGAGTCAAAGCCGATGCCGTATGCGCCGAAGACCAGAATGATCACCAGCAGCACAAGCATTACGCCGTAAAACAGGGGAGCGGGCTTGGCATACAGGGCATCTCGTACCGAGCCTTTGTGATACTTGAACAGGCTGACTCCCAGAATGATGACCAGACAGACCGCCAGCAGGATATACTCCGCACCGGACAGTCCCAGCTGCATCAAACTGCCATCCCAGAAAATGCTGGGATTAAATTGGGTAAACATGGAGCCTACCATCTTAAAGGTCAGGGGCACATCCCGATAGCAGTCAAACATCCGGATGGCACTCATGAGCAGAATGGTTCTGATCACCTCAAAGACCGTATAACCGGCTTTTCCTTTGAGATGGAATTTATTATGGAATTTCTCATACAGCGGTTCCAGCTCCTGAGAGACCATAATGACCACCCAGTTCATTAAGCCCCAGACGATAAAATTCCATGCGGCTCCGTGCCAGATGCCGGTGGTCAGCCACACGACGAAGCTGGACAGGTATACCGTCACCCGTTTGCCCACTGCCTGACCCAGATGCTCTCTGGACCATTTGGACAGCTTCAGCATGGGCTTACAGACGGAGATGGGGTAGAAGATGTAGTCTGTGAACCAGGTGCCCATGGTAATGTGCCACCGGTTCCAGTATTCTTTGATGTTCCGGGAGAAGTAGGGCAGGTTGAAGTTCTCCGCCAGCTCGATGCCCATGGTCTGGGCAATGCCGATGGTGATGTCAATGCCGCCGGTAAAGTCGCAGTAAAGCTGGAAGGCGTAGAACAGCATGGCTACGAACACATATGCTCCGGTATACTGCTCACCGCCAATGAGGGCAGTCACGCCGGTGATGAGCCGGTCTGCCACCACCACCTTCTTGAAGTAGCCCCAGAGGATGCGCATAACGCCATAGGAAACAGTCTTCCGATCAAAGGAATGAGGCTCATAAAGCGTCTTGCTCATTTGACCGTAACGGCTGATGGGACCCTGCACCAGCTGGGGGAAGAAGGAGACGAACAGAGCCAGCTTGAAGAAATTTTTCTGCACTGCTTGCTTGTCCCGATATACATCAATGATGTAGCCCATGGTCTGGAAGGTGTAGAAGGAAATGCCCATGGGCACGATCATATCCACCAGCCCCAGACCATCGCCGGAAAGGAAGTTGTTGATATTGGAGATAACGAAGTTGGTATACTTGGTCACGGAGAGAATGCCCAGGTTGAAGATCAGACAAAGCAGCAGGATATGCCACTTTTTCTTCTTCATCTTTCCCTTATAGGCCTTCTTTGCCTCTTTATCCAGCTCTTGCTTATGCTCTTTCAGATAGGCTTTTTGAGTGGTATTGACCTTATCCAGCCAGAGACTCACAAAATAGGTGGAAACGGTGGTCACGCCAATGAACAGCAGATACATGGGGTCGGCGCACCAGTAGAAGATGTAGCTGGCCACCAGCAGCAGCGGCCACTGCCACTTCTTTGGAAGCAGATAGTAACCCAATAGCACCACCGCCATAAAGGCGATGAAGGTGTATGATGTAAACAGCATAAGCCTTATTCGTCAGCCAGACGGGTGATCAGATCATGGAGTGCCTGTGCGGAGTTGAAGTTCTCAGGAATGATCTCCTCGGCAGGAATCACCACATCGAATTCCTCGTTGATCTCGGAAATGATGGAGATGATGTCGAAGGAGTCCAGAATCTTGTCATCGATCAGGGTGGTGCAGGTGTCAAAGTCCACTTCGGGGTGCAGGTTGGTCAGAATTTCGATCAGTTCGTTCATTTGTTATTTCTCCTTTTTCTGTGCTTCAAATTGATTTTTAAGTTCTACCCGGTTCAGCTTTCCGTTGGCGGTCAGGGGCATGGTATCCAGCTTGATCACCTTATTGGGAATCATGTACCGGGGCAGCTTGTCTCTGAGGATGGTCACCAGCTCCTTGACCTCCCGATCGCCCACGAAGAACAGCACGATCTTGTCTGTGGGCTTGTCGTAGATGCAGCAGCAGGTCTGGATGCCTTCCATCATGTTCACATTGACCTCGATCTCGCCCAGCTCGATGCGGTGTCCCATGTGCTTGATCTGATAATCCTTCCGGGAAACGAAGACCAGTTCACCCCGTTCATTCCACTTGCCCAGATCGCCGGTGCGGTAGATCAGCTCGGGATAACGGTCATTCAGGGGGTTCTGAACAAAGACTTCGTTGGTCTTTTCAAAGTTATGATAATAACCCAGGGTCAGGCAGGTGCCACGGATGCAGATCTCACCCACTTCGCCCGGGGCGGCAAGGGTATTGCTGTCGGTGAGCAGGAGGATCTGGGTGTTGCGGAAGGGACGACCCACGGGAATCGCCTCGTCCAGCTCGAAATCCCGGTCCACATGGTAGTAGCAGCTCATGCCGGTGCATTCGGTGGGTCCATAGAGATTGGTAAACTTAGCGTTGGGCAGCGCGGCACGCCACAGCTTGAACTGCTTGATGGGGAAGACCTCGGAGCCAAAGGCGATGGTGTGCAGATATTCGGGCGTTACCTTGTCGAAGGTCTTGAAGGAAGAGATCATGGTCAGAGCGGAGACCACCCAGCATACGGTGTTCACCCTGTGCTCATTCAGATATTCCACCAGCTTAATGGGGAACATGAACAGATGATGGGGCACCAGATAAGTGGTGGCACCGAATTTGATGGTGGGATACAGCTCCTTCAGACAGGCATCGAAATACAGCGGTGCTTGGTTGGCAAACACCGTATCCTCGCCAAAGCCCAGGGTGTCAGACAGCTGCTCAATATAGTCAATGACGGACCGATGACATGCCACCACACCCTTGGGAATGCCGGTGGAGCCGGAGGTGAACACGATGTAAATGGGGTCTGTGTCCAGCTGCCGCTCCCGAATGGAAGCAAGGGCAGCATCGTCAATGGGATCTGCGGTGATCTCGTCATAAATCAGGGTCTCGCCGTCAAAGTTGAATTCCTTTGCGATCTGGGCGGTCTTGCCGTCGCAGAGCATGACTCTGGGTTTCAGATTCTCAAAGATCAGCTCAATACGAAACCGGGGCATTTCCTCGTCAATGGGCACATAGTAGCAGCCGCCATAGACACAGCCGAAGAAGGCCGGGATGCATTTGGGGTGCTTTCCCATGAAGACCACCACCGGCTCACCGTAATAGCCGCTTTTTGCAAGACGGCTGCCGATGCTGCGGCTGTGGTCATAGACCTGAGCGAAGGTCAGGCTGTCCTCGCCGTTGGAAAAGGCAGTCTTTTCCGGTACCCGGAGGACGGTCTTTTCCAGATATTCCAGTACATTCATTTGCTGCATAATCTTACTCCTTCCCCGAAAATGGGGTAAACAGTGTAGTATATTCTTCCTTGACCTGTTTAGAGCAGGCAAGGACGGATTCCTTTGCCAAAACCTCCAGAGCATCCAGAACACCGGTGCCCAGAGGGTATTGCTTTTTCAGAAGGGACAGCTCGGTGCAGCCCAAGACCACAGCCTGCGCTCCCTTTTCCCGCAGTTCCCGGCGCACCGTTTCAAACAGTGCCAGATCCGGCTGCTTTCCGGCTTTTACCTGATCGTAGATCAGGGTCATCACCGCCGCCTGCCCGGTTTCTCCGGGAAGCACCAGCTCCATTCCTAAGTTCTCCACCTGCCGCTGGAAAATGCCGCTTTGCACCGTTCCATCGGTGGCCATCAGTCCTACCTTGCTTACCCCTGCCTCCCGAAGAGTCCGGGCGACACATTGGATGCCGTGAATCAGGGGAAGACCGATCTGCTCTTGCAGCTGGGCATGGAAATAGTGGGCGGTGATACAGGGGGTCGCGATCACGTCCACCCCCAGTTCCTTCATCTGCCTGCCCAGCAAAACCATGGGCGGCAAGGGGCTTTGATCGCTTTTGCCCAGGATATAGGCGGTTCTGTCGGGAATGCCGGGCACATTCATAATGATGATCTTCGGGTGCTCCTGATCTGTGGCGGCGTCAGTCATGGTGACCACCAGCTCCAGATAATAAGCAGTGGCCAGAGGACCAAGTCCCCCCAAAACGCCCAATGTTTTCTCTTTGATCTTATCCATCCGTGCGCACCTTTCCGGCAGCGTAATCTATCAGATGCTGCACCGATTTTTCGGCACGGTCGGGGTACAGACTGCCATCAAAAATATGGCTGTTCCGGTTTTCCACGGAGTAAGCCTCCAGCTCCGCATCCGTATTCATGAAGAATTTACCCGGATTGCTTCTGGGGGTGCAGTCCACATGATACCAGCCATCTCCCAAATTGATCAGGCTCCAGTAGTGGGAGGAATGGGAGGTGTCGCTTTTCACCACGTCCACATTCTCAATACCTGCCGCGTTGTATAATGCTTTGGCGGCGGCAAAATAGTTGAAGCAGTCGCCGCTGCGCTGGGTAAAGGCCTGATAAGCACCGCCGGTCCAGCTCGATTTATCTGAGCTGCCGGTATAGGCAATGCTGGTGCTGGTCCATTTATAAATGGCAAAGGCAACCTCCATTTGGGACATGTCTTCGGTGGTGATCTGATCGAGTATCTCCTGAGCCAGCTGGTCGATCACCTCCGGCTCCACATAACCCTCAGGCTTGTCCACCAGCGTCAGCTGTACCGTGACGGAGCTGCTGTTTCCGGCATCATCGGTGGCGGTGTAGGTCACAGGATAAGTACCTGCCTCACCGGTGTTCACCTGAGAGTTATCCACCGTCAGCTTGGGGGAGTCACACTGATCATCGGTGACGGTGATACCGGACTTGTAAGAAATGGGATCACCCACATAAAATTCCAGATCTGCCGCCCCTTCGATCACCGGAGGGGTCTTGTCGGAAATGACCGTCAGCGGTACTTCAATGACGGTGGTATTTCCGGAGCCGTCGGTCAGCAGCACCCGGGCGATGACCTCACCACCCTGGCTCACATCCGGCTGGGAGGCGTAGGAGACGGTGACGGGACTGACATCCTGCAAATTCGTTACCAGATCCTCGGGGGAGGGCACCACGTCCACATCCGTCACAGCAGGAACTGCCTCTCCGGTGGGGGCAGTGCGATCCTGAACCACCAGCACGGTGGTATAAACTTCGCCGTCCACTGTCAGCTCCAGCGTATGCTCGCCGGATACGCACAGGTCGAGGGCAGAAATGTCGGTTTTAAAGCTGGTGTGTTCGCCGTCCTTTTCAGCGTCAACCAAAAACATCTCCGGCTGGATGGAAGCACCGGCTTCCACGGTCATTTTGGGAACCACCGGCACCGTGTCCTGAAATAAAGCAAGAAAGCACAGCAGCGAAGCTAAAATCATGATCAACAGGGCGCAAAAAAGCTGCAGTTTGAGACGACGCTGCTTTGCTTTTTTTCTGCGCCGGGCGGTTCGGCGAGGATTATTTCTTGATGGTTCCATACCTTACCTCCGTAATAAAATAAGAAAGCCTTTTGGCATACATCCGCATTCTAATGTGTCATTATAGCACGAAGACAAATTGATGTCAATTGCGCTTCGGGACATGGCAATCATTTCTCTCTGCGTTTTTGGCGGCGGACCCGGTTGATGTGGCGTTCAAAATCCCCCTCCGTCAGCAAAGCTGCCAGAACGAACTGCTCAAAGGTGGGAACGGTGCAGGAGTAAAACCCCAGCCGCTTTTGAAATTCCGATACCAGATGCTTTGGCAGTACCATGTAACCAACCCGGAGGGCAGGGGAGATGGTCTTGGAAAAGCTGTTCAGATAGATCACATTGTCGGCATCACTGTGGCTGAACACCGTCTCCCAGGGCTTTCCGGACAGAGAAAACTCCGATTCAAAATCGTCCTCTACAATATAACGCCCGTTCCCCTTTGCCCACAGCAGGTATTCATGCCGCTTGGAGGCACTGGCGGTGACACCGCTGGGGAAGCTGCGATAGGGGGTAATGTGCAGCACATCCGCCTCCGATGCGGCCAATGCGTTGCTTTCAATGCCGTCATGTCCCAGAGGCAGCAGTTCACATCGCACATCAGCGGCGTGATACACCTGCCGGATCTTATTATAGGAGGGGGACTCAATGCCGTAGACCCGGTCTCGTCCCAGAAGCTCCACCGTCAGACCGTAAAGATATTCCGAACCGGAGCCAATGATGATCTGCTCCAGCTCTGCCTCAATGCCCCGGCTGCGCAGCAGATATTGCCGAATCGCCTCCCGGAGCTGAGGGAATCCCGGGTTAGGGGATTTTTCCAGAAGACCGTCCCCCAGGTCGCTGATGACTCTGCGCATGGTTCTGGACAGAACGGAGACGGGGAACTGCTGCTCCCGGTGGGTGTGTGTATGTGGGATGACCAAAGCTCTGCTTGGTTCTCCAGAGACTACCACAAAGCCCTGATCCGTTCGGAAGGTAACAAAGTAACCACTGCGCTGTCGGGATTGGGCGTAGCCTTCGTCACACAGCAGCTCATAGGCATGCTCCACGGTGATGGTGCTGACCCCGGTTTCCTGTGCCAGAGTCCGCTTCGAGGGCAGTTTTCCTCCGTAGGGATAGACCTGCCGCTGAATGTCCTCACGCATTTGCCGATAAAGCTGTAAATAGGCAGCCTCGGAGCTGGTTTTATCAATGGAATAGCGCATCTGACCCTATCACTTCCTTGCGAATCTGAATTACCATCATACCACATCATACTCCATTCTCAGGCTCATTGCAAGTCTAAAGTGCAGACAGGATCTGGGTCTCCTTTTCGGATGGAAAATTTGAGGTGCAATTTCTGCCGCCCTGTGGTATAATCGATCCATTCAATTATGGAGGTAAAATATGGACGAACAAAATTACGACCTGCGCCAAGCCAGACGCAGTTTTTCGAGGATCGGCTTTTCATTTTCCGCTTTGCTGGCAGCGGCGTTTTTGGGACAGCTGCTCCTTTCCTTTCTGCCCGTTGCCATTTGGGGAGAGGAAGAAGTGCTTAGCCAGACATCCTGGTGGAAATGGGTGCTTTCCTTTGTACCCATGTACCTGCTGGCATTTCCCACCTGCTATCTGGTCATTAAGAAGCTACCGACCCATCCCATCGAAAAGCGGACGCTTACCAAAAAGCAGTTTTTGACCCTGATTCCCATCTGCTTTTGCCTGATGTATGCCGGAAATCTGGTGGGAAACATTCTGTCGCTGCTTCTTTCCTGGGGCAGGGCAGAAAACGCTTTGAATAATTTCGCCATGGATCAAAGTCCCTTAAAAATTCTGGTGATGGTCATTCTTGCCCCTACACTGGAGGAGCTGATCTGCCGGAAGGTACTCATTGACCGCAGCAGACATTTCGGAGAAAAGAACTGTGTGCTGCTGTCCGGACTGATTTTTGGTCTGCTGCATCAAAATTTGTACCAGTTTTTCTACGCCTTTGCGCTGGGCTGCGTTTTTGCCTATGTGTACATCCGCACCGGTCGTCTGCGCTACTCGGTCATTTTGCATATGCTCATCAATTTCATGGGCTCGGTGATCGCTCCCTTTGTGCTTTCTAATGTGGATTTGACCTTCTTGGAAACGTTGATCACCGGCGAAGCGACGATGGAACAGGTTTATGGCTTCCTTCCGGGCTTTCTGCTGATGATGGGCTACAGCATGGTGCTCATGGGACTGTCCGTTTTTGGTCTGGTCCTGCTGATCATAAAACGCCGCAGCCTGACCTGGCAGGAAACACCGGAGCATCTGCCCCAAGGCACTGCCTTCAAAACCACATGGTGCAATCCCGGCATGATCGTGTATACGTTGCTATGCCTTGTGATGATCGTTTTGGCTCTGTTTTGAATATATCCACACATATCGTGATCCCTCTAAAGCAGTTGGAAATATAATATGGTTAATGTGTCACATTTTTGTTGAAAAAACATATAATGTAATACAGACTGAATAAGAGGAGGGATTATATTGAATAGATACAATAGCTTCGAGGACGGGAATTGCGATTCTCAATTCGATGACAATTTGTGCAAACGGCACAATTCCAAAGAGCATGACGGTGAGGAACGGGAGCATTGTTGCAACTGCACGAATTGTCCTCCGGGACCGCAAGGACCCGTAGGCCCACAGGGACCGGTCGGACCAAGGGGTCCCGTTGGTCCACAGGGTCCTGCCGGTGTTGCAGGCCCAGCCGGTGCGCAGGGACCCGCTGGCGAAACCGGTCCAGCCGGTCCCCAAGGCGCAGCCGG
>CAZENN010000075.1:0-9649 GCA_964513605.1 uncultured Oscillospiraceae bacterium
CGTTGATCTCTTTCAAAAATGCAAGCAGCTCCGTGGCTGTCCCTTTCCATCTTCCGACTCTGCCGACAAACTCACTGATGGCAAGTAGTAACGGATCGGGCGGATCCACTTCTTCATCGTCCACACTGCCTACCAAGACCCACCGTTTGCTGCTTCTGTCAAATTCCAGAATCAATTCTTTATCCTCATATTCCCGGCTGGTTGCGCTGAGTTTTCCTCTCGTACCCAGCCGGGTTTCCTTTTCCAGCACCAAGGTGCCGTCCACACATCCGCTGATACCACGAGTGCCGGAAATGGTGTCCATCACATCTTTCGCGCCTTGTTTTCTTGTGTGATGGACAAGTAAAATCGAAATATCGAAACGGTCTGCAATTCGTTTCAAAGCAGTCAGGATGTTGTAGTCTGCACCGTAATTGTAGCCCTCCACACCGTCGTTACGGATTTTCTGAAATGTATCAATGATGATCAGCTTCATGCTCGGATGATCCTTGATAAAATTGGCAAGCTGCTCTTCCAGACCGGAACCCAGAGCTTCTGCATCTACGGCGAAGTGAATGCTGCCGGTCTGTCCTCCGCAGATATCCACCAGCCGCTTCTGTACCCGGCGGTCCGGGTCCTCAAGGCAAAGATAGAGGACCGGACTCTTGTAGGTTTCAAATTCCCATACCGGTTCCCCGGTGCTGACACAGTGGGCTAGCCACAGCACCAGCCAGGACTTGCCGATCTTCGGCGCACCGGCCAGGATGTACAGTCCCTTGCTCATCAGGCCGTCGATCAAATCCAGATCCGGCGGGAAATGCTTGTCCATCAGCTCATCGGCGGAGATAGTATCCAGGTGACAAATCTTGATTCCCAGTACCCGGCACACATGCTTTAGGGCATCGCTCCGGGTCTTGAAAAAGTTCCGTTCCTTGGAATAATCCACCACATCGCCCTTGCTGCCGCATTCGTTACAGCTCCACATAAAGTCACCGATGATTCCGGCCTGCCTGCCGCAATGGGGGCAGGCCGTGAGCGCCGGTTCGTAGTAAGGAAGCTTCTCGGCTTTCAGAAAATCAATCAGCCGATGCTTCACTTCCATTTGCAGATTTTCCATTACTTCCTGGGTCATAGGCAGTCCCTCACGCGGCAGACTGGGCTTCCATCCAGGCCAGGAGCTTGTCCTTGGGAACAACCATCCGCTTGCCGATCTGGATGGTTGGGAAGCCTTTCGAGTGCATCAGGGTGTAAGCCCCGGCACGAGAAATCCCCAAAACCTGCGCCACCTGCTCGGCGCAGAGAGTGATGGGAAGCTGATCAATCGAGGTATAAGTATAAGCCATATTTCAAATTCCTTTCTTAAAAAATCGTGGTTAAAAAGATACTGGCAAGCAATGCACGGTGGTACCCACCGCACCAAAACTGCTTGTTGGGGAGAATCCCCAATCCCCCCTGAACGCAGAAAAATTCTGCGGCTGCGCACCGTTCCGGCGCTTATTTGATCTTGGCAATCCTGGTAATCAGTTTGCCGATCTGGTCGTAAATCCCATCTACTCTCTGTCGGATTTCCTCCACATCCTCCGCGTAGATATTCCCGGTTGCATTCACTTTTTTCGCGATCTGATTGATGTTGTTATTGGCATATCTCTGGCACCGGAGGATGTCTTTCAGTTCCGGGATCTGGAGATTCACCACATATCCGTCGATTGCCATTTTGCGAAGATAGGCTCCCAGGTGGACGATACCTGTCAGCGCCATTTTCTTTTCGATCAGCTCCTTTTCTTCCGGAGTGGCCCAGAATTTAATCTGGACCGTCCGGGTTCTCTTGCGGGGTTCCGCGATTCTCTTGGTCATACCGCCGCCTCCTTGAAATAAAAACCGTAGGCAGTCCGGTCCATGTATCCGGCCTTGACCAGTTGTTCCGCAGCGGCATCTACTTCCTCTTCCATCAGACCTGTCCGCTGGGCTAGTGCTGCGGTTTCATAGTCGCCGCTGTCCAGGGCAAGCAGATTGAGCGCCAACAATTTTGCCTGCCAGCAAAGGTTCTCACTCTGGATCAACCCCACCGGCACATGTACATACTTTCGTTCTTTGATAATCATTGTTCTTTTCCTCCTATTGCTCGTTTTGAAATATATCGTCTGCACTCTACTACAATCGCCCGGAAGCTCTGCTTGCACCCATGGATGCACCTCCGGCACAGAATGTTGTATTCTCTTCGGCCTCTTGCGTTGAGGAAGAATGACAGCTCATGCTTCCTCTTTTTTGACATGCGCGGCATCAAAATCTCCTTTCCAACTGTCAATTCTCGGGGTGATTTCGGGCGTTTTTCGCCTCTGTAAGCGGCGAAATTTTGCTTTAGGTAAAAACCTACCCGGACGCACTACCGTGCGTTACTGTCATGTTTCGGGGTGTGCTATTTCATACTCAACTGCTCCTTTCAACTGTCATGAAAAGCCTCTCATATGTACACTGCAGCAAAGACCTCTAGATTTTTCATGCTCTGCTAAATTTTCTTCCTACTACTTGCTGGAACAAAGAAATACAAAAACGGAAGTGGTATTGAAAACAAATATTTACCTCCCTATAAATACACTGCAGCAAAGAAACGCAAAATTGGAAGTCGCATCGAAATTTTCCTCTCGCTATATATCTAGGACATACGCTTGCTAAAACGATCATTTTTCCTTCTATTAAATAACTAGGACACGCAAGCGCCAAAAGTGTCACCTCCTCCAAAAAATTCTAGCTCTTCAAAAACTCCCTTCACTTATTGTCTGTTTTTCCGGGTTTTCACCCCCTCTTTTTTGCAAAGTTTTTAAAATTTGTAATCTATCACAATTTTCAGTCAACTCATTTGTGCGGAAATTACTCACCAGCAGTACGCAATCATTTGCAAAAGTTTCTCTCACTTGGTAGGCAGTGAAAACCTCTTTTTTATACACCCCTTCAATTGGTAGGCAGCGAAAAAGCGATTTTGTCCGGGTCGTTTTGCAGAATCTACGTTTTCACTAATCCAAGTGCTTAGTTTTTGTGCAACAATGATGCTACAAGCTTTTGGCATTGCTCTGATCGATTTTCGAAAACTCTCTCAATATGTAGGCAACGAAATCAGAGATTTTATACACCCCTTCAATTGGTAGGCAGTGAAAATGTGATTTTGTCCCGGCTTTTTTGAAAATTCATCAGAGTCACCAATTTTAAGTTCCGGTTGTTGTGCAACCATCCCAAGTATTCGAACCTGATCTGTACCTCAAATTTGGAAAAGGGATATAAAAAACCGGGCATGAGGACAGAGCATTCCTGCTCTATCTTCACGCCCGGTACTAGATTTTCACTGGCCAATAATTAGCCGCGTGCTCTCTCGGAGTCAATGAAGTGACAATTTATTTTTTGTATCAGAAACGAGGCGCATAGCCTTCGGTCTTGCAGTCCAGGCAGATTACGCTTTCTTTTCTGTATCGCAATTATAGAACGCTTGTTCGTAAATGTCAAGACATTTTTCTATTCCATTCGTTACGAATACCCAAGGAAAATTTGAAGGTATTCTATGTGTACCAGGATGCCGTTCAGGATCATTTAACCGTATTGGGCGACGTATCGGACTCAAAACCCAATACTACCCTCAGGATTAACGCATTGTCGTACTTTGTAGAAAAGCGAAAACTTTGCTTGCCTTGTTGGAGTATTTAGATGTATAATAATTGCATCAATAAATACTGTAAGGAGCTGGGCTCATGGATTACATTCTTAATCGCATGAACAATGATATTGCCATTAGTGACGAAGACAGCTATGAGTATATTGTGTCATTAAGGAAGCGAATTGAATACTCACTATTCCTCCTTGTTGGCTACTTATGGAACAAGTACGGAGAGGACTTGTTAATTGACGACCGGCGTCGCATTGCGGCAAGTTTTGATCGAATGTCTATAGGAGATGTTGTGTCCGCAATCACCTCACTTGATAAGCAAAAGGAGGTACTGCAAAGCAAAAAATCTCGTACGTTAATTTCAGATTATCCCGGAATCAGGAACGTCAAAATTGGACATGGGTATGCTTTATCTTCTGACTTAGTCGGCACATTGTCTCCATTCTACGACGGCTTGATAAAATCAGTCCCATTCCTCGGGGAAGATTATTCTTTGATCGTTGTTGAAAAGAAAGATCAATCACAGTACTACGGAATTAGAATTGATCCATCCGGTCAAAAAAGTCGTTGGATATGTCCTCATGGAGCATTCCCCACTGAAGAATTGTTTCCTAGAACATATCTCCAAATCAATAATCAATACCATAAGCTATCACCTTTTATTACATTAAAGCGTGATGGTGTGAATTTCCAAGAATTTGTGTTCAGCTCATTAACTGACTCGTTAACAGGACAAATCAAGTTGTGCCCGTTATTTGGAAGCACTCCTGAAATGTATGATATTTATTCTGAGTTTGCCCGTTTCAGTGAATGTGATGAGTACAGAGAAGTTGGTATCAACGGCACAGTAATGAATAAGTTTGAGTGTAATTACCAAACATATCAAGATGTTGGCTTTTCAAAAACAGTCATGGATTTTCTGCTAAAAAACAAATCTACTGTTTCCGCCACCTTGTGGGGACATGGTGGTGTTGGTAAGACAGCTTGTATCCAAAATGTATGCCAACGGCTCTTTTGTAGTAAGGAAATGCAATTCTCATACATTGTATTTATTACAGCAAAGGATAGAATTTATAATCCTATTACGGGTAAAATAATTAAAAACACTACAAAGCATGTCCGTCGGTATCACGAAATAATCGAAACCATCATTCAAACAGTTTATCCAGATATTAGTTTTCAATTTGATGAAGGAGAACTACAAAGCGCAGAAAAACTTATTCAGGAATACAAGGGTAAGCTACTTATCGTTATTGATGACTACGAAACATTTCTTGATGATGAAAAGCAGAAAATCAGCGAGTTTATCAAGGGCTTAGACATTAATCATCATAAGGTTGTAATCACGACCAGAAATTTACGTTTGTCTATTGGTACACCGATCCCTACAGGAGAACTGGACTCTAAGGCAACAAGCAAGTTCTTACAAGAAATAATTGATTCAAAGTGTCCTGAATTAAGCGCTTCACTAGCAAATGAACTTGTACAGAGCGAGGTTCAGGAACGGGTATTGGCTGCTACAAGCGGTCGTCCAATATTCATCTACCAGTTTGCATACTTATTTATGCAGAATGGTATGCAAAAAAGCATGTTTACTGCACTTCATAGTGGTCCTGATGCACAAGATTTCCTATATGGCAGGGTATTTGATTACCTTACAGAACCAGCCAAAATCGTTTTTTCTTCTATACCTCCGGTTGTGAATGATGATCTTTTATTCCGTTTTGACATGCTAAGGTATATTCTGCAAAAAGAGATACCGGATGATGACAAATTCGAGGCAGCAATAGACGAGTTGGTAAACCAATTAGTTATTGAACGATACAATGATACCCATGGTCGAGTATATGCTCATGAGTTATTGGCCATCATGCAGGCAAGGTATGCCGATTCAGGTGAACCACGGAAAGAGGCCATTAGAAGGCTGATCGAAAGCCTTGGTGGAAAAGAAATTAGCGGAACCATAGAAGAGGCTATGCTTCAAGAGGCAGACCAATCCCGGATAACTGGAAACACGGTCGAAATAATTGGTAAATACCGCCGTGTGCTAAATCTCAAAAAATGCCCAGTTAGAATACAGCGTCAGGCACTAACAAATGCCGCAAGTTACCTTATTATTCATGATCTGAACCCCAAAGCAGCAAGTGAATTATTCTGCGAATATCTGCCGCTTTTCAAAGATGATGCACAAATTGCTCATCAATATGTAGAATGTTTGTGGCAGCAAGATGATCGTAAATTTGATGCTGTAAACTTTATAAGGGATTTCTTTAGCAAGGCCAACGGTCATAAAAAAACATCAAAGCAATACCTGCAACTGTTTGCATTGGGAACCAGCTACTGCACATACTACGATGCCAGTCTGCGGAGCTATGATACCCTTGCAAAAAGAAGGACTCAATTAAGTCAAACAATCAACGAGTTTGGCAAAGAATTGTTTGACGCTGTTAAAGGTGACTTTGATCATTTGCGGCCTGGTGTAAGGCATGCAACCCAAATGGGTCTTGTTCAAACAGCTAAAGTATGCGTCGAATTTGAATCAGAGGACATCGCAAAGGTCAAATTTGGTGTAGAAATCTGTGAGTTTTCTTTTGGTAAATTCACCTCTCATTTTGCAAATCAAGCAAAACAAATTCACGAAAAACTAACTCGTAAAATCAAACTAATAGAGTCGCAAAAAGGAAATAGTTCTTCAAGCACGGCCAAGATACCACTTTGGTGGAACGCATTTATGGCCGAGAACTATCAAGTAAATGATTGCGTTGAGGGTATTGTATCAGCAATTGTTCCATATGGTATTTTTGTGAAGTTTGGTGATACACGTGATTACAAAGGCTTGGTACATATAAGCAAAATATCTCAAGAGTTTATTCCTAGCGAGCATCTTCCCACACTGTTTTCTGCTGGACAAACAATTACCGTAAGAATTATCAATATTGATACCAAACGAAAGCATGTAGATTTTGCTTTAAAAGAATTAATATAAAATAATCCAAAAATGGGAAGGATAGCAAGCTGTAGTTTGCTGTCCTTCCCGTTTTCATATGCTGTCTCTAAATAAACAGCTCAAAAATCAAACATAGATGCTGAGATCTCTACGCATTATGTTCGCATTTTGTTTTCTTTTCTGAGTGCAATATTCTGAGGAAAAACACTGCGATCTTATAAATAATTTCTTGAATTTATCATTGCTATCTGCTATAATGTAAAACAACGCTGTCGGGCGCTGTAATACGCTGGCAGATTGTGATGAAACGTCAAAAGCTCTGCCAAACGCAGAGCTTTTATTTGTTATACCGGAGGGAATACATATGGCCGTCAGTTATAAGAAACTCTGGAAACTCCTCATTGATAAGGATATCAAGAAGAAAGATCTCAGTGCCAAAGCCGGTGTTAGTCCTGCCACAATTACCAAGATGGGTAAGAACGGACATGTCACCACAGAAGTTCTCTTAAAAATCTGCACTGCCTTAGAATGTGGTGTGGATGACATCATGGAAATTATTCCGGATGCAAAGTAAGAACTTCGTGGTTATGGAGGGTCGTTATGATTATTGAAAAGTACAATCCTAATTCTCTTAGTGTTAGTGCAATTCTTGGTCTTATTGCGTCTGGAGATATTGCAATCCCGGAAATCCAGCGTCCCTTTGTCTGGAAAAAGACTCAGGTAAGAGATCTTCTAGATTCTCTCTATAAAGGGTATCCCACTGGATATCTTATCATCTGGAAGAATCCCAATGTGAAGTTGAAAGACGGCTCTGTATCTGCTGGCAAGAAGATTTTGATAGATGGTCAGCAGCGTGTAACCGCTCTGATGACCGCTATCGCGGGCATCCCTGTTGTAAATGCGAACTATAAAAAAGAGCGCATCAAGATAGCATTCAATCCTTTTGAAGCCTTGTCCGAGGATAAGGATGCAGAAATTTTTGCAGTGCAGGATCAAAGCCATTTAAAAGGCAAGAAGTGGATTCCTGATGTTGCAGAGATTTTCAAAAACAACTTCTCTGTCTTTTCTTTCATTATGAAGTATTGCTCCGACAATCCGGACATGGACCCAGAAACACTGGATAAAATTCTGACCAATCTGCGTTCCATTGGTAATCGATTGATTGGTGTAATCGAATTGTCCGAGAATTTGGATATCGATATTGTTACGGATATCTTCATTCGAATTAACTCTAAGGGCACAGCTCTGAGCCAGGGCGACTTCGTTATGTCCAAAATTGCTGCTGACGAGAGTTTTGGTGGCAATATGCTTCGCAAGGCAATTGACTATTTTGCCCATCTGTGTGTTGATCCGACCTTCTACGATTACATCAAGGAAAACGATGCTGATTTCGTACAGTCAGAATATATGAGTAAACTGGCATGGCTTAGGAACGATAAAGAGACTGTATACGATCCAGAATGTGATGATATTCTCCGTGTTGCATTCATGCACATGTATCCCAGAGCGAAACTTGCCGATCTGGTTAGCTTACTCTCTGGTCGTGACTTTGAAACACGCGAATATAAGATTGAAATCTCTGAGGATACATACAGCAAGCTGAAGCAGGGCGTTCTCAATGTCATCAATCAGAATAATTTCACCCAGTTTATGCTTGCAATCAAGGGCGCAGGATTCATTTCTAACAAGCTTGTCAATTCCAAGATGGCTCTGGACTTTGCCTATGCATTGTATCTCCGCCTGACCATAAGCAAAGAGGTTTCTGTCAGCGAAGTGAAACGAATTGTTCAGAAGTGGTATGTTTTGTCTGTCCTTACCGGCAGATACAGCAGCTCTCCTGAAACTGCATTCTACAAGGATATTCGATTGATTAATGAAAAGGGTGTTGTGGCAACTCTGAACGATATTGAGGCAGCTACTCTTTCTGATAACTTCTGGGATGTTGCAGTGGTTCAGGATCTGGCGTACACTTCTACAATCAATCCCACCTATTTGGTCTACCTTGCGGCTCAGGTTTACCGGAGCGATATGTCTCTACTGTCTAACAATATCTCTGTCCGGTATCTAATTGAAATGGCCGGTGATGTTCACCACATTTTCCCGAAAGAATACCTAAAGTCCAACGGCTTCAGTAGAAACCAATACAACCAGAACGCAAACTATGCTTATCTGGATACCCAGGTTAATAAATCTATCGGCAAAAAAGCTCCTAACGTATACTTTGCCGAAGCAGTAAAGCAGTGTGACACCAAACAGATTACCTGTGGTTCTATCACTGATATCGATATCTTAAAGGCCAATTTGACGGCTAACTGTATTCCTTTTGAGGTTTGCAGCATGGATCATACAAACTACGAAGCATTTCTGGCTGAACGCAGAAAACGCATGGCCCAGAAAATCAAAGATTACTACTATAGTCTGTAACTGGACGTTGCTAATGTCTAGTTTAGAAATTAGGAGATTAAAGTTATGAACAAACAACAGCTTGCATCAAAGATTTGGGAATCCGCAAACAAGATGCGGTCCAAGATCGAAGCAAACGAATACAAAGACTATATTCTTGGCTTTATTTTCTATAAATTCCTCTCCGATAAGGAAGTTGCTTTCTTAAAGAAGGACGGATACGAAGAAGAGGATTTGAAGGCAGAAGTCCATGAGAATAACGAAAGTGTAGTCACATACTGCCAGCAGGATTTGGGCTACTTCATTGCCTATGACAACTTGTTCTCTACATGGCTTGCCAAAGGCAACAGTTTCACTGTCGATAATGTCCGTGTCGCACTTTCTGCGTTTAACCGCTTAATCAGCGATACCCACAAGAAAGTCTTTAACAAGATTTTCAACACCCTGGAAACCGGTCTGAGTAAGTTGGGCGATAGTGCAAGTTCTCAGACCAAATCTATTCGAGATCTCATTCAGCTTATTAAGGACATCCCTATGGATGGCAAGCAGGATTACGATGTTCTCGGCTTCATCTATGAATACCTGATCAGCAACTTTGCAGCTAATGCAGGCAAAAAGGCTGGTGAGTTCTACACTCCTCATGAAGTATCCCAGCTTATGTCTGAAAT
>CAZENN010000076.1:0-9591 GCA_964513605.1 uncultured Oscillospiraceae bacterium
TTTTATTTATTTTCCTGGTCTACTTGACAAGGGGCGGTTCAGATCATTTGAGACAGCCCCTTTTTATTGGATCAGAACAGCTGCTTTCCGCCCTTCATGTGCGCGTAGATCTTGGCTGTGTCGCCGATGGTGAGTTTGCCGTCTCCGGAAACTTCGGCGCATTCCAGAGCGTACGCATCGGTGAGCTCATTGCCCTTGATGTGGGCATAGACCTTTGCCACGTCGCCCACGCTGATCTGGCCGTCGCCGTTGGCATCGCCGATCAGGCAGATCTGAACGTCCTGCTTCACAGCCTCAGAACCCACAGTGACGCTGTAGCTGCGAGTCACATGGCCGTACTTGCTGACGGTCATGGTGTAGCTGCCGGCTGCCACGCCTTCGATGGTGTAGCTGCCATCCTCGGTGGTAGCGGTGTAAGTATTGGCATCATTGGTCAGTTCCACGGTGATGGTACCGGTGGTGTTCTTGCCGCTGATGATGGTACCGCTGACGCTAACGCCTGCATCAGGTGCCATAACGCCGCCCTTGATGACCGCATCCAGAGCGCAGCCGGTGTCGAACTCGATCTTGCCGTAGTAATTCTTGATAACGCCGGTGACGGTAATGGCATCGCCAACCTCAATGGTCTCGGCACCCTCACCCTTCATACGGAAGCAGATGATGGGCATATCCTCCGCATCGGGGACGGCTATGGTAACGGTGATGTTGCCGTAGGTCTCATCGTAAGCACTGTCGATGGAAACCACATTGCCGGTCAGGGTTGCGGTGTAGGGCAGGCTGGCACCGGTGGACAGGGCATAGGCAGCCTCCACGATCTTAATGGGATCTTCGGGAGCCACAGGAACCTCGCCGCTGCCCTTAATAACAGAGTCCAGGGTGCATTTTGCGTCAAACTCCACGGTGCCATTGTAGTTTTTCAGCGTACCGGTGACGGTGATCGCGTCGCCGATGGCCAGAGTGTCAATGCCATCGCCAATCAGCCGGTAGCACATAATGGGCATATCCTCACAGCCGGGCACCTCGATGGTGACGGTGATGTTGCCATAGGTGGCGTTGTAGGGGGTGTTGATGGTGGTGATGAAGCCGGTCAGAGTGGAGGCTTCTTCCATGGCGGTATCCTTAGCCAGAGCGTAAGCGGCCTCTACCGCGGCGATGTGCTCTGGAACCTCAGGCAGAACGATGGCATTCGCACCGGGAACCACAGCATCCAGAGTGCAGCCGGTGTTGAACTCGATGGTGCCGTTGTAATTCTTGATCTGACCGGTAACGGTGATGGTATCGCCCTCAGCCAGAGTTGCAATGCCATCGCCCTTCAAGCGGTAGCACTGAATGGGCTTGTCCTCAGCACCGGCGACCGCCATGGTGACGGTGATGTTGTTATAGGTAGCATCGTAAGCCTGGTCAATGCTGATCAGCTCGCCGGTCAGGGTGCAGTTATAGGGCAGGGAAGCACCAACCGCCAGAGCGTAGGCAGCCTCTACGATCTCAAGGGGATCTTCGGGAGCCACAGGCGTTTCGCCCTCGCCCTTGACAACGGCATCCAGGGTGCAGCCGGAGTTGAACTCGATGGTGCCGCCGTAGTTCTTCAGGGTGCCGGTAACGGTGATGGTGTCACCGATGGCCAGAGCGTCAGCACCGGTGCCCTTCAGACGATAGCACATGATGGGCTTGTCCTCACAGCCAGCCACTGCGATGGTCACAGTGATGTTTTTGTAGGAGGAATTGTAGGGGGTATCAATGGAAATGATCGTACCGGTCAGGGTATAAGTACCCTCCAGAGACTCTCCGTCCGCCAGTGCATAGGCGGCTTCCACGATTCCGGCAGGGGTAGAGGTATCTGCGTAGGCCGCCACAGTCAGAATGGACAGCAGCATACCAAGACACAGAACCAGAGACAGAAGACGTGTTACATTCTTTTTCATAACTAAGTCACCTTTCTTATAATATGTACAATCTATCGATTGCGGATAACCATATAGTAACCGATATTGGAACAAAATGCAAGAGATATTCAGAACAGCTGCTTTCCGTTCCTCATGTGCGCATAGATCTTGGCTGTGTCTCCGATGGTGATTTTGCCGTCTCCGGAGACTTCAGCACATTCCAGAGCGTACGCATCGGTGATCGCATTGCCTTTGACGTGGGCATAGACCCTTGCCACGTCGCCTACGCTGATCCGACCATCGCCGGTGACATCGCCGATCAGGCAGATCTGAACGTCCTGCTTCACAGCCTCAGCACCAACCGTGACGGTGTAGCTGCGTGTCACATGACCGTACTTACTGACGGTCATGGTGTAGCTGCCGGTCGCCACGCCCTCAATGGCGTAAACGCCATTGACTGCGGTGACGGTGTAGGCGGCAGCTTCCGCCCCTTCCTGCCGCAGCTCTATGGTTACGTCGCCCTCTGCCCTGTTGGAGCTGGTGACGGTGCCGCTGACGCTGATGCTCTCGGACAGTTCGCCGCAATAGGTGCAGATACCACCCACATACTGGTGACTGCTGCTGCCTTCCAGATAAGCGCACAGCTGCAGCCATGCCATGCTCACATCCGCAGGGACGGTCTCGCCGAAGACGAAGCCGTCTGCGATCCACCACATCTTGGCCTCCCCAAGCTCCCGAAGCATGAGTGCCAGCTCCTCGGTGACGGGAACCAGACCGGCTTTGTAATAAGCGTACAGTGCTTCGTTGTAGTCGGTCTTGGAGGTGGTCTGACCATTTTCGTCCATCAGCCATACACGCAGACCGCCATTGGTGTAAGCATCCTTCAGATCGATCTCAACGGTACTCAGATCGGTGACTACCAGAGGACCGCAAACGCTGCCGTAGTGATAGAAGCCGTCAGAGCCAAGATATACATCGTGCACGCCGCCGTCCAGCAGATCGATGTCCACGGCGACAGGGTTTTCGGGCATCACATAGCTGAAATCGTAGGTGTTTTCATAAACGGTGTAGGGGATCTCTGCGGCAGGGGTGTACTCGCCGGTGCGCTCCACGGTTGCGGTGGTGGTCTCGGCACCGGTGAAGCCCACCATGATGGACTGACCCACAGCGGTGCAAGTCCATTCCAGAGTGCCGGTCTTGTTGGCGGTATTGTCCTGAGGATTGAAGGCAGTGCCCCAATCGCCAACCAGACCCTCGGCGGCGGTGATCAGGTAAACGCCGGTTTTGCTGGGGGAGAACTCATACAGGGTGTAGGCGGCGGAGGCATCCAAAGTGATGTCGTTGCTGCCCAGAACCAGGACCCCGCCGTTGTTCACATAGACGGGACGATCCGCCACACGAACGCTGAAAAAGGCCTCTTGCGCGGAGTGATTGGTCACACTGAACAGGTACCGACCTATGTAGGACGTATCCAGCATTTCGTAGTTTACAAAGCCATCCTCATCCACGCTCACATCCATACCTCTGTAGGTAACGCTGTAGTCTGCACTGGAGTTGACGTGGAGCATCATGCTGTAAACGCCGTTCTGGATCATGTTCCGATAGTTGTCGTACAGATACCAAACGGTGGTGTTGCCGGGGATGAAGGTCCAATCTGTGCCGGTGATGACCTTGGGGTCGTACATGGAGGAACCCGGCTCATCCAGAGGCAAATCGGGGGTCTCGGGAGCATCAGAACCGGACTGGCTGCCGACGGAGGTGAAGCTGACCTTGTAGCTGATGGTACCTGCAGCGGCTTCCTTCAGGAACTCGCTGTACACGGTGTAGGTGCAGATGATGATATCCACCAGACTGCCGCCGGTGACATCAAAGGTGACGGTCTCGGCTGTGCCGCCGGCAAAGTCCACGATCCACTCATCGGCTTCGTAAACATCCACATAGTAGCCGGGATCGCAGGAAAGGATCTCTACGGTGACGGTGCCCTTGGCATCCGGGGTGAAGGAAACCAGATCGCCGCTAAAAGCAGCACTGGAATTGGCAAAGGAGGCACTGCCCTCGGCGATGACCGCAGTGGTCATTGCCTGATCGTAGGCTGTGGCGGTATCTGCCGCAAAAGAAGATACAGGAAGTATGGACAAAACCATGATCAAACAGATAATCGCACTGAGAAGACGCGTTACGTTTCGTTTCATGAGTATTCACCTCTGAGCCTTATTTACAATCCGCCGAAATGCCTATCGGATTGTCTCAGCAAACAGTTATTGCCAAAAACCGCAAAGCGTTGTCATCCTGAGCGAGCGAAGCGAGTCGAAGGATCTTCGCACCGATTTGAGTGCAAAGGTCGCGAAAGTGCGCAGATCCTTCGACTCCGTTCCGCTTCGCTCCACTGCGCTCAGGATGACATGGTGCGTTTTGCCGTTCTTGCTGAGTGAAACCGATAAGCACTTCCGCCGATTGTATTGAGTATATAGTAACCCAGTTTTGTATAAAATGCAAGAAAAAATAAACAAAAACTCAGATCGGAGTGGGAAGCTTGAATCAGCACCTCTGATGTGCTATAATCAGTCCGTATTTATGCAGAAATGAAAGGATTTAGAATATGCTGAATGTTTCTCATGTAACGAAAAAATACTCAAAGGTGCTGGTCTTTGATCACCTTGTGATCGCTTCGATCGGCTGTATTATATTGAACGTAGCCCTTGGAATGCTGTTCTTTGCCCTGACGCCCCTGTTTCTGGAGCCAAAGGACGGGAAAAAATACATATCATAAAAATATCGCCTGCGCAACACCGAAACCGGTGGGCGCAGGCGATATTTTAATTTTTGGATCAGCCAAAGACCTTGAGCAGGAAGCCTGCGGCGATGGCGGAGCCGATGACGCCTGCCACATTGGGACCCATGGCGTGCATCAGCAGGAAGTTGGAAGGGTTGGCCTTCTGACCTTCCAGATTGGCAACACGGGCTGCCATGGGAACGGCAGACACGCCTGCGGAGCCGATGAGGGGATTGACCTTGCCCCGGGTGAGCCAGCACATGACCTTGCCGCCCAGCAGTCCGCCCACGGTGGACAGAATGAAGGCGCACACACCCAGAACGATGATTTTCAGGGTCTCAGCAGTCAGGAAGTTGGAGCCTACCATGGTCGCACCCACAGCGGTGGACAGCAGAATGGTGACAATGTTCATCAGGGCATTCTGCACGGTGTCGCTGAGGCGATCCGTAAGACCCGTCTCCTTGAACAGGTTGCCCAGCATCAGGCAGCCGATGAGGGCTGCGGTATCGGGCAGCAGCAGCGCAACAAAGGCGGTGACCAGAATGGGGAAGATGATCTTTTCGGACTTGGATACGGTACGGGTCTGGACCATCTTGATCTGGCGTTCCTTCTTGTTGGTCAGCATCCGCATAAAGGGAGGCTGAATCATGGGAATCAGCGCCATGTAGGAGTAGGCCGCCACAGCAATGCCGCCCAGCAGATGGGGAGCCAGCTTGGTGGTCAGGAAGATGGCGGTGGGACCGTCGGCACCGCCGATGATGCCGATGGAAGCGGCCTCAGGACCGGTGAAGCCCAGAGCAACCGCACCGAAGAAGGCGGCGAAAACGCCCAGCTGAGCGGCTGCGCCCAGGAGCATAGATTTGGGGTTAGACAGCAGAGGACCAAAGTCGGTCATAGCACCAACACCCATAAAGATCAGGCAGGGGTACAGACCGCTCTTAACACCGATGTAGAAGATGTCCAGCAGACCGCCTTCCCGCATGACGTAGCCATAGGAATGGTAAAATTCGCTGGTTTCATCCATAAACGCATCCCAAATTTCCTGATGGTACAGTCCGGCACCGGGCAGGTTGGTCAGCAGACAGCCAAAGGCAATGCCGCACAGCAGCAGGGGTTCAAACTTTTTAACGATCGCCAGGTACAGCAGCACACAGGCAATGACCAGCATGACCAGATTCTGCCAGCCGCCCTCCGCCATAAAGCCGGAGATGATCTTGGCAAAACCGGAGCTGTTCCAAAGATCCAGGAGGATCTCACCAACATTGATCATTGGTACCCTCCTTAGCCGATGACGACCAGAGGCGCGCCGGTATCCACAGTGGAGCCTTTGCTCACCAGAACCTGGGTCACAGAGCCGTCCTTGGGTGCCATGATCTCATTTTCCATCTTCATGGCTTCCAGCACCACCAGAACCGTGCCGGCCTTCACCGTATCGCCCACATTCACGTTCACCTTCAGAATGTTGCCGGGCATGGGAGCGTTCACTGCCTCACCGGAGCCGGTGACGGCAGGGGCGGCAGGTGCAGCGGCAGCAGGAGCAGGAGCGGCAGCGGCGGCGGCGGGAGCAGCGGCAGGAGCAGCCGGAGCCACAGCCTCATACTCGCTCAGCAGCATTGCCTTACCGGCCTCCACCTCCACCTCGTAGGTGCGGCCGTTCAGGGTCACTTTATATTTCATTCTTTTTTGACCTCCTTATTGAAGCCCAAGGCTTCATTTCGAAAACAGCTTGTTCAGAAGCGTTACCACCAGGATGATCACGCCGGTGACGATAAAGATCCCCAGCATACCCACGCCCATGATGGACAGCGCACTTTTGATATTAGAAAAATCAATGGATCGGAAGTAATTCAGGATGGCCTGACCGATCCCCATAATGTATTCGTGCATCATTTCCCTCCGATCTACATACCCAGCATGTTCTTGACCAAGGCAAGAATCAAGCCGCCGGCGATGACCGATGCGATCTGACCGGACACATTAACACCAATGGAGTGCATCAGCAGGAAATTGGAGTTATCCTCCTGCAGTCCCATCTTATGCACCACCCGGGCGGACATGGGGAAAGCGGAAATACCGGCGGCGCCGATCATGGGATTGATCTTCTCCTTGCAGAACAGGTTCATCAGCTTTGCCAGCATGATGCCGCCGATGGTATCCACAATGAACGCCACCAGACCCAGCCCCATGATCAGCAGAGTCTGCACCTGCAAAAATTCCTCTGCCTTCATCCGGGAGGCAATGGTGATGCCAAGGAAAATGGTGATCAGGTTTGCCAGCACATTCTGAGCCGTATCGGAAAGGGAGTTCAGAACGCCGCATTCCCGGATCAGGTTGCCGAACATCAAAAAGCCGATCAGTGCCACCGCATCCGGGGCGACCAGAGCAACGATCACTGTTACCACAATGGGGAATAGGATCTTGGTCAGCTTGGAAACCTTTTTGCCCTTATAATCCATGCGGATCAGCCGCTCTTTTTTGGTGGTGCACAGCTTGATGATGGGCGGCTGCACCAGCGGAACCAGTGCCATGTAGGAGTAAGCCGCCACCATGATGGCTCCAATATAATTGGACTGGAGCTGACCGGCAACGAAAATAGAGGTAGGACCGTCCGCCGCGCCGATGATGGCGATGGAGGCGGCATCGTTCAGGTCAAAGCCCAGCAGCGATGCCATAAGCAGGGTGAAAAAGATACCGAACTGCGCCGCCGCGCCGAACAGCATCAGCTTCGGATTGGTCAGCAGGGGTTCAAAGTCGATCATGGCACCGATGCCCACGAACAGAAGCAGGGGGAACAGCTCATGGGAGTCAATGCCGATCTTAAACAGGAAATCGATGACTGCCTGAACGCCGGTTCCTGCCTCCGCAATGGGCAGGTTCACCAAAATGGCACCAAAGCCCATGGGCAGCAGCAGTGTGGGCTCCATCTCCTTTGCAATGGCAAGGTAGATGAGAATGCCGCCGATGATCCACATGATCACATGCTGAATCTCAATATTCCCAAGGTTTTGATAGAGGATCTCCATAGTATCCTCCTTAGCCGATGACCACCAGAGGTGCGCCGGTATCCACCGTGGAGCCCTTGCTCACCAGAACCTGGGTCACAGAGCCGTCCTTAGGTGCCATGATCTCATTTTCCATCTTCATGGCCTCCAGCACCACCAGAACCGTACCGGCTTTCACCGCATCGCCCACATTCACGTTTACCTTCAGAATGTTGCCGGGCATGGGCGCGTTCACCGCCTCACCGGAGCCGGTGACGGCAGGGGCGGCAGGTGCAGCAGCAGGAGCAGGAGCAGGAGCGGCGGCAGGGGCAGGAGCGGTTTCAGCGGCAGGAGCCGGAGCCACAGCCTCATACTCGCTCAGCAGCATTGCCTTACCGGCCTCCACCTCCACCTCATAGGTGCGTCCATTGAGTGTTACTTTGTATTTCACCGCTTACTTGACCTCCTTAATGGAGATGAAGCGCAGCTCATTCAGGGGCTTGCCCATCTTGTCGGCAACGATCGCCATGAGCATGGCAGCGGTCTTGGGCTCTACGTCGTACAGCTTCACGCCGCCGGCAGAGCCGGGAGCCACGGGGGCATTGGCAGGGGCAGCCTGAACAGGCTCGGAGGCGGGGGCTGCAGAGGGCGTCTCCACCTTCTTGCGGTTGGCGGCGGCCACGAAGGCCTTACCCAGCAGGATCACCACCGCCATCAGGACAACGAGTCCCAGAAACACCACGCCATAGCCCAGAATCGCCACAATACCGGCGTTTGCCACATCGATATTTACCAATTCAGGGGAAGCAGTAAGAATATTCATAGCCCTGCCTCCTTACGCCTCGGTGATGGTGTAGGTCACTTCGTTCTCTTCCTTCTCCTTGCGCTCCTGGAAGAAGGTCTCTGCCAGGTTGGGGAAGGCAATGTAGCTCAGAACATCCTCGTCGCTTCTGGCAATGCCCTTCAGCTCCTTACGGGTCTTATCCACAATGGGGGGCAGGGTGTCAGCATAGCGGCCGGTCAGAGGCTTCTCGTCACCCAAGATCAGCTTTTGCACCTTGGGATCGATGGGAGCAGGGGTGGTGCCGTACTCGCCGCGGCAGTAAGCCTTGACTTCCTTGGACACCTTCTTATAACGCTCGCCCTGGAGCACGTTGGTCACAGCCTGAACACCGACCATCTGGCTGGTGGGAGTGACCAGGGGAGGATAGCCCAGATCCTTACGGACCTTGGGAGTCTCGATCAGAGCCTCGTCAAACTTGTCCAGCGCATTCATCTGCTTGAGCTGGCTGAGCAGGTTGGAGAGCATACCGCCGGGAATCTGATAGGTCAGGCACTGGGTATCCGTTGCCATGGACTTGGGCATCAGGGTACCGTCGGCAACGTACTCATCCCGAATGCCCTTGAAGTAGTCGGCGATCTTCTTGGTGCACTTATCATCCAGATCCACCTGATAGCCCAGCTGACGCAGTGCGTAAGCCATGGTCTCAGTGGCGGGCTGGCTGGTGCCGCCGGAGAAGGGAGAAATGGCAGTGTCGATGATGTCCACACCGGCTTCTACCGCTTTCAGGTAGGTCATGAAGGCCAGACCGGTGGTGGAGTGGGTGTGCAGATCGATGGGCAGGTCCACCGCATCCTTAATGGCACTGACCAGATCATAGGCCTCCTGGGGTCCCATAATGCCGGCCATATCCTTGATACAGATGGTGGTGGCACCCATTTGCTTCAGCTCCTTGACCATCTGCACATACTTCTTGTGGGTATGGACAGGGGAGGTGGTGTAGGAGATGGTACCGGAGGCAATGGCACCGGCCTTAACGGTGGCTTCCATTGCGACCTTCATGTTCTTTACGTCGTTCAGTGCGTCAAAGATACGGATGACATCCATGCCGTTTTCCACAGCCTTCTTCACGAACAGCTTCACGAAATCATCGGGGTAGTGGGAGTAGCCCAG
>CAZENN010000077.1:0-9384 GCA_964513605.1 uncultured Oscillospiraceae bacterium
TTGTGGTATTGGCTGTGCTGTGGCCCAGCGTTCCCGCCACGGTAGTGACCGCCACGCCGTTGGCAATCTGAAGGGTTGCGTTTGTGTGGCGGAGGCTGTGAATGTGGATCTGCGGGAGATCGGTAGTTTTGATGAAGCTGCCGAACCAGCTTGTCAGGGTGCATGGGCGTTCCGTTCTGGGTGACAAACACCTGCCCGGATTCCTCCCAGGGCTGACCGATGCTCAGGAAGGTTTTTCGCTGCCAGGTGCGGTATACCTTCAGGGAGTGAATTGCGGAAGCCGGTGCCTTAATGACACGGCGGCTGGATTTGGTTTTGGTGTCGGACGTAAACACACCCATATCCGGGAGGTACTGCATAGACCGCTGAATGGTGATGGTGTTATTGTCGAAATCAATATCACTCCACACGAGGCCCATCAATTCACCCCGGCGCATTCCGGTAAACAGCAGCACCGTGACGGCGGTGCGGTAGTAGATCGGCTGATCCTCCATCAGCTCCAGGAGGCGGATTGCCTGCTTATCGTCCAGATACACCGCCTCGTTGGTTTCGGCCTTGGGCGGCTTGACCCGCTCTGCAGCATTGGCGGGAATGTACTGCCATTCCACAGCGGTCTGAAGGATTACGGAAATGAGCCGGTGATAGTGTAAGATCGTCTGGCCGGAAAGATACTCCGGATTCCCGGAGGGCTGAAACAGCTTGTCAAAGTCGATGTGTAAAGCATCGGCTATTTTATGCGCCGTTTCTTCGGTGGCGGCGTTGCCGGTGATGATGGATCGGATCGTACAGGTGCAGATCCCGGTGCCTTCGGCAAGTTTGGTCTGGGTGATCTTATGCTCTTTGAGATATGCTTTCAGGTCGATCTTGGCGGTGTAGCTGGATGCCTTGCGAACCTGAGCCAGCTCCCGGTAAAAGGCGGTCAGATGGGTGGGGCGGAGCCGGTCAAGGTAGATGCTGCCCAGGGCGGGCTTTATGCGCTCTAGTAGTTCCCGGTAACGATTGACGGTCTTGGGACGGAGCTGGGTTTCTGCATAGTCCTTCATCCAGAGGTCGCAGAACTCCGCAAACTTGATTTTCTGCTCTGCGCTCTGGCCTGTCCGTACCTTTTCCTCGAACAGCTCCGCTTGGTGGCGGGCTTCTCGCTCTGCTTTCTTTTCGGACATTCCCGCCGGAATCTTCCATGTCATAGTCCGCTCGATCTGCCGGCCGGTCTGATCGTAGCCGTCATAGCAGCGGATCAGGTAGGAATTTCCCCGTTTTTTGATTGTTGCCATTATCTTCTCCTTTCGGTCTTGCACCGATTCGCCGGAGATGATATAATATCTGGGTAAATCGGCTTTTTGGTTTGGTCGGGTTTACGTTTGCCGCTGCCGTGGTTGCCGCCACGGTGGCGGTTTTTTTATTTGTCCTTAATGCAGGAATCTACCAGAAATGGGATTTCTTTACACGCAAGCTCTCTCAAGGAATTTCCGGCTTCGTCAGCGTAAAATCTGGCTGCATAATCACCTTTGAGAACAATATGACCAGCGTCACGCATTTCTGTTTCAAGATCATAATCATCGCCTTCGAACTGTCGGCCGCTTGCATTGATCCAGAAGGAGTCGAAACACATCAGGAGGCTTCCCATAACCTCATGGAAATCTGGACTTTCCAGCAGGCAATTCAGAATATCTAACGCATGGCTCGATGCGTTTCCAAACTGAAGCTGACCGTTTGGCGTGTCATACATTTCCAGATGTTCGATAGTATCCACGGCTTTGAGTGACAGCCCCAGATCGTCCACAATACTAGGAAGACGATTGGGATCCTCGGTTCGGCCAAGCAGATAATCTGTTGAAACATTAAAAAAATCAGCTATTTTAACTATGGTCTCCCAATCTGGAGAAGATGAACCGTCGCAATAATACGAGATGGATTGCCTCGCCTTGCCCAGATATTCTGCAAGCTCGTTTTGCGTAGTGCCTTTTTGATTCATAAGTTTGCGCATTGCGACAGGGAATGCTTTATTAAAGCTATCGGGTTGTTCTTTTCTCTTGCGTGGCATTAGAAACCATCTCCTTGTTGCAAGCAACTGTTGCGTTTCTAGAGCGGACGCAAAAGAGACTTGCGCTTGCTATTATTATTTGCTAAAATTATTTTATAGCAAGCGTCGCTTGAAGTCAATAATAATTTTTGCATAGGAGGGACTTTATGAAAGCCAATATGAAGATTCGGGAAAAGGCCCGAAACAGTGGGATTTGCCTCTGGCAGATTGCGGATGCACTCGGTATGCAAGAGAGTGCATTCTCCAAGAAGTTGCGTAAGGAACTGCCCGAGGATGAACAGGAGAAGATCCTGAACGTTATTAATAACCTGGCAAAGCGGGTGATTTGATGCCTACCATGGTGACAATGAATAAGGCGGCAGAGTTAACAGGTGTCCCATATAGTGCTCTGCGCCGCTGGATTAAGAGCGGAGAGTTTACCTATTATGTGATGGTTGGAACAAAATACTTGATAAACCTAGAGCGGCTGGTCGCGTTCTTGAATACCCCCGCCACGGTGGCAGGTCAAGTAAACCTGTGAGGTGGCGGCATGGATATGAAAGTGTTTGATTCTCTGCCCTACGGCAAAGAAAACGCCATTCCCTCAAAGACCCTTGCGAAAGCGTTGGGGTTCCAGAGTGTCCGGGATCTCCAGAAGCAAATCGAGCGGGAGCGAGCGGCCGGAGCCGTGATTTTGTCTGATCCTTGCGGTGGCGGGTATTACTTGTCCAACGATCCAGCGGAGCTGCGGCGCTTTACCCAGACCTTGAACGCAAGGGCAAGGAATACCATGAGGGCTGCAGAATCCGCACAGAGGGCGTTGGAGGCCGCCACAGGGCAGGAAAGAATGGGCGGGTGGTTGGATGGCTAAACCGGGAGTACTGTTCTATTTCGATATCAGGCCATGTCTGAAGCGATTGAGCATAGAGGAAAAGGGTCTGCTATTCGAAGCTATTCTTGATTACGCCGAGTATGGAACCGAACCGAATCTTGAAAGCGTAGCGGGGGTTGCATGGGACTTTATCAAGCCGGGAATTGACCGGGATTCTGACAGATATGAATGTCAGGTATTGCAGAAAAGATATGCTGCATATACCCGTGAAGCCAAGAAAAATGGTATTTCACCAGTTTCTTTTGATGATTGGAAGCTGCTATCTGATGACGAAAAACATCGGTTGATATCGGCTGATATCGGGCGATATCCAACTACAACTACAACTTCAACTACAACTTCAACTACAACTTCAACTGCAACTATAGAGAGTAAGGCGGACAAGCCGCCTACGCGCCCCCGTTTTATCCCTCCAACCGTGGATGAAGTTAGAGCCTATTGCACAGAAAAAGGCTATGCGCTGGACGCCGATAGGTTCGTGAATTACTACACATCGAACGGCTGGAAGGTAGGTCGGAACTCTATGAAGGACTGGAAAGCGGCTTGCAGATCATGGGAAAGTAAGGATATGGACAAGCAGAGCAAGGGTGGGAGCCGTGAGAGTGGAGTTGATCGCTTAGCCAGATTGTACAGGGAGGAATTTGGAGAATGACAAAACAAGATACATATCAGGTGTTAGGAATTTTGCGAGCTTTTTACCCTGGCTCGTTTGTCGGTTCGGATAACGAGGAGCGGCTGCGTATTGAATTATGGCAAAAACTTTTTGCGGATGAAACCGTCACAGAAGTACGAAGGGCGGTTGAAGCTTACGTTTCCACAGATAAAAAGGGTTTTATGCCTGTTCCCGGTCAGATTAAGGAGCAAATCGCTATTCTGCGGGACGGTGGCGGGCTGAATGAACAGGACGCATGGGAATTGGTAACCAAGGCACTGTGTAATAGTTCCTATGGTTCCGTTGAGGAGTTTGCGAAGCTCCCAGCAGATGTCCAGCGGGCGGTGGGCAGCTCTAATATTCTGAGAACCTGGGCGGCAGTGAATATCAGCGAATTGCAAACGGTGATTGCCTCCAATTTTAAGCGGGAATATCGGGCTATCGTTGCCCAGAAAAGGGACATCGCCAAAATCTCGGAGGCTGTCAAACAGCTTGCAGAAACCTCCGCCACAAATTTGATTGAGGGTTAGGATGGGCGGTAAAACATCACAGCGCAAAGGCGCAGCCGGAGAGCGTGAGCTGGCCGCAATCCTTCAGGTACATGGATATGATTGCACCCGTGGCGGCTCCCTGACCTTCGGAGAAGTGGCGGATATAACCGGCCTTCCCGGTATCCATATTGAGGTCAAACGGGTGGAAAAGCTGAATGTGGTCGAGGCCATGGAACAGTCAATCCGGGACAGCGAGCGGATGCGGGACGGTATGCCCGCTCTGTTCCACCGGCGGAACCGGAAACCGTGGCTTGTGACTATGCGGCTGGTGGACTGGCTGAAGCTCTATCGAACAGAGAGCGAACAGAGAGAAAAGCCTCTTTGAAGCTCAGGTGAAGCACACGAAATCCGCCACCATGAACAGGCGAGGAACAGTCGAGAACCCCACCGCAGCAGCGAACAAAACCGCAAAAAACGGGTTGATTTCCGCCACGAACAAAGGATGAACAAAGGAAATGAAGCTCGACCGAATCCCGAGAAAATAGCCCTTGAAGCGGTGAGGAACCGGCGAGAAATGCGGAATCAAAAGTGAATCAAAACGCTATCAAAAATCAGGGCTACGAACCCGCAGCGAAGCCGAACGAAGCGAGAGCGAAGCGCGAGAAAGTGCGAACATAAAAAAAGACCGCCGAAGCGTGGATGAAGCGTGGTCAATTTGGGTTTTTAGACACGATAGCGCGCGAGGCCGAAGCCGCGAGGAAGCCGTGAGGACCATCCGCCACCGAGAGGCTGGCAAGTGGACAAATGCAGACATTCTTGTGCGCGCGGGCGAAAGCCAACAAATGCCAACATTTTTCATGCGTGCGCGCAGCAATGTCTGCTTTCCGAAACACCGCCACGCAAAAAAAGGGGTGCTCCCCCGCCGAAAAGTAGCGAAGGAACACCCCTCCGAGGCACCACCCCCGCCAAATAGCGAAGGAGTGCCCCTTAGAAAGCTGACACGCCACCACATCTCCACAACGGGAGAATAAACTGACGACGACCAGCTCCACGATGATTATAGCACAGCGTTTTGGTAATAGCAAGTGCAAACATAATCATTTTACAGGAGGGCGGCGTAAATGTCAAATGAGGAACTGGTGACATCAATCCAAGCGGGGGCAACTGAGCGCATGGGTGAGCTGTGGGAACAGGTGGAAAAGCTGGTTATGTGGAAGGCTCACCGCATTATGGCGGTTTTGGATGGCCGTGGCGGGGTCGAATTTGATGACCTGTATCAATCTGGCTATCCGGCCATGGTGGCGGCTGTGGATAGCTACAGGCCTGAACACGGGCTTTTCTCTACATGGTTTATGCTCCACCTGAAAACGGCTTTCGCAGAGGCTACCGGCTATCGGTCCGCCAAGCAGCAGAGGGACCCGCTCCACCGGGCCCACAGCTTGGACACACCCTTGACGGATGAAACGGACAGCGATGATCTGATGGCCATTATTGCAGATCCTGCGGGTATGAGCGGCCTTCAAGCGGCGGAGGATAAAGTATTCCGCCAGCAGCTCCACGATGCTCTGGAGGCAGCTTTATCAAGGATTCCGGAGAACAGCCGTGATGTACTACGGTTGCGATTCTGGGAAGATAAAACATTTGAGGACATTGGGGAATTGTATGGTGTCAGCAAGGAAAGAGTGCGCCAGATGGAGAACACGGCCCTCCGGCAGCTCAGACAGCCCCGCAATGCTTGCCACCTCCGTCCGTACTATGACTTTGACTTTTACTGCCATACCAGCCTAAGTGCGTTCAATCAGTCTGGAATGAGCGTCCAAGAGCGGTATCTGATCATCGAGGAAGAGCGCAAGGCTCGCGAAGCCGAAGAACAGAAGCGCAGGGATGAGGAGTGGCGGCGGCAGGTCGAGGAAAACCAACGGTGGTTAGCTGAACAGCGAGCGGCCCGGCGGAATGATACGTTTATCGGTGATATGATGCAGAGCTTGCCCCCGGAAGGTCAAGAGAAGCTGAGAGCAATTCTGAAAGGGCATGGGTATGCGTAAACCTGAGAACGACTTGAAAAAACTTGAAATCACTTGGGAAAACTTGAGTTTTTATCCTACGACTTGAGAAAACCTGAACTACAGGAGGTACATAACATGGAAGAAAAACGAATTTCACCGTTAAAGGCAATCCGGCTCAAGTGTCTGGATTGCTGCTGTGGGAGCAGCTACGAGGTCAAGCTGTGCCCTTGTACGAACCGCCCGCTTTATCCGTTCCGGGAGGGACATAACCCATTTATTGCGAAACGGGACTATTCCGCAGAGCAGAAACAGGCTATAAAAGAGCGTCTGGCAAATTCTCGCCTTGCAACGGCAATGGAGAAATCTCGCAACGAACCTTCCGAGGGTGTTTATACCTCTGGGGGATAACGCAAAATAAAACGCTTATTCAGACGGAAGAAAAAGCAAAGTCCGCCACACTTCCGAGAAAGTGTAGCGGCTCAGATGCTATTAGGTTTCGGGCTGCTCTGTGTCGGTTTTCCACCGGAAGTCTTTGGAGAAATGGCTATCTCCCCAAGCTCTCAGCTCGGCATCACATACCGGCTCGCGACCGAACACATCGCGAAAGGCCATGGTGTTGTCTTTATTCGCCAGAGCCGTCCATCCCTCCAGCGCGTTGATACTGGGACGGTCTACCGGTGCCACAGGCTCAAATACAGGCAAGGGCTTGCCACCGCTTACATGAGGGTGGGATACATGACCTACATAGCGTAGGCCGGGGGCATCATAAAGGTCCATACAGCACCGCCCTTCTGGTAGCCGTCCATGTAATTGGACTGCCACACCTCCGCCACGCTCTGCCCCTCTATGTATCGGTGTTCTGTCATGCTGTTTTCATGCTCTGGCTGAGTGTGTATGCCTCCTCCTCTGCTTTCTTGAGGGCGGCTGCTATGCTGCCGGTCTTGGTTTCTATGGCGTTCAACAAGGCAAGGCCCAGATCTGCCCGGTTGAGTGCTGCCTGTGCTGTCCAGGGCTGCTCCGGATCTACTCCGCCTATTTCGTCCTCCCTGTGTTCGTAGTAGAGGGTAAGCAGATTTATGAGGTGTTCCATCTCAAAGCCGATCTTCTCCAGAGCTGACGCAATGCTAAATACTTTCTTCTGATCACTCATTGCTACAGCCCCCTCTCAAGCCGCCACAGCGGCGTATATCAGCCGATAAGGAATAAGGGTTACTCCGTACCCCCCCCGCAAAATAGAGCCTTGTAGCCCTGTTCTGCGGCCTCATAGTGGAGGGTGGCTGCATAGTTGAAGCCGAAGAGGTAAGCCTGTCGCACAAGCCACATCAGCCGCTCCCACGGTTTAGCGTCCTCTTCCAGAACGCCCTTGCTTGCATCCAGGCAAGCCTCCAGGAGATCAGCGGATTTCTCCATGTCAAGCTGGCTGTCGATGATGCCGGTTATTTCCTTAACGGCCTGTTCTGCATCCGGGGCCACGAAAGCCTCCCGGACTTCCTCTGCGGTGGCGGTCTGCTTGGTTATCATTCTGCTGTGTCCTCCTCTTCTGTGGTGATGGTGGCGGGGATCTCCTCGCTGATCGGCGGCTCTGCCTCGTTCCAGAGCTGGCAGAGGTCAAGCTCTACTACCCTCTTGGGCTTGAGCGGTACTACAGAAAATACCTTGTAGCCGATCCGCTCATACTGTTCCTGGATGTGTGCAAGGATGTTCTGCCCGGTAAGCCCCATAGCATAGACCCATTGGCTATCTGCTACATGGATCAGCTCCTGGGGAGTGCGGGGCTTGGGCTGCCGGAGATCCACGAACTCGACCCGGTAGCCTGTGAGGATAAGTTTCTTTCTGCATTTCATTGGTTGATTACCTCCTTGACATGGTGGGGAGGCTGACCTATAATGGAGGTGCCTCCCCTTGGTGGGTTGGTTCCTAAGTCTCATGCACACTTGCTTGCCGGCTGGTGCATGGGGCTTTTCTTATGCTACGAAAAAGCGGCGAGTGGTGGTTTCCCGGGTGAAAGCCTGTGCCACATCGGGAAGGGCCTTTTTTAGGGCCGTGGTGTCGATCCGGGAGGCGGTGACGGCCTTCCATGTGATCTTGTATTCCCCGGCGTAGGCGGTCTCAGCGTTGCCCATGTGGGCCTTAATAGCGTCCTTGATGGCCTCGGCCTCTGCCTGGGCCTCCTCGATGAGGGCTTGGAGCTGGCGCAGCTCCCGGCACTTGGTTTCCAGTTCGTTCATACTCATTGTGTTTTCCTCCTTGATTTTTGTGGTGGGAAACCATTCAGTGGGATCAGGACTGTTGTCCGTGTCATGTGCGGCTCACCTGCTGACCAGCGCTGAATTCGTAGAACGTAAGTCCTCTACTTGGTTTCCCTTGCCGTCTCTCCGTGCTGCCTCCGCCTCTTTGTGTTTGTTGTAGGGGTTACAACAAGCGGTGTTGAAATTGGGCTCCCCTGTTCTTTGTGTCTATATAATAACATATCGTGCGCACGATATCAAGATGGTATATTGCACAATCTTGCGCACGATAATTTGTTAATTTTGTATCTTGCGCACGATTGCAATATGTGCTATAATACAGATACGGTGGAGAAGGATGGTTTTTATATCCGCCGCCCCCACACAATAAGCCGAATGGAGGATATAAAATGGCTGGTACAACCGAGTATAAAAACAAGTGGCAGCAGGAGAACCGGGAGCGCATCAATCTTGTGGTCGCAAAAGGCAAGAAAGCTGTTATTGAGGCGCAGGCCGATGCCGCCGGTGTGAGTGTTAACGCTTATATCAACGCCGCTATTGACGAAAAGATGGAGCGGGACAACGGCAGCAAGTAAGCCGCCACAAAATAAAAAGGAGGAATGTATACGGCAGAGAAAGTAAACGTCTATGCAATGGACATGGATATTTGTCCTGATAACGATATGGTGATAACGAGATATCAGTGTTCAGGCTGCCCGCACTATCGGGGCTTCAGCCTTGAGAATGCGCTTCCATGTATCAAGTGCGCTTACTATGCACAGTTTGAGCAGGAACAGCCTGCAACCGAATAAAGCAAAACCAGGAGCAACCCAATCTGTGGCGGCTCCTGGTATTTTCATTTGTCCGTTATTTGTCCGTTAAAGTTGTGCAACGGCGGAGCAAGCCGGGAAAGGTGTGCAAGGTTTTGGGGCTGAAAAGCGCAAGATATAAAAGCTGCGAAAAGTTGTAAAAAGGCAGTTAAAATGGCGTGACTTACTCCAAAACCGTAGGCTCAGGGTTCAAGTCCTTGTGCCCCTGCCAAGAAAAACGACAAGTTTCGACAGAAACTTGTCGTTTTTCAATGATATCCGT
>CAZENN010000078.1:0-9196 GCA_964513605.1 uncultured Oscillospiraceae bacterium
GTAGCGACCGGCCTCCGGACGGTCTTACCCGGTGAAGATTTGCATAAGGGTTGTCATCCTGAGCGAAGCGAAGGATCTCTAACCTCACGAAATTGAGCTGCACAGAAAACGCAAAAGCACTCGATCACTTTGGTACTAAGATCCTTCGCTCCGCTCAGGATGACAGCATAGTTCGGAACTGGGCTGGGAGGAAACGCCAGCGTTGCGGTAAATTATGGGGCGGTACGGTCGGTCGGTCCCTACTGGGTGACGGTTTTGATGGTGTATGACTAAGAAAATGTCCGGGTTTTGCCCATTTTCTATTGACACCATGACATATCTGTGCTAAACTGCATTTGAATATCAATAACTGCAATATGATAGAGGCGCGATGTATCAAAAGTACCGTTGTCGGGAGACCTTCGCCGGGTTGGGGCAGCTGGGAAAGGGAGCATTGCCGAAGGGAGCTGAGGCGTAAGGCTTCCCTGGGCAGACAAGATAAGACTTGGCTGACTGTCGCGGCTGCGGAGTGCTATCATCATTCATTCGGGTATCTGGTGCAGATTCTGGTAAAGGAATCGAAGGTACTTTGGTGATTCTTGATAGCCGATGCTTGCATCGGTTATTTTTATTTCTCTATGCTAAATTAAAGGAGTGCTGTATATGACTAAGAAGCCTATTTTCCAAGGTGCCGCCACCGCCCTTATCACCCCCATGAATGACCAGGGTGTGGATTATCCTGCCTTCGGGAAGCTCATTGAATGGCAGATCAGCGAGGGCATTGACGCTTTGGTGATCTGCGGCACCACCGGTGAAAGCTCCACCCTTTCCGATGCGGAGCACCGTCAGGTGCTGAAATTCGCTTTGGAGGTGGCAAAGGGTCGGGTGCCCATGATCGCCGGAACCGGCTCCAATGATGTGGCATATGCCATTGACTTGACGAAGTACGCCTGCGAAATTGGCTATGATGCCATGCTGGTGGTGACCCCTTACTACAATAAGACCACCCAGAAGGGTCTTGTGGCCATGTTCACCGCCATTGCCGATGCTTCCACCAAGCCCATCATCCTCTACAACGTTCCCTCCCGGACCGGTGTGAACATCGAGCCTGCCACCTGCGCCATTCTTGCAAAGCATCCCAATATCCAAGCCATCAAGGAAGCCAGCGGCAACATCTCCAAGACCGTGGAGATCGCCGCCCTGACGGATCTGGATATTTACTCCGGCAACGACGATCAGATCGTCCCCATCATGGCCTGCGGCGGTCAGGGCGTGATCTCCGTTTTGTCTAACGTACTGCCCGGTGAGACCTCCAAGATGTGCCATAAGGTGCTGGAAGGAGATGTAAAGGGTGCCATGGAGCTTCAAAAGAAGTACCTGGCCCTGACCAACGCCCTGTTCAGCGAGGTCAACCCCATTCCCGCCAAGGCTGCCATGGCTGCCATGGGCTTCTGCGAAAACACCCTGCGGCTGCCGCTGGTTCCCATGGAGGAAGCCCACGAAAAGGTTCTGCTGCAATGTATGCGTGACGCCGGTGTGCAGGTATAAAACCACAAAAAAGCAAACATTCTATTCACAGCTTGAAATGTAAGGAAGTGCTGTTATTATGATCAAAATTGGTATTGTGGGCTACGGTAATCTGGCAAAGGGCGTGGAGTGCGCCATTCAGCAGAACGAGGATATGACCCTTGCGGCGGTCTTTACCCGTAGAGACCCGGCTTCCGTGAAGATTCGGACGGAAGGCGTGCCGGTACTCTCCCTTGATGAGGCGGAGAACTGGAAGGATAAGATCGATGTGATGATTTTGTGCGGCGGCAGTGCCACGGATCTTCCCGAAATGACCCCTGCCTTTGCCCGGAGCTTTAACGTTATCGACAGCTTCGATACCCACGCCGCCATCCCTGCCCATTTTGCCAAGGTGGATGCCGCCGCCAAGGAGGCAGGAAATATCGCCTTTATTTCCGTGGGCTGGGATCCGGGTCTGTTCTCTTTGAACCGTCTCTACGCCAGTGCCATTTTGCCCCAGGGAAAGGACTATACCTTCTGGGGGAAGGGTGTCAGTCAGGGACATTCCGATGCGGTTCGCCGGATTCCCGGAGTGGTGGACTGCCGCCAGTATACCATTCCTGTGCCTCAGGCCATGGATGCCGTCCGGGCAGGAAAGAACCCGGAGCTGACCACCCGGGAAAAGCACACCCGGTACTGCTATGTGGTGGCAGAGGATGGTGCGGACAAGGCGCGAATCGAGACCGCCATCAAGACCATGCCCAACTACTTTGCCGACTATGATACCACCGTGGAATTCATCACCATGGAGGAAATGCGCCGGGATCACTCCGGTCTGCCCCACGGCGGCAGTGTCATCCGCAGCGGCATCACCGGCTGGGAAGGGGAGTGCCACCAGACCATCGAGTTCAAGCTGACTCTGGACTCCAACCCCCAGTTTACCGCCAGCGTGCTGGTGGCCTGCGCAAGAGCCGCCATGAAGATGAAGGTCAGGGGCATCACCGGCTGTCAGACCATTTTCGATGCGGCTCCGGCGGATCTGAGTGCCATGTCCAAAGAGGATATGCTGGCCCATATGCTGTAATGGGTTTCAAAGAGAGAGAAAACGAGGAACAACTATGCTATATCAAAACCTTTCCGTCAGCCCTGAGGGACATCTTTGCTTCGGCGGCTGGGATACCACGGAGCTTGCCAAGGAGTTTGGCACGCCCCTGATGGTCATGGACGAAGCCGTGATTCGGGGTCGCTGCCGGGAATATCTGGGTGCCGCAAAGGCGTATCTGCCTGCCGGCTCCCAGCCCCTATACGCCAGCAAAGCTCTGAGTCTGAAGCGGCTTTATGAGATCATGAAGGAAGAAGGCATGGGCATCGATGTGGTGTCCGTCGGAGAGCTGTACACCGCTGTCCGGGCTGGATTCCCCATGGAAAAGGCTTATTTTCACGGCAACAGCAAAACCGATTCCGATATTGCCTTTGCCATGGAGCAGGGGATCGGCTATTTCGTCTGCGACAATGAGGATGAGCTTTGCGCCATCAACGCCGAGGCAGCGCGTCGGGGCATTCAGCAGAAGGTACTGCTGCGGCTGACTCCGGGCATCGACCCCCATACCCACGAGAAGATCAACACCGGCCGCATAGATTGCAAATTCGGTGCCGCCATTGAGACCGGGCAGGCAGAGGAACTGATTCTCAGTGCCCTTTCCAAGGCGCATATCGACCTGCGGGGCTACCACTGCCACATCGGTTCTCAGATCTTCGACCACGCCCCCTTCTGTGACGCGGCGACTATGATGCTGGAATTTATAGCCCAAATTCGGGACAAGCACGGCTATCAGGCCTCGGTTTTGAATTTGGGCGGCGGTATGGGCGTTCCCTATGTGGAAAAAGACCCTTCCATCAGCTATGAGCGCAACATTCAAAGCATTGGCAAGCTGATCGACGAAACCTGTGAAAGGCTGAACCTGGATGCTCCTGCCATTCTTTTGGAGCCGGGGCGCAGCATCGTTGCCGACGCAGGCATGACGCTGTATAATGTCACCAGCGTGAAGCAGATTCCCGGCTTCAAGAACTACGCCGCTGTCAACGGAGGCATGACGGATAACCCCCGGTACACCCTGTATCAGGCAGACTACACCGTTCTGCCTGCCAGCCGGATGAATGACAGCAGAGATTTTCTGTGCACCATTGCCGGCAGCTGCTGCGAAAGCGGCGACCTGCTGCAAGAGAACGTGTCCCTGCCCAAGCCCAACCGTGGAGATCTGATCGCCGTGCTGACCACCGGTGCCTACAACTACTCCATGGCCTCCAACTACAACCGCATCCCCCGTCCCCCCATCATCATGCTGGGAGAACAAGGCCCCTACACCGCCGTCCGCCGGGAAACCTTGGCAGACCTGATGACCTACGAGGGAGAATAAACGATCCGCTTTTCAAAACGATGCTTTCACCTTACGGAGAGAGCATCGTTTTTTTGTGAAAAAATCCTGTGTCATTCACGAAAAGCACTAAGTGGCTGCCTCAAAACGATCATTTGAGGCAGTCCCTTCGCCATATTGCACAGAAAATCTCAATAAATTGTTGTTTGAACTCCCAACGTAGGGACCGGCGTCCTCGACGGTCCCGGTGATTTCGGAACGAAATCACATTGCCGCAGGCAATTAACCGATATTTTCCTTCGGAAAATCCGAAAATGCGTTGCATTTTCGGGGGACCGTCCGGAGGCCGGTCCCTACGGCAGATGTGTAAACAACCGTTTCTCGGCAGTTACGCAAGGTGCTTTCTTAATGAGACCGCTCCTTAAAAACCAACGGTTCTCCCATGCCCATCTTCGAAACCAACGAGGAACGGACCTTCTTTTTGACAACCTTCCTTGTTCATCCAGAATTTGCCACTTCAAATAACAATGAAAGTGAAGCTAGAAATGAAGAATTGACTGAGAATGAGCAATTGATATTGTATGCCATTGAAACAGATGCCGCAATTACGATATCTTCTATGGTATCCCTTTTAGGGATACCAAGGTCAACCGTCCAGCGCACGATCAAAGCTCTGAAAGAAAAGAACCGCATCCGCCGGGAGGGCTCCAACAAAAAAGGCAGCTGGATCATCCTGAAATAACTCCAACCGGGATCGTATGCGGTCCCGGTTTTTCCTTTTTCATGGATGTCTTTCCCGACGTTTACTTTTTCTTCGCTGGCTGTTATAATGGATGCATATTATCATGAGCATTGCGAGGAATTTCCATGGCAGATACCTATCAAATTTTGGTGGTTGACGATGATTTTTCCATTGTCAACATTATTGAAACCGCATTGAAGAAGGCAGGCTATCAGGTTTTGACCGCCCATGATGGAAATGCCGCCTGTCAGATCGTCCATAGCAGGCATCCTCATCTGATCATCATGGATGTGATGATGCCCCAGTGCAACGGTCTTCTTGCCACCATGCGGATTCGTCAGCATAACAATGTACCGATTTTGATGCTCTCGGCAAAGGCAGAGGGATCTGACCGGGTGCTGGGACTGGAAGCCGGAGCGGATGATTATTTGGTGAAGCCTTTCTATCAGCAGGAGCTGCTGGCAAGAGTGAAAGCCTTGCTGCGGCGTTATGATGCGCTGGGCTCTATCCGGGAAACCAACTCCGAGGAACAGGTTCAGGTGGGTAATGTTATTTTAAATACCGCCACCAAGCAGCTCATGGTCCGTGGAGAAGGGATTCGCCTGACTGCCACGGAGTTTAAAATCCTACAAATGCTGATGTCCAATCCCGGCAGGGTCTATTCCGCGGAGGAAATCTATGAACGGGTCTGGGAACGGGATGCCTATGCGGTGGAGAACACCGTCATGGTGCACATCAGCCGCATCAGAGAAAAGCTGGAGCTGAATCCTAAAAAGCCGGAGTATTTGAAAGTCGTATGGGGGATTGGCTATGTTTTTGAAGCACCGTAATTCGATCGCTTTGATCCTCATTCTCCTTGCCGCCCTTTCCTGGACTCTTGGGCAGCAGCTGCTGCAAAGCACAGCAGAGGATGGAAACATTGAAACGATGTACACCGTCGTCTATGAAACCACAGTTCACCCCACCACCGTTCACCCCACCTCCAACACACTCCCCTCAACAGAAGCAACCACCAATCCCGGAAGCCCCATGGAGGAAGCCGAAGAACAGCCCGATGAAGGCAAATTCCTGCGGTTTGGACTGTCCTTTTTGGCTGTGTTGCTTGCCGGAATCGCCATTTTTGCCTTTGTGCCGAAAGAGCCCCTTCCCGGTCCGGACGGTATTGCCCTGATTGCGGCGATCTATGCTCTGATTCCCATCAGTCTTGGGAATATGGAATACATCGTTTTCGATTCCGTGCTTCGCTTCTGGGATGCCATCCACCAGTTCATCATCGTAACCCTTTTCCTGCTGGCGGTTCGAGAGTATTGGGGCTGGGTATGGGCAAAGGCTCCTCTGTCCTGGTGTCTGGTGCGCCGCCTTTCCCTCTGCCGTAAATCGCCCCAAGGATCCCTACTGACCATGGCTGTGTGGATCCTGCTTGCCTCCACCGGGATCCTGTATCTGCTTTTCCAGTATCAACGCCTCTGGCTGCCTCTTTGCTGCTTCCTGACCGCCGGGGTGTTTGGTCTTGTCTGCCTGTGGAAATACGGCTCGGATCTGAACCACTTTCAGAAACAGCTTCGCAATTATCAGCAGGGATTTCCCATTCGGGTGGGCAACGGTGCCTTTGCTCAGACCGAGGCACAGCTTCTTGTGGTGCAGGCCCAGCATGAGGAAGCAATTCGCAGGGTCGTCACCAGTGAACGCTTCAAGGTAGAACTGATATCCAACGTCTCCCACGATTTGCGTACTCCCTTGACCTCCATTTTGGGTTACAGCGAGCTTTTGCAGCAGGAACAGCTCTCCCCGGAGGGGCAGGAGCAACTGCGTCGGCTGCATCTGAAAGCCGGTTACATGAACGATCTGGTGGAATCCCTGTTTGAGCTGACCAAGGTTTCCAGCGGCGTTGTAGAAAGCAAGAAAGAGGACATTGACCTTGTGCGGCTGCTGGAACAGACCATCGGGCTATTTGATGACCAGCTCAACCATGCCGGGCTGCTGGTTCGGCGGAGCTATCAGGCAGACAGCATCCCCATCATCACCGACGGAGCCAGAATGCATCAGGTGTTTGCCAATCTTTTAGGCAATGCCATCAAATACGCACTGCCAGGCACCCGAATCTATCTGGAAGTCAAGGAAACGGGAAACAGCTGCTTGATTCGCATGATGAACACCGCTTCCTATGAAATGGATTTCAAGCCGGAGGAAATTATGCAGCGTTTTGCCCGTGGGGATAAGGCACGGTCTACCAAGGGCAGCGGTTTGGGGCTTGCCATTGCCCAGACCTATACGGAGTCCGTCGGCGGCAGCTTCCGGGTCAGCGTAGACGGCGACCAGTTCAGTGCCATCGTAGAGCTTCCGAAAACTGAAAGAAACTTGTAAGATTTATCTCAATCTTATGAAAGGCACCTCTTGTATCATTTTGGTACAGGAGGTGCTTTTATGCAAAAAGGAAAATCCAAAATCATTTTTCCGGACTTGGTGCGCCATATTCTCCTTTCTTGGCTGATTGCCGTTTCCATTGAATATTCCATGCTGCCAAAGGAGCTGCGTGATTTGGCAAATCTGGATGGCATGGCACAGATGTCCCTTGTTCGGGTGATTGTGATTACCGGCTGCGTCACCATTTTTCTTTGCATCGTATCTTGCTTTGTGAACATAGCCAAAGCAGAGCGATGGGGGATGACCGCCGTCTTTACGGTTCTTGCAGCCGCCACATTAGGGGCATCTATCACAGGAGCCTATCTTGGAATCTGCGTTCTGATTTTGATCGCCCTTGTGATCTATGGCGGCTATGGGTGGACAAATCGTGATATACAAAAGAAAGCGAAACGACCTTATCTGTGGATCACCCTTGGGTTATCTCTGGCTTTTTTCCTGTTTGTCAGTGCCTGGACGGTGGGCAGGGTCTACAGCTTCAGTACCCCTAGCTATGATATGGGCATTTTCTCGCAAATGTTTTACAACATGAAGGAATCCGGACTGCCCATGACCACGTTGGAGCGGGATGGTCTGCTGTCCCACTTTGCGGTCCATGTGTCGCCGATCTATTATTTGCTTCTGCCGCTGTACTGGCTGTTTCCCACTCCGGCTGCCTTGCAGGTGATGCAGGCGGCGGTCCTGACCTCAGCGGTTATTCCACTATGGAAGCTGGGAAAGCACCATGGACTCAGTGATGCCCAACGGATGCTGATTTGTGCACTACTGCTTTTGTATCCGGCATATTCCGGCGGCACCGGCTATGACATCCACGAAAACTGCTTCCTGACACCGCTGATCCTTTGGCTGTTCTACGGCATTGACAGAAAGAACCTTATCGTTACCTCCATCGCCTCCATTTTGACACTGATGGTCAAGGAGGATGCCGCCGTTTATGTTGCCGTGATTGCCCTGTGGCTAATCGTAAAAACGGTTCTGCGGTTCAAAAAGTCGGATATTCCCCAACTTCTTACAGGGCTTGCAATGCTGGCAGTATCCCTTTGCTGGTTCTTGGCTGTGACGGCATATCTGGAAAGAAAGGGCGACGGTGTCATGACCTACCGCTATAAGAACTTCATGTACGATGACTCCAGCTCGCTGATAACCGTTATCAAGTCGGTAATTCTAAACCCCATGAAGGCGGTTTATGAGTGCGTAGACGTGGAAAAGCTGGAGTTTATTGGTATGACCCTTCTTCCTTTACTGGGACTGCCCCTGCTGACCAGACGCTATGAGCGATATATTTTGCTGATCCCCTATGTGCTGGTAAACCTCATGTCGGACTACCGATATCAGCATGATATTTTCTTTCAATACTCCTTCGGCTCTACGGCTTTTCTGCTTTATCTGACGGTTGTAAATCTGGCAGATTTGAAGCCCCACCGACGGCGCATCCTTCCTCTGGCCGTCGCCGCTGTGATCAGTGCGGCCTGCTTTGGTACGGTGGTGGTACCAAAGGCCATAAGCTACCCCATTCAGGCAATCGAGCAGCAGGCACACTATCAGCGCATCCGGGATGCTCTGGATACCATCCCCGAGGATGCTTCGGTAACTGCCACCACCTTCTATACCACCCATCTTTCCCAACGGGAGCTTCTATATGACCTTCGCTATTGCAGTCAAGCGCATCTTCTGGAAACAGAGTATGTGGTTTTACAAAGATCCGCAACCAGCGAATACAAGCAATACGCCACCGCCGGCAAAACAAACGGCTATGATAATCTGGTGAAACTACTGGAAGACAACGGTTATTATATAAATGGAAGCGTAGACAATGAGCTGGTGATATACCGCAAAACATAAACCTAAGATATCTCTAAGACAGGGGATTACTGGTCGGCGACTTTGTTCCTGAATATCCCTCCCATTCCAGAAGTATTTTTTGAAACTGCTGGATTCCTGAACCGATTTATGGTATCATGTCGGAACTACTGAAAATCTGGAGGTATCCCTATGAGAGGTATCCCGTCATTGATTACGGATATCCGTAAAAAAGTGTTCACCGAGGTCGCACGGATGGCTTTCTCCGGTAACGGTTATGAAGCCGCCGACGATCTGCCCTATATCATTGTTCCCGGCGATCAGCCCTTGCACCGGGAAAGCGTGTTTCTTGAGCGTGCCATTGCCAGCGAGC
>CAZENN010000079.1:0-9164 GCA_964513605.1 uncultured Oscillospiraceae bacterium
CATAGAGTTTCCTCCTTTTTCACTGCCGGTGACCACCGGCGTATTTTTATTTGCCACATCTGAGGAAGTATCCTCAGTTGTAACCGTGGGGATATTTTCCGGGGCAAACATTCCCGGAGCCATGTTCATTTGCCGACCATGCACAAAAATGCTGCGACCATCCGCACTTGCGGAGATCTTTACCGGCTCGGCATCCTCCAAAACCTTATCAGCAAAGCCCTTGTCAACGGCTTCACGTCCAGTCATGTAGGTGGTTTCACTCATCATGTGTTTGATGACAGTATCGGACAAGCCCGTCTTGCGCTTGTAGATCTCAACCTGCATCTTGTCCCACGCATCCAGAGTGTCTGCCTGCTGGCGAAGTTCGTCAGCGTTGTAGCTACCCCACAGACGGAAGGCTGCTTTGTGGATCATAATAAGGCTTGAAGGATTGACCAGAACCGTATCGCAGGAGCTCGAAATCAGAGAGCCGCCAGACATTGCAACACCGTCGATGATACAGACAAGGTCTGCACCGTTTCTTGCAAGTTCTCTCAGACGGTTATGGATGGTATTGGAGACACCGGCATCACCACCATAGGAATTCATGCGGATGGTGATCTTCTTGCAGTGTGCAATCTGCTCCAAATCATCCAAAAATTCAGATAGAAGGATGAACTGACCCTCAATTGGCTTGCCCGTCCACCAGTCTACCGGCTGCTGTTCGTAGATGTCGCCGTACATAACAATCTCTGCAGAGTTTCCATCGGTCGTTGCCACGGTGTAAACACTCCGCTGAATATTCACTACCGGCGATTTGGGATTACGCATATTACTTTTTCCTCCTCTTTTTCCAGATGATACTGCTGGGGATGAACTCGGAAAGCAGCCATTCCATCAGGCCGCTTTCGCAATCCTCGTTACACCTGCGTTCCCTCTCCCTAGGGCAGGCCAGACAGCAGTTTTCCGAGATGTTTAGAATTGCGCCAGCAAAAGCACGGGGTGATAATTGCTTCAGATGATCGATGTTTCTCATGGCAAGGCACCTCATTCGGGGTCGTTGCCGTCATCATCGTCCGAGTCAGGGGTGTGTTCCTGGGGCTGCGTTGGATCAACACCATGCAGAGCAGATAGCATTTCCTGTTCATGCTGCAGCTGCTCCATGTTGGATCCCCAGTCTCCGCCGCCCATTTCGGTAGTGACCATTTCGTGGGTCTTGATTCCCATGCCAACCAGGATTTGAGCCGCTTGTGCTTCCTTCTTTGGATCGAGCTGCCCCTGAACAGGACCAATCCAACGAGCACCACACCAAGCAGCACGAATCAGAGGATCTTCGAAAAAGCCCGGTGCCTTGATACGTCCACGTGCCACCGCTTCCGTCAGCCACAATTCATAGGTTGGCTGGCAAAAAGAATCGGTAAGCCACCTCCGGCGCATTCGGAACGCTTCCCAGGCTTCGAGAAGTGCTCCTCTGGATGCACTATAGCTGGAATCAAACTCCTTAATCAGCACATCGTATGGTATTTCCAGACCTGCGCCAATCAGTTTGCAGATAGTTTTGATAAACGACTCAAATCCTGCGGTCGGTATGTTCGGGTTGCCGAAATGGATCTTTTCGCCCGGTGCCAGGTGTGTGACAGTACCCGGTGCCATTTCATATTCATTGGGATGCTGGGACACCTGCCCCTCATCCGGGTTTGCTCCGGGAACGCCGGCAATATCGCCCCGCCCCACCTCGTTAAACGGGATTGCACTTTGGGCAGTCTCTGTTTCGATCCAGGCAGTGAAGAAACTCTGAACCAGTGCCGCCATCAGTTCGGATTCTGTATACCGGCGCAGCTGCAGCAGAGGTTCAATGACCTTGGCCAGATACGGGATGCCCCGATACTGGTCGCAGCGTTCCGTGTCGGTGACATGCAGGATGTTGGGAAGCCCGGTCTTTTTGCCGTAGGCCTCCACCCGGGTCCACTCCCGTTTGTCAGAGGTGTACTGGTTTGGGTACATACTGCACACATGGTAGGCAACCACCTGGCCAGAAGCATTGACCTCAACGCCGTCGTGGATTCTGTTGCCTGCGCCCGGCTTTCCGGCCGGAACCGTCGCTTCAGTGATCCCAACATAGCCACCATAATTGCTGGGTGTGCAGACACGATCAGCTTCAACCATGTGGATCCGCAAACTGTATGGATTCAGCGGTGTCACGGAATACCGCTTTACCAACCCAAACACATCTCCGCTCAGGAGCCATGACTTCAGAGCCAGCTGCTGCAGCCCATTGAAGTCATTCATGCCGATGGCGTCACAGTTCTGCTTTTTACCAGACCAGATCTTCCACTCAGCTTCAGTCTTGCGCTGCCATGCCTCGGCTTCCTCTTTGCTGATTCCCAGTACATCCCGATCGATACTGCACTTCATCGTCAGTCCAGGACCAACGACCTTTGTGCGGTTGGTGTCAATCGCCGAGGTTGCCACAGGCGATGCCATGTACAGCATTCGGGATCTCTGGCGAAGGGTAGCATTGTTCTTGTCAATATCCTCAAGGGGCGAACTGCTCTGAGGGATGAACCCTTTCAATGCTCTACGGGTCAAACTCGCTCCGGCTTCGCTGTAACCGCTGACCTGCGGAGCCACCACCCGCTTTTCTCCATTACTCACGCTTATCGCCTCCGTTTGATGATATTAAGACCGGCACAGCTGCGAAAGGAGCGAAAGCAGCTATGCCGGTCTGGTAAAGCCCCAGAGGGCAAATACCCATAAAAAGCGCAACCTAAAAAGGTTGCATTTCGCAAAAGCAACCGAAATAAGTTGCGTTTTACCAGTCCATAGGGACGATGCCAAACGCCTTGCGAGGGCGCTGCCCGTTCAGCTGGGCTGAGAGCGCATCGATCTTCTTTTCGGCATCCTCAATCTCCTGCTTCAGCACAGGAAGATCAAACCGGGTCAGCTGCCGGTCGTCAATCATGTAGGATTTGACGCCGCCGCTGACCAGGGCTTCGTATGCCTTCATCAGCACCTCCAAGGTGTTTTCCCAGAAGGTCAGTCGTTTTTGAATGGTTTCCTTTTTCATAGCGCACCTCACCAGTTGTCATAGTAATTATCCAGCACAGATCCCTGTCTATGAGGCTGCGCTGAGGGTCTAATTTGTGGTCTGGGGGCGGTTGCAACAGCCCCTGTAGCCCTCTTGCCCCTAGCCTCCTTTAGACGCCTGTCAACGGCATCAAGGTTCACAGGAAGGATCTTAAACGCCGCCAGAGCGTAGTTGCGGCAGTCAAGGGCTTCATTGCGTTCATGCCCGGGAATCTTCTTCCATATCCACGGCTGCTTCCTATTAGCGTCATAAACCAGATGCTCCGACAGCAGGCCGTTGAAGTAGCCGGTGCCATAGTCGTCCCTGCGTGGAAAATGACAGTATTTCTGCCCCGGTGTCTTTACGCCGATATTATCCATGATAATCTGCTTTCCGGCATCAACGCCGATTTGGTACTGCCAGCAGGTGCCGACATACACTTGATCGACCACAATCTTCTGCTGCTTCGGTGCAGGAACGTATTCTCTGCCGAGTCCGCCCATACCTTTTATGCAGAAGACCTTTTTACCGACACGCTTTCGGCACTGCAATCGCACATCCTGGGTGAAGTGACCACCTTCATCCACAAAGGTCATGCTGATACGCAGTCCTAAGCCATCCTCGAAGCGATATGTATGGTCCAACACATCATCCAACGCCGTCCATGTAGCTTCATCGTCTGGACGACCCATGATGATGCCTTTCTTGATACCCCATGTTTCGCCGAAGTGACCATGTCCAACGACCTCAAATTCCAAACGGTTGTCCTGGGTATCAACACCACAGGTCAGAACCAACACGCCCTCCGGCAGCTCGGCAGGATATTCCTCCCGGCGTGCCATCAGGCTATCCTCGTCCTCCAGATCACCACGATCTTCCCACAATTCACCAAAGCAGGTGTTGTACACGACCTGCAGTTTCTGGGAGTTGCCCTGGGCTTTCAGGAATTTCAGGATGATAGAAGTCCAGGTAGCCCACTGGGAGCAGAACGCATTGAGCCAGAAGGAACGGCAACCCTGGTTGTAGGCGTCGGGGTTGTCTGCTCCCCATCGGGCAGGCTGCCGCTTCATGGTGATCTCGTCCGAAATGCAAGCGCATCCCGGACAGACATAGAAAACATTGGTCACAGTATAGGTCTTACTGTTCGCAACGATCTTCTCCTCATATTCGTAGCGGATATCTGTCCACTGGATCTCGTGGTACTTTCCGCAATGAGGACACTTCGTTTTCCACCGCTCCATAGTTCCGGTGGCATAAGCCGCAGCGATAGCCGATGCGTTCTTGACGGTGGGGGTAGACACTTCCACCGCCTTCGCATTGTAGAAGGTGGTCTGTCGTGCCATTGCCAGATCCCATGGATCACCTTCGTTACCTGCAGACACAGCCCAACGATCTCGCTCGTCACCGAACACATAACGGATAGGCTTAGAGCAGAGGGCGTGGGCCTCGGTGGATCCGCACATGGTGAGGATGCCGCCGGGGTATGTCTTTTGCAGGATGGTGTTGCCGGAATCTCTGGACTTCGATGCTGCAACCTTCTTTATGAGAGTGGGACAGTCACGGATCATCGGCGCAATACGGAGCTTGGAATACTCCTTTGCGTCAATAGTTGTAGGCTGGATAAACAGGATCGATCCGGGATCCTGGTCAATGATGTAACCGATGGCGTTGTTTATGAACTCGGACTTGCCGACCTGAGAAGCCGCCACCATAACGATGTGGTTCACCTTCGGATCGGTAAATGCGTCCATCGGTGCCCGGAGGTACGGGGTTCTTTCCGTCCGCCACGGTCCCGGTTCCGCTGCGCTCTCAGCGGACAGCCGCCGGTGTGCTTCCGCCCAGCCGGTAACTGTTAGGTCTTCCGGAGGCTGCATACCTGAAATTGCTTTCGCTATGGCTTTGTTCAGCCGCTGCGCATCCAGTTCCTTTTGTACCACAGACCTTTCAGGCTTAGCTGCCATCTTCATCACCGTCCGCTGTATCCCAGCTCCGGCGCTCACGCACACGCTCCTCGTATTTCTTGGGGTCGTATTGGTAATCCGCCAGCTCTCTCATGATCTTATAGACCTCTTTGCGGATAATCTCTGCTGCTTCAGCAGCACTACTTGCAGCCGCAACATCAATGGCCAACCTGCCAGGCAACGCATTCAAGGCACCACGGATGGTATAGATCAGATCCTCGGTCATAGCGGCCACATCCTCCGACCGGTGCATCTTGCCTTTCAGCTCGTCCGCTTCCAGCTTGGCAACGGTAGCTTTTGCGGCCTTGATCTGTGCCTCGGAGATCCGCTTCGCCTTTTCCATCTTGGCATCTTCTTCATCAACGGTGGGCTTGGAAAGGAAATTGATATATCGCTGGACACTATCGCAAAGCAGATACCGACCACGACTCACCGTCATCAAGGTGCCGTCCTGCGCCATCTGATGGATGCGCCGGGCAGACAGGTTCAGTACAATAGCCAGTTCGGTAGCTCCAACTTCGGTTTCGTCGGTGATCTTCTCCTTGGTTCCAGCCATATAGCAATCTCCCTTCGGTTTTAGTACAGGCTCACCAGAATTGCACTGGAGCACATGGGATGGTACCAGCATCCTCATGCGTGACCCTTACCTGCTCGTGGTCATATATATGAGGTGAAGAAACGCACGGCCATACCTAACCGTGCGTTCCAATCGCACGCCAATGCGTTTTTTACGCATTGACGAGGATTATTGAGAAAACTTATCGCAAATTTCCGTGTTAACTTGCCAACAATTTGCCAATAACTTGCCAACCCAGTTGTCATAGTGTTACGGAAAGTGTAACGAAATGACCTGAATTTCCCCTTACTAACTGAACGAAAATTGGGGTCGACGAGCCCGCAGCAGATCCCCCCACCCCCCGTCACAGTACCTTTTCTGTGTTGCAACAGCCCTCAGTGGCTCTGTGTCGCTCTGTATTTCATTGGCAATATAAACACTCGCCCTCGGCACCGCACTGTCCTGTGCCTTTGGAGACGCTTTTACAAAGGTCTTTCAGAGTAAATCAGACAGTTCGATACACCACCGCCCTGCTGTATCCATGCACATCCCGGGTCATCATCGCAAGGAATTCCTCACGGGTGAAATCCGACAGTCTAAAGATTTCCTCAGGTTTCATACCCAGCTGCCTACCGATCTCATGCACTGTCTTTCCTTCGTCCAGTAGCTTTTTAACTATCGCCTTCATGGGTTCAAGCAGATGCGTTCCACGAGCTCGGTTATGAGTGATCGTTCCATATACATCGTCCGCTTCATCCTCATAGTCTACGATAACAACAGGTACTTTACCACCGAGCTTCGTATATAGGGGCTTACGCCCGGATACGAAGCTCGGTGGATCCAGTCGCCTACATTTAGGGATAAAGAACCAAATGGAAACCAAGAAAAACCAAATAGTTATTCTACAAAACCTAAAAACCTGATACAGATGCAGATGTTGAATAAGCAGTTTCAGTTTTTCCTGACCCAAATGATAACGGCCACCCCGGGTGGGATGGCCGTCTGGCTTTGTTTAGGAATTTACAAGTCTAACAATACTGCATATTAAGCGAAACATCAAGCATCACCACGCATCACGGCGTTGCAAGTTTCTAAGTAACGGTAGCACAAAGACTTGACGCTGGATTCACTATTTCCGCCGCCCAGCACCTTTGCAACCTCTTTCCACGCCAACCCACGGCAGAAACGGATCCGGAATATCATCCGGGTCTGAACATCCGGGATCTCGGCAATGAAATCTGTCACCTTCTCAGCCGACAGATCTATCTGTTTCTTCAGCTGCTCGATCTCAGTTTCCAAGTCCGCAATTTCACAGGCCAGATCACCAATCTTGTCCTTTACGCCGGGAGTGTGGGGCATGCCTGTCAGCACCTGAGAACCGGGGTACGCCGCATTCCACAGGGACTGAAGCATATCCTGAGCTTTCTTCAATTCAGTTATCAGATCAAGATGCTGGTTCAAATCATCCAGTGTCATGCGGTTCACCCCTTGTCATTTTACTTCTTTCGGAAACTGTTGGCATTCGGGCAGGTGCTGAAATGGGATACAGAGCCGAAGCCGGAAACGGTGGAGCGAGGACCGTCGAACTCACAGCTTAACACCTCACCACCAATAGTGACTACCTTATCCCGTGCCCCTCTCTTAAACCAGAAAAGTTTCAGCCCAGGATTACACGGCATCATTTTTCCTGCGGTGGTTTTTACGAATACAATCGGTGCGCCGCAGCCACGGTGCTTAGTTTGTTTATCCGCCATTTTTATCGCATTCCAATTGTTTTGTCAACCACCATGCCCCACTATCCTTCCATCTAGGACAGTCCGTCATCAGCGAATAGCTGTGATCCCGGAACGGGTCTACGATGTTCTTTGGATTACAGTCGCACTTAGTATAGGTGCACCTTTTGTTGGCACAGAAGGTGATGTCATCGCATCCCAACGCAGTCACCGCCCAACTTTCGTCCACACTTAGGGCAATGCTCAATCGGGATTTCAAACTTCGTCCTGTTCGGTCCGCTGATCTTCATAACATACCCTCTGAGGTCTGTCCCCCAAATATGTGCATTTCCTGTACCGGTTCGGGGCAGATACGAAGTATAGCCGTCCCGATCTCTTCCACAGTATTCGCAGGGGTGGTGTCTTACCGTATCCTTCAGCCCTCTGGCATAGCCTTCCGCATAACCTTTCTGGCGTCCATTCTCAAACGCCTGTCCCCAGGCTTCTTTTTCGGTCATTTTGTTTATTCTCCTTTCGGTGGTTCTCGGTCTGCCGCTTTCCAGACGTTGTACAGAGCATAAGCAAGGGGATTTCTCACAAAATCCAGCTTCTTTGCCCTCTCGTATTCTTTTGTGACCATGTTAAGTGCTTTTTTCAGGGTCATGGTCAATCTCCTCGGCGTTCCAGCAGTTCGGGATTGTCGTGGATGTTGCCGATGACCTCACACCATTCTTTCCAATCATGTTTTCTCGCATCAAAAAGAGAATAATTCCATTCTGCAATTTCACAATGTGGACATCCCCACTCCAGCTCATCCCATTTGACAATATCCCCTTCAAAAATCTTCTTGCCGTTCTTGTCGGTCAGACCGGTGAACTGTCCGATAGTGGACTGATCAATCACTTGCCCATCAACCCATTTTGGCACTCTGTTGCCGTTGTGTTCAAGATCTCCAAATACCCACTGCTTATCGTCCTTTCGCTTCCCCCGGAACAAAATCTCACGCATGACTATCCTCCTCCGCAGGCTGTTTGAGCCATGCCCTTTCATAAGCTATCGCATCCTCATAGATGGCAAATATTTCGCCATCCGAGCATTCATAATACATCTCATCCTGTGTTGTCCGCACCTCGTGTTCTGTCAACTCCTCATCACTCATAGCCCGGATGCGGTCGGCCTTGGTCACGGGCTTTTCGGCTTGTTCCATTGCTTTAAGCAATTCCTTTGTTGCCTTAATTCCGTTAAGCATAATCAGCTATCTCCTTTCGGCGGTTGTGGATAATACATCCAGTGTGTTGGCTTTGCGTACAAGTCTTTGCTCCATTGCCAAGGTACTAACTGACCGTCAAAATGCTCCCACCGCTGTCTTACGCACGGCTTGACGGTTCCCTTGTCCGTATATACCAAACATCGAATCATGCGCTTTTTTGTGTTCTTTGGCAAATCATCTTCCGGCAACCTCTCCGTCACCGGGATCCACTTGGGCTTCCCATCTTCTAAGCCCTTTTGGTAGCCGTTCTGGTAGGCATGTCCATAGGCTTCTTTTTCAGTCATCGGTTCTCCTTTCTCCGTAGGAACAGAAATCATCGTCCTTGCAATAGCCGTAATCGCCACGCATAAGACAAAATCTTTTGTCATATCGCAAGCCGGAATCTGTTTCTAAATACTTACAATCCTTACACCGCACAATATCTATAGTCGGGGTTTGATGTATCGCCGCCGACAGACTTGTTACCGATGCTGGTGCTGGCATACTGCACCAAACTGAGAAAATCTTGTCCCGTTCGATATACTCAGCCATTCCCATCACCATCCATCTTTGCACCGCAGTTGGGCAATTTGCGTCCGCACATTGGACAGAAATAAATCCGTCTGGGTTTGCAATGGCA
>CAZENN010000080.1:0-9016 GCA_964513605.1 uncultured Oscillospiraceae bacterium
CTGTATTTTCGTTATCCTACTCGGTTTTTATATTTCTCCGTTAAGGATGACACGCATTTGGTGTAGCCTGCTTTTTATGCACCAACCTAGACTATTCCCAACTCCACATGTTCCGGCCCGTTTGGAAGCAAACACCCTATAAAAATTTTTTAAAAATTTTGTCGAAATGTGCCTCACTTTGCCACTTTGGATTGTCTTAATAAGTATAAAATATATATTCATAAAAAAGCAGGCTTAAGGAATAAATTTATTCAAAAAAATAGTGGGGCATAGGCGTAGCTTACTTGACTTCATGTGATACAATGGTACTGTATCCTTTTATTGTGGGGGTATGTCCGTTTTTCGTATTCGAACCTCGAGTCGAATACAGTAGATTGTTTTGGGGGTATGCCTTTTGAAAATGTCCAGCCTTAAGCAAATCGGAGCATCCGTACTGCATGACTCTGACTATCAGGGCTTCAGCACATTCTTCAGCGATGTTTGGGCGAGCAAACATGAATATATCGTGATCTTTGCTCGGCGCTGTTATGCGCTGAACAATGCCTTTTTGCGAATGAATTTCGAAGAAAAAGAGCGCATGGAAAAGGCAGAACGGATTATGACACAAAATGCACTTCTGCTATATGCGGGTGAATTTGCCCAGTGTTATCAAAAAAACGGTTCCTTCCCACGAGTTCTCTTGGTCGATGACATTATGCTTCACGGCCGCGGTGTGGCAAAAGTGCTTCATGATTTTGAAAGCCTGATTTGTCAGGAGTTGGAGGAGATCTGGGAGGCAGAAGAATTTAGCGACAACGACCGCTATTATGTTCACCGGAATCTCGTAGCTGCGACCGATATATGGATCTATGCGATCAATGAGGCACCTGCGTTGATAGACACCTCCTTAATGCGCAGGATAACCTATGTAAAAAAGCAGCGCGGCAATGACCTGAAGGATCTGTCGCTGCGGATCTCAAACTGCTTGCAAAAGCTAAATGAACCCAATACAAGCTACCGTTACTCTTTCCCTATTCCTAAAAGTAAACTTCTGAACCCGGCAGAAACCTGGCAGCCAGTCAATTGGCAATATCGGGGCAGACCGTATACTGTCTATTTTAAAAAGCTTCATGACAACAAGAGCTTCTTTCCCATGGTATACACCCATGGCATGGAGTATATCAAGACACTGTCAGGTGATACTGAGGAATATATATGGGCCACCGGCGTTGCAGTTGGCGGCGACATCTCCACAGAGGCATTTAACAAAGTCTGTACAGAGGTTATCGAGGTATTGCAGGACGAGGCAGGTGCAGACAAGGAGCATCCGGATAAATTCTCTTTCCTGATTAGGACGCTCCAAAATAAAAACGACCTGCTGCAGCGGCAAAAGGTTCAACTGATCTCATTTTTCCTGTCTGCTGTCCATGTATACGATTTCTGCCAAACTTACGGTATTGATATCAAATACAACTATCAGGCTAGCAAAGAACCCTTCAGACAGCTAGAAAAAACGGTTCTCTTCGATACGCACAAGGTCGTAACGAATTTTGGAAAAAAAGCGGACGTGAATGATGCAATATGGGCATTGTTTGTGGAAAACTCCCAGTTGATTAGAAAACTGTGGGATCCGCTGGGGAAACTACAGCAGATCACCTCCCAGCTTTCTGTGGAAGGTAATGGTGAAGCCCCGGAGGATTATAACACTTACAACCGGATGGTTGAGGATATTTTTTATAGACTTGGTACAGATTCTGAGTATGAAGCATATGAGATCAGCACAAACAAAAAGCGCTTTATGCCAAGCGCTTATGCAGAAAGCCCGGATGTGATCTCACTGTGCAAATGTATATCGGAAGCCGGGCAGGAGCTGGGACGGGTGAATATACACAGTGCCCTGGCCTGCCTGACCGTTCTGGTGGACTGCGGATTGGCTGCGATGAATTTTGTTTACAACCCGGTCTCAAAAGAAGTCCGGTGTATGTTCAAAGCCGGAGAATTGTCTACCTATACCGTTCCGCGCAGATATCATTGGTTTATTCCCGCACTGGTATTGATTGAAAAAGAGTACTATGACCAAGGCGAGCGGTGTGCGGCATTGAATGAATTTATAGACCAGCTTTCGCTGGATGAGGACCAAACGGAACCGGGTAACGGAGCCGATGAGGACGAGAAAAAAGCCTTAGCAGAACTGAAAGGCAATGGAAGACGGTTTATTGATCGGATTTACCGCTGCGGGCAGAAGCTCAGTGACTGGGACATTAATTTGGTGTCTGCCGATGACTGGGCAGACGGAGGTCAGGCAGGTTCCTATTTGGATTTCCGGATAAGAAGCAATATGCGCCGCAATGTTTATATTTTAAAAGCAAGAGAATTTTTGCAGAAAAAGTGGTTCAGCCGTTTTTCCTGAGCTTTGATCCGGGAAACGATAGTCTGATACCGTATTACCTTTCCTTTTGTTGGGATAACGTCAAGTGTCCCACTCGATGATAAAAAATCACGGTCAGGGTAGCTGTGTACAGCTGCGCCCTGACGGTGACGAAATATAATTAAAAAGGGAAGGTCTCATTATGTTTTTTACTGCGAAAAAAGGCAAGGAGCACAAGCTCATCGTTTCCAAAGATATTCACAATGAAAATGAGTTTATGTATCCTGCCTATCAACAGGCAGCAAATGCGCTGTGCGAAATCGTAACTCACGCAAAGGCTTTTAATAAGCTGGATGTTTGCCGTGAATTATATGGATACTCCCAGAATATTATTGCATTCTCCGGGGAACGCGGGCAAGGCAAGACCAGTACCATGGTGTCTTTTTCAAAGGCGATGTCTGATCGCAATTTGAAGGACAGCATGTTCACTGATTGCACCTTTCAGGTCCTGCCGCCCATCGACCCGACTGTTATGGAGGAAACGCAAAGTATTCTGGGAGTCATTTTATCCCGTATGTACCGCATGGCCGAGGACCGGTGGAGCAAAAATTGTGATGGCCGGGGCTTTAAGCTGGGTAACCCCACAGAAGCCCAGAAGAATGAATTACTGCAGCAATTTCAGCGGTGTCTCCGGGGAATCAATTCCATCAAGTATCGTAAGGGAGCAGAAATCAAGAGCCTGATCGAGATCAACGAGATGGGCGACAGCTCCTTGCTGAAGCAAAATCTTTATGAGCTTACCAATATGCTTCTGGAATTTGTGGCAACAGAGGTCCGGGATCATCGGTTCCTGGTGATTCAGTTGGACGATACAGACGCACAGATTTATGCAGGAACTGAGGTGCTGGAGGATATCCGGAAATTCTTGAGCATTCCAAATGTTGTGATCCTGATGGCCACAGACATCGATTTGCTACGCAAGGTGGTTCTCCAAGATAAAATCAAAGCATTTGACCCCAGTCTTAAGCACAAAACGATCGATATTGAAAAGCTCCAAAAAATCGAAAGCAAATATATCGATAAATTGATTCCCCCAACCCATACAATACATCTGCCGAAGTTGAGCAGCTGTGCTATTCAGTACGGAGAACGGATGACCATCGGTTATGAGGATGAAACCGGAAAGAATATATTGTTGGACGCTCAGATCCAGGAAACAGATATTTCTGCCCAGGCATTGATTCTGCGTTATATTTACAGAAAGACAGGAATAGTATTTGCCGCACCTAGCGACTATTTCCACAATATTATTCCCACCACACTGCGAGGACTGGCACAGCTACTCAGGCTGCTTTCATCCATGAAGGATGTTCCCGAGCCCAAGGTCAGTGCCAATGTGACCCCTGAGGAATTGAAAGCGCATATTATGGAGCGGGTGGAGATTCTGGAAGTCAATATCCCCCTCTTTGAAAATTACTTCTTAAACGAATGGATTGAGGCAAAGCTTCCGGGAGAATGCACCAGATCGATCAGAGAAATCGCCAATTCGGTCCCGTCGGAACGGCTTCACCGCAGTGCTGAGCTTTTGAGCAGCGTATATCATAATGATGCTCCTAAAACGTACAATATGACCTATTCCGACTTTGTTTCGTATATGTATGAGCTGGAAAAGAAGCATCGGACAGCCACAGATTTTTATCTGTTGTTTGCGGTTCGTACCTGTATCAGCATTCTCCATCACAAAGCGGCACTGCGGCAAATGCGGCGGGCTGCAGATAATCGGGAAGATGGTCTGGTGATCTTTGACTTCTCGTTCCAGGCCTGTCATCTTCCGGATACCTTTTTTGTTCCGGAGCGGATGAATATCAGTGATAAATGCCGGGTGGTTTCAGCTCAAAAGCCCAAGGGGGATGACTATACCGACCAGCAGCGATTTGTGATGCGCTATCTTTACCGGGAGTATCTGCCCAGGGATGAGCAAGAGGCGGCGTGGTGTGAGCCCGGAAAAGAAACCCTGGAAAAATTCAGCTTCATGCATCTCATTACCCTGGCGCTTTCGTTGGGGCGAGGCAAAAACCTGAACCTGATCAATTCGCAGACCTCCCAGGCTTGGCTGTATGAAATTCAGATGGCGACTTTGACTGTGGCGGCAAACTGGGATGTTCAGAATAAGATCACCAAGAGGTTCAGCCATCTTAAAAAAACAATTACCGGCAGCTTTATGGAGGCTCTGGGAGCCTTACTTTCGGAGGCAGATAGTGCCATGGAGGGGATCAATAAAGGAAACGATAATGTTCCCCCTATGCTGCAGCGGGGGCTTCGGGATATTATCAATTGTGTCTATCCGGATAAAAACAATGTTTACCAGCAGGATATTGCTCTGTGTGTCCAGGATATCGACTGGCGGGTAGGTACGATGTATGATGGATGTGTTACGGATCTTCATAATATCAAAGCCGCGGCAAAGCTGGTGAAGGTGTGCTTAAACACAAAGGTCAAGGATACCGATGGAACAAAAAAGCTTGAAATAGCCGAGTATGCTTTGACTGACCAATGCCTTAAATTCAAGGAAAAATACGGAAAGCTGTTTTCGCAGGATGTTGCCTTTGATTTTAGTGCTATACTAATGGATTATAATACAAATTCGTTGACCCCCACAGCCTTCTGGAATACCTTTAAGAAAGAACTGAAGAGAGTATGTCAGATCTGTAAGATCGATGAGCAAACGGCAAACAAGCTCTAAGCTGGATGGTGATTGCTTATGGATACACTGGGAAAGCTATTGGATATTCTGTTCCGGCGGATACCGCCGGAACGGATCCTGAACAATCTTCGGCAGAATCCCTATCGGCTCGATTATCAGAAAAATGAGCAAGAGGTATTTCTGCGCTATGCGGATACTGCATTGTGGGGGTATTCGGCAGATGAACAAATACAGATATTTCAGTATTTGAGTCAGATTACACGGAAACTGTCCCAGCAGCTTCATACCAATGCTTCTGTTTTTCTGCCACTGGTTGAGTTTGGACGCCAAGTACTTACACTCCAGGGAGATACACCTGTATGCAGATTTAAAGATGTGCTGAGATGGAGAGAGGTTTACCATCTTCTGAGTCAGGATACGGTGGTTTGCGCATATATTGCATTTTGCGATGTTCTTTCTCCGGTTACAAGAGTGAAATTCGCCTGGCCTGCGACGATCAAAACAGACAACGGTATTCTGGAGCAGATGCTAAACCAGGGGCTTGCGGAAAACCACTGTCACTTAAACGGTTCAACCCAGTCATTCGCATTATCCTGGTATAAGCTGATGAATTATCCTGCGGAGTCATCAGAGTGGCTCAGCGGTTTTCCAATGCTGTTACAGTCTGTGACCGGAAGAGGACCGGAGGATAATGTAATCGCCATTGATGAACGTGTCAGGCTTGCGGCACTGGCACGGGCTACGCTGTTCAAGGCACTGCATTCACAGGATTTCACATCTGCTGTCACGGCCTCTTCAGCCGGAGCAGGGGGGCAATGTTCCACAAAGGTTGCCCGATTTTGCAGCAAGGATGAGTTTTTCAGAGTTGCTTTTCAGCGTTTCAGCAGTGTGGCGGATACCGCTGATACAACAAGGCTGCTCAGACTGTGTTATGGTATGCCGATCCCCATACCGGATGGTCAGGCTGTATGTATGGATTACGCACTGGAACGCCATATTTTTCTTCCTGTGGCGGATTCGCCGTACCGTATTCTTGCAGGAGAACGGAACTTCCTGTATTCCTGCTTTTATGCGTGCTTCTCGGGAGCATTTACAGAGTTTGAGCAGGAGCTGTTTTACTTTTACCTTCTTGTTAAAACGGCATTCCGGGGAGAAATGATACAGGTCAACAAGCAGGTCGGCTTTGAAAACTTTGCCAACTATGAAAAGCGCAAGGATCTGATCTGGGAGAACGATCCGTATTGGTGGGAAGCCTACCGGATGGCACTGAATGCGCCTATAAAAACCGATGCTGTTAAATCGCTGGAATCCCGCTTTAGCCCGAAGCCGAACCCATCTGTACTCTTTGAAAAGGTCCGCAGATACGATCTTGCCAAATGGTTTGCTGACCGACCCTATGCTGCATCGCCGTACTTGACAGAGGTCGAATTTGAGCAAGCACTCCATAGCGGTCAATTGTCAAAGGAGCCTCATTTCTACGTTTTGCATTATCCGAAGAAAAAGGATACCAGCTATAGCAAAATACTGCCGTTCGTTTTGTGCTGCAGGCATGAGGCGTTGAGAGAAGAGGTAAAACAAACGACTATCGCAACAGCAGATGCGCTGGCGGTTTCCAATTATTTATGCGGGCGGATTCGGGGCATTGATGGATGTGCCAACGAGGTGGATTGCAGACCTGAAGTGTTTGCTACAGCATTTCGGTATCTCAGAAGTCTGCAAACTGGCAGTCTCTCCGGTTTGAGCACAATGATTGGACCGCCGGAAAGCCGGATCTGTTCTACCTATCATGCAGGTGAAGATTTTTATGATATTGCTGACGGCCTGCGAGCCATTGACGAGGCTGTTTCTTTTTTGGAGCTGCAGCGCGGGGACCGCATCGGCCACGCTTTGGCACTGGGAGTGGATCCAATCACCCATTATCGCACAAAGTCGGAATGTATTGTGCTGCCGAAGCAAAACTATTTGGATAATCTGGTATGGCTCCTCTACCGGGGCAGAGATCTGAATATTCAAATGGATCCGCAGCAATACGGAATGCTGCAGCAGGAAGCACTGCGGTACATGCGGGAAATATACGGTGATGCGATCCGGAAAAACCAATGGTCTGTCACACTTTTGGACTATTACAACAGCATGATGCTGCGCGGCGATGCGCCGCAGCTGTATCAGTCAACGAGCTTTGTCGAGCCTCGGTTCTATAACTGCCGATACGATCAGTTCCAGATCAGCCATACCCGCTTAGAACTGACATCACTGCGTAATGACCGGGAGGTAGCCGGATTGTGTTATTACTACCATTACGGTTACCATGAAAGAATAAAGGGAGCGGAATCTATTACAGTTCCCATTACACCGGGATACCGGAAGGTTGTCAGACAGGCTCAGGATGCACTGCGTACCTATTTGGAACATAAGGGAATCATCATTGAGTGTAATCCGACCTCCAATGTTTTGATCGGTACCTTCGGGAGCTATGCCAATCATCCTATTTTCCGCCTGAACAGTGACGGTTTGAAAGATGCGGATCTGGATGGTTCTACTTTGCCTATGCAGGTCTGTATCAACACAGATGATCTGGGTGTTTTTGATACCTCACTGTCATTTGAATATGCATTGCTGTTTCGAGCTATGGTTGAAAAGGTTGACAAGGAAGGAGAAAGGGTGTATACCTCCAGCGAGATTATGCATTATTTGGACAATATACGCAAAATGGGACTCCAGGCTGTGTTTCCTAAACCGTTATCGTAAATATACTCAAAGTATATGTGTTTGATATCGGACGGCAATCGATATATTGATACACAGGAGATTTATAAAACCTTCACTAAGGTGACACCACCCTTAGGTTCCTCTGGCATCGCCGTGCAGGTTCGAGTCCTGTCACCCGCACCAAGAGAAACGACAGCTTTCGTCAGAAAGTTGTCGTTTCTTCACTATTCTCTCTTCTCTAAAGCTGTCGTTTCAGAGAAGAACTAAGAAAGAAGAGAAAAGGTATCCCCTTCGGGGATGATTAAAATTGATTTCCGTTGACAGATGTGTTAAACTAAACGCCAGAAGTGATTACAATGTGAGTGACGAGGAGACGGTTCAGCTGTCCGCTTGTCCCTCAGAACCGTAAATATAAGGAAACGAGAGAACGAACCGTCCCTGTGCCTCCATTTTATAAGTACAAATTTGGGAAAGACGCTTACTACGTCGATTGAATCAATGGCAGGCGGATACATCGATATCGGAGCAAGTCGTCTCGAAGAGAGGAACTTCGCATGAGAATACCTGAAAGAATAATTGAATTTAGAGTGCATCCATATATGCAGGAAGCTAGTGTGCAAATAATGGTTGATACGCTACTCATCGCATTGGCGTTTGGCGTCATGTATTTTGCGGGTTTTTCTCTGATTGTGTACCTTGCGTTATTTCTGATTTATGGTACTGTTGCATTAACGCTTCACTACAGAGTGGCTATCCAAGCAATCATTGATAAACGAAAGGGAGACTACATAACCGAAACGGTAAATGTAGTGCAGTTTAATCTTGAGTTTTCGTTTGCCGGAAATAGTCTCGGAGAAAGTTATGCGCGTTTGTTTTATCCTCGCGAAATGGATGTACATCGACATAAAATAAAAATCATCTGCAATGATGGCCAAAAGAAAAAAATACGGTCATTCATGTCTTACAGGCGAGTACTCAAATTCATCTTCTTGGACCCTGAGCAAAAAGAACAATTACAGGTTTCATATTTGAGAAGATCAAAAATACTCCTCCGTGTTGAATTGTCGAAGGAACTTGATAAAAAAACAAGCCGAAAAAAACGGCACGAAATAGAAAAAGCAATTCGCTATATCAATTCATCAATTTAGCACAAGCCGGGGGACGGTTCAGCTGTCCGCTTGTCCCTCAGAACTGTAAATATAAGGAAACGAGAGAATCGTCCCTGTGTTAGCAATAATGGGCTGCCTCATTTTTTT
>CAZENN010000081.1:0-8996 GCA_964513605.1 uncultured Oscillospiraceae bacterium
TATCGTTGATGTCGCCGGTCAGACCCAGGGAGAACTCGGTCATGGGCATCAGCAGGGCGTTGCCGCCGCCGGCTGCGGTACCCTTCACGTTCATGGTAGGACCGCCGGAGGGCTGACGCAGAGCACCGCCGACATTCTTGCCGATGTAACCCAGACCCTCGATCAGACCCAGGGAGACGGTGGACTTACCCTCGCCAAAGGGGGTGGGAGTAATGGCGGTGACCTCGATGAACTTTCCGTCGGGCTTATCCTTCAGACGGTTCATGACCTTAATGAAGTCGATCTTGGGAGTCTTGCCGTAGGGGATGATCTCCTCGGGCAGCAGACCCAGCTTCTCACGGAAAAAGTCCACGCTGGGCAGAGTCTTCTCTGCTTCCTCAGCGATTTGCCAGTCCTTGTAGACGGTGGGGTCAAGGGTAACCTTGCCGTTCTCGTCCACATACTTGCCATCAACAAATTCGATTGCCATAGTCAGTATTCCTCCTTGATTTTGTGCGATCGGCACATGATAGACATAATTTATGATACCACCGTGATCTGGGCAGTGTCCCGAATCAGACACATGACCTTCCCGGTTTGTACACTTTTGATCACTGCCTGCTCAAAGCCGGCATCGTAATATTGCTTCAGCTGCTCCATGGTAATGCCGTTGCGGCGGCAGATGATGGCCTTTGCCTCTGCCATTTCCTGCTCCGTTACGGTGATGTTCTCCAGACGGACGATTTCTTCCACCGCTGCCTGATTTCTCAGGGCAGCCTCCGCCGCAGGCTTCGCATCCTCCCGGAGGGCCTGCTCCGTGGTTTTCATGAAGCTGCAATACATTTCCAGACTCAGCCCCTGCTGTGCAAGCTGGGCTTTCATCACGTCCATCTGCTCGTCCACCGCTTTGTTCAGCTGCTCCTGGGTGAAGCTGACCTCCAAAGATGTGGCGGCCTGACGCAGCAGCTGGTCTTGCAGCTCCATCTCGCCCTGCTCATCGGCATAGGCCTGAAGGCTTTCGCCCAGACGCTGGCGCATGGCCTCCATATTTTCGCATTCGCCCACTTCTTTGGCGAAGGTGTCGTCCAGCTGATACTGGGATTTTTCACGGATCTCGTGAATCTTGCACGCAAACCGGGCATCCTTTCCGGCAAGCTCCGCACTGTGGTACTGCTCCGGGAAGGTGACGTTGACGGTGACCTCTTGACCGATACTTGCTCCTACCAGCTGCTCCTCAAAGCCGGGGATGAACATACCGCTGCCCAGAACCAGGGTCTGCTTCTCGGCAGTGCCGCCGGCAAACTGGGTCTCACCGCAGAAACCGGCATAGTCCAGCACCACCTCGTCCCCCAGCTGGGCAGGGCGGTCGGTGATCTGGGTGATTCTGGGACTTTGCTGCAAAAGCCGCTGCAGCTGACGGTTGACCTCCTCCTCGGTGACGGTGTGCTTCTGAAGCTGCCCCGAAAGGCCCTTGTATGTAAAGCTCATAAATTGCTCCTTGATCATGAAATTATAAAATAAAAAGGGCAATCCGATTCTATTGGAATCGAATTGCCCAGACGGTCGGCGAAGACGACGATCACACTCCCCCGCGGTAGCCCGCGATCTTTCCGTCAGTCGTGTGATGTCCACGAATATGATATACCAGACAATTTGATTTGTCAAGCCGAAAAACGGAAAGGACTTCTGAAACAAAAGACAGAGCCTTTGTCACGGCACTATGGAAATAGTACCACTTTTTTAGGAAAAAGTCAACGTAAAATTGTGAAAAATGCAATGTATTTATGTGGGTTTTATAGCTCAAGAAGACCCATTTCACATTTCCACGTTAAGATCCTGCGGACCGATTCGTTGATTCGCTCTTCCGAAATGCGGCCGTCCTTACAGGCCTTGAGCACAGCGTTGTACTGTGTCTGATATTCGGTGGAGCACAGCAGGTCATTTCCGGCGAGGACCGCCATCACTGCCGCTTCTCCCGCGCCATAAAGGTCTGTAATGGCCTGCATGACCAGATCGTCGGTCACCACAACACCGTCAAAGCCCATCTGCTCCCGGAGGTAAGCATTGACCTTTGGAGAAAGGGTGGCAGGAAGAGAGCTGTCAATGGAGTTGATGAAGGTGTGGCTGACCATGATAGCACCGCAGCCGGCATCAATGCCCATCTGGAAGGGAACCAGATCACAGCTTTCCAGCTGTTCGAGACTACGCTCATCAACGGCGATGGCAACGTGGGTGTCCGTATTGTTCCCGTAGCCGGGGAAGTGCTTCAAAATGCTGCCAACGCCGTTGCTTGACATGGTGTCCAGCATGGCCTGCACAAACTGTCCTGTGACCTCCGGGCTTTCGCCAAGGGAACGGGGGTACATAAAAGCTTCCGGGTCTGTGGTGATGTCGCAGACCGGGGCCAGGTTCACATTGATGCCAAGAGAAGACAGCAGACGGCATTTTTCCGCTTCATTTTCACGAATGGCATCCATGCCGCCCGAAGCGTAAATTTCTCTGGGTGACAGGAATGGGGTGTCACGGAATGCAGGATACCGGCTGACCCGGGTGACCGTTCCGCCCTCCTCGTCTACCGCGATCAGCATGGGAATGGAAGCGGCAGCCTGATAGGCGGCAACGGTTTCGGCTACGCTGGAGGGAGTCTCATCAGAAAAATCCTGGGCAAACAGGACATAACCGCCCAGATGGTATTCGCTTACATCGTTGACCGCATTTTCGGAAGGACAACGGGCAAGGAAAAGCTGCCCCACACGTTCCTCTACAGACATGGCTTGTATGTATGCATCTATGGAATCCAAAGGTTCGGTCTCCGGCTCCGTCTCCGGTTCGGTCTCCGGTTCGGTCTCCGGCACGGTCTCCGGCTCCGTCTCCGGCACGGTCTCCGGTTCAGTCTCCGGTTCCGTCTCCGGCACGGTCTCCGGTTCCGTCTCCGGCACGGTCTCCGGTTCGGTCTCCGGTTCCGTCTCCGGCTCTATAGAACTGGACTGTGTGGGGTCCGGGGGAAGCGTCTGCTGCGTAGAAAGGGATGTGGTGTCAAAAGACTCGGTTTGTTCTGTGGTTGCAGTGGGGGAAGTCGAAGCGCAGCCGGCAAGAAGCAGGCAGCACAAGAGAATTGCAATGATTCGTTTCAATTTAAGTCACCTCAAATGTATCATACTACAAGAGACTTGAAATTGGAAGACCGAATAATAAAAAAAGCATCGTAAGCATGGGTGAGTTCCACTCCCGGCTTGTCAAACATATCGTTGCTGCTCGTTATTGACAATGACAGGGCTGAATGTAGAAATACTTGCAGATCTGGCGTTCTTCACCCTGATAGGGACCAACACCCTCATATTCTTTCACAAAGCCACAGCGTTCCATGACTTTTACGGAAGCTACGTTATCCGTAACGCAAATACCGGCAATTCTGGAAATGCCCAGCTTGGGCATGATGATTGGCAGAAATGCCTTGACAGCTTCGGTGGCATAACCCTGCTTGGCATAACTGCCGCCGATGTGGTAGCCAATCTCCCAGGTGCCATCGTCAAAGGGGACAGCCTGGACATAGCCGATGTAGGTGCCGTCCTTCAGCAGCACAGGGTACACCAAGGGGCCGTCACCATTTTCGTAGACGCCCATCAGGAAGCCCACAGTGTCCGCCGCCTCCTCCACAGTTTCAAACACTTCGTCGGGGACGAAGCGGCGGTTGTCCTCGTCCAGAGAATTCAAATGGACGGCCTGCGCCATATCCATGGTGAATTCCGTAATGATCAGTCTTTCGGTCTCAATTCTCATGGCCTTGCTCCTTTGCGTTTATGCCGACATAATAGCATAGTATCTTCCAAATATCAACTTCTATGATTTTTTATGCAACATCAATTTTTGTCCATGTCATTTACGGAAGAAAACTTTCGGGTTGACAAGCGTTTTCTGGGGTGGTATATTTTCCTTATAAAGTGTCTGCACAAGCAGAACGGAAAGGAGCTTAAAAGTATGATTGTTCGTGAGGTCGTGACCAGCTAACTGAATATGGGCGTCGATAAAGATGGGGGTTCAGGCCTCCTGATTTGGTGCGCCGTTTTTGAGTAACTTTCGGATATGTGGTAACCGCAGAATGCAGCCATGGTCGAGAGCTGCTTTGCTGCGGTATTTTTGCGCCCATTTTCAGTTAGTATTGTTAAGAAAGGATGATGTTTTTATGATAAATATGCTTTTTTACAACTCAAAACTGAATTTGGAGGAACAAAAACTTGAATATCAACGATTACGGCATTGTGCCGAATACAAAAAACCTGCCGGGGATCCCGGCAAGGGTCACTGCCCAGCATAAGGAGCGGTATGAGATCGTCTGCCGGCATGGCATGACTCATGCAAGGCTGAAAACCAAAGAATACTACGCTGGCACGCAAGCTTTTCCCACTACCGGAGATTTTGTGATGATCAACTACATCCCCAACGGGGACAGCCAGATCATTGCCACTTTGCCCAGACACACGTTCTTCTCACGCCGAGAGCCAGGGTCTGTACCCAGAGATCAGGCGGTTGCGGCGAATTTTGATTATGTGTTCATCATGCAGTCCCTGAACATGGACTTTAATCCCAAGCGGTTGGAGCGGTATCTGACCCTTGCATGGCAGTCCGGGGCAGCTCCGGTGATATTACTGACAAAAGCCGATCTGGTGGAGGATTACTGGGAATACCTTACCCAGGTGGAGCGTGTTGCCGCCGGGGTCAGTATCCATGTGGTCAGCGCACATACGGGGCACGGTCTGGAACGGCTGAACGCCTATTTACAGCCGGGGAAAACCGTGGTGTTCCTGGGGTCTTCCGGTGTGGGCAAGTCCAGCCTGGTCAACGCCCTTGCCGGGGAGGAGATCATGACCGTCAACGGCATCCGGGAGAATGACAGCAAGGGTCGCCATACCACCACCCACCGCCAGCTCATCCGGCTGAAAAGCGGCGTGATGATCATTGACACCCCGGGTATGCGGGAGCTGGGTATGTGGGAGGTATCCGAAGGAATAAGCGACGCCTTTTCTGATGTGGAGCGTTTTATCGGGAAGTGCCGTTTTTCGGATTGCAGACATCTCTACGAACCCGGCTGTGCCATCTGGCAGGCCATTGCATTTGGCGAACTGGATGCCGAGCGATGGGCCAGCTATCAGAAGCTGAACGAAGAAGCTGTCAGCTCAGAAGAATTGATCCGCAGAAAACGGGAATGGCAGAAGAGCCTGCGTAAAGGTGACAAATTGAAGAAAAGGAGATTGGAAAATGAAGATCACCAACTATTTTGAATGCGCAAACAAGGAAGAACTGATGCAAAAAATCTCTGCCTGCGACTGGAGTGCCGCCCGGTTCCTGGTGGATCTTCTGCAAAAAGGTACCTTCCATGATACTCTGGGTGGCTGGGGCGACCTGTTTTTGCTGATGGATGGCGAGAATTTGGTGTCCTTTGCCACATTCACCGGTCAGGATGCAGTCCGGGATGAAAGCCTGACCCCGTGGATCGGCTTCGTATACACGGTTCCTGCGTATCGGGGACACCGCTGCGCAGGTCAGGTTCTGGCATATGCGGAAGCGCAGGCTGCAAACCGTGGATACAGCAAAATCTATATTGCCACTGACCATGTGGGTCTTTACGAGAAGTATGGTTATTCTTATCAGGAAAACAGAATCGACTGTTGGGGCAACGACCAGCGCGTGCTGTATAAGAATTTGGAGGTTGTAAAATGAGAATCATCAAATCTATGGAAGATAAATACCTGGTTCCTTCGCTGGAGCTGGTGGAAGCAGTATTCACCGCCCACGAAAACGCCGAGGAAGGAAAACTGGTTCGCTCCCTTGTGGAAGAGATCCGCAGTAAGCGGTTTTATCTTCCGGAACTGGAGCTGATCATGGTGGATGAAACCGATGCGCCCATTGGCTATGTCATGTTCTCCCGGTTCCATCTGGAGGGCAGATACGAAAACGAACTGCTGCTCCTGTCCCCGGTGGCTGTCAAAACCGAGCTGCAGCGGCAGCACATTTCCAAGGAGCTGATCGAATACGGCTTTGAAAAGGAAGTACGGCTGGGGTACAAGGCAGTCATCGTGGAGGGCAATCCCATGAATTACCGCAGCCGTGGCTTTGTGACCTCTGAGCCTTTTGGCATCACCGCCCATGAATCCATTGGACTGCCTGCGCCGGAGTGCCTGATGGTCAAGGAGCTGGTTCCTGGCGGTTTGGACGGCATCTGCGGAAAGGTGTCATACCATGATTACAAATGTCTTGTTTCCGGGTGAGCGGAATACAAAAAACATCAGCAGTAAACGCCCGTAAATCAGTCCGATCACAAAAAAGGAGTGCGCTCATGCACTTGCGGAAATCCGTGAAGTATGTTAGAATAGGCTTGTGAAATCAGCAATGGCGCATTGAAACGGTTTTAATTTTGACCTGATCTTAGGTTGACAATTTAGCTAAATGCGATATACTAAAGTAAGCGAGCGTTATTGCGAACTACTATACATATGTTATAAGAGGAGCAGTTATTATGGAGAAACAGTATCTCTATGAGGGTTGGCGCGGCTTCCAGGAAGGAAGCTGGGTCCGCGAAGTTGACCTGAGAAGTTTTATTCGACATAATTTCACGATGTACGACGGCAACGAATCTTTCCTGGAAGGTCCGACCCAGAATACTCTGGATCTGTGGGATCAGGTCATGGAGCTGACCCGTCAGGAACGGGAAGCCGGCGGTGTTCTGGACATGGACACCAAGGTCATCTCTACCATCACCTCCCACGGACCCGGTTATCTGGACAAGAGCAAGGAACAGATCGTCGGTTTCCAGACCGATAAGCCTTTTAAGCGCGCCCTGATGCCCTATGGCGGTGTCCGCATGGCAGAGAAGGCCTGTGCTGACAACGGCTACACCATGGACCCCGATGTTAAGGAGTTCTTTACGCTGCACCGCAAGACCCATAATGCCGGTGTCTTCGATGCCTACACCCCTGAGATGCGAGCCTGCCGGTCCAGTCACATCATTACCGGTCTGCCTGATGCCTATGGTCGTGGACGTATCATCGGTGACTACCGCCGTGTGGCACTGTACGGTGTGGATCGTCTGATCGAAGACAAGGAAGAGCAGAAGGCACGAACCGACTCCACCATGCAATCTGACGTTATCCGTGACCGTGAAGAGCTGTCCGAACAGATCAGAGCGTTGAAGGATCTGAAGAAGATGGCCGCTTCCTACGGCTACGACATCTCCATGCCTGCAAAGAACGTCAAGGAAGCGGTTCAGTGGGTGTACTTCGGCTACCTGGCAGCTGTCAAGGAGCAGAACGGTGCTGCTATGAGTCTGGGACGTACTTCTACCTTCCTGGATATTTACGCCGAGCGTGACCTGGCAGAGGGCACCTTCACCGAGAAGGAGATCCAGGAGATCGTTGACCACTTCATTATGAAGCTGCGCCTGATCAAGTTTGCCCGTACCCCTGAGTATAATGCGCTGTTCTCCGGCGATCCCCAGTGGGTCACCGAGTCCCTGGCCGGTGTCGGCACCTGCGGCAAGCACTTTGTTACCAAGATGTCCTACCGCTATCTGCACACCCTGTACAACCTGGGACCCAGCCCCGAGCCCAACCTGACCGTTCTGTGGTCTACCCGTCTGCCTGAGAACTTTAAGCGGTACTGTGCCAAAGTCTCCATTGAGACCTCTTCCCTGCAATACGAAAACGATGATCTGATGCGCTACACCCACGGCGACGATTACGCCATCGCCTGCTGCGTCTCCTCCATGCGTTTGGGTAAGGAAATGCAGTTCTTCGGTGCCCGTGCCAATCTGGCAAAGTGCCTGCTGTACGCCATCAACGGCGGCGTAGACGAAGTGTCCAGAAAGCAGGTCGGTCCCAAGTACCGTCCCATCACCTCCGAATATCTGGACTATGACGAAGTTATGGAGCGTTTCGATGCCATGATGGAGTGGCTGTGTAAGGTGTATGTCAATACCCTGAATGTCATCCATTATATGCATGACAAGTATTGCTACGAGAAGATCCAGATGGCTCTGCACGACAAGAAGGTCACCCGTTGGTTCGCCACCGGTATCGCCGGTCTGTCCGTTGTGGCGGACTCCCTGTCCGCTATCAAGTATGCCAAGGTCAAGGTCATCCGTGACGAGACCGGTCTGGCCGTTGACTACGAGGTGGAGGGTGACTTCCCCAAGTATGGCAACGACGACGACCGTGTGGACAGTCTGGCCAACATGGTGCTGCATAAGTTCATGGAGTATATCCGCAAGAATCACACCTACCGGGATTCCATTCCCACCACCTCCATCCTGACCATCACCTCCAATGTGGTGTATGGCAAGGCCACCGGTGCCACCCCGGACGGGCGTAAGAAGGGCGAAGCCTTTGCTCCCGGTGCCAACCCCATGCATCGCCGTGATCAGAAGGGTGCGGTTGCATCCCTGTCCTCTGTTGCCAAGCTGTCCTTCAAGGACGCACAGGACGGCATCTCCAATACCTTCTCCATCATCCCCGGTGCGCTGGGCAAGGATGACGAGCTGTTCATGGGCGACTTCGGCGACCTGGGCGTGGAGCTGAGCGATCTGGGGCTGAAGCCCGATGATCTGGAGTGCAACTCCTGCGCCAATGTCCCCACCCTGTTCGAGGGACTGGATGCTGACGAGTGATCCCATTCCCTGAAATTCCAAAAGGAGGAAAATATTATGAAAGCAACCGAAAAACAGATCGATAATCTGGTACAGCTGCTGGATGGTTATACTGAGAAGCGTGGTCACCACCTGAACGTCAACGTTTTCACCAGGGAGACTCTGCTGGATGCACAGGCACACCCTGAAAAGTATCCCCAGCTGACCATCCGTGTCAGCGGCTACGCTGTCAACTTCGTCAAACTGACCAAGGAACAGCAGGACGAGGTCATCTCCCGTACGTTCCACGAGAAGATTTAATCGCCATGGAAGGCTATATCCATTCCACGGAAAGCTTCGGCACGGTGGATGGGCCCGGTGTGCGGTTTGTGGTGTTCTT
>CAZENN010000082.1:0-7598 GCA_964513605.1 uncultured Oscillospiraceae bacterium
GGCGTGGAAAACCTTTCCGACAGTGAAAATTCCACCCTTTCCCATCACATCAATCAGGCCATGAAGGCCCGGGGCGTGATGAAAAAGGACATTGACTATGTCATCAAGGACGGCCAGATCATCATTGTTGACGAATTCACCGGCCGACTGATGTACGGCAGACGCTACAACGAGGGTCTGCATCAGGCAATCGAAGCCAAGGAGCGGGTCACCGTTGCCAGCGAAAGCAAGACCCTTGCCACCATCACCTTCCAGAATTTCTTCCGTCTGTATGACAAGCTCTCCGGCATGACCGGTACGGCGTTGACAGAGGAGGAAGAATTTGCCACCATTTACCGGCTGGATGTGGTGGAGATTCCCACCAATAAGCCCATTGCCCGGGTGGATCATACGGATGTGGTATATAAGACCGAGGCAGGAAAATTCCGTGCCATCGTCAATCATGTGATCGCCTGCCACGAAAAGGGACAGCCGGTGCTGGTGGGCACGGTGTCCATTGAAAAGAGTGAGGTGCTGAGCAAGCTGCTGAAAAAGGCCGGTGTGCCCCACAGCGTCCTCAACGCCAAGTACCATGAAAAGGAAGCCCAGATCGTCGCTCAGGCCGGTAAATTCGGTGCCGTGACCATCGCCACCAACATGGCAGGTCGTGGTACGGATATTATGCTGGGCGGCAACGCGGAGTTCCTTGCCAAGGAGCAGCTGCGGAAGATGGACTATCCTGAGGAGCTGCTGGCTGAGGCGGATGCTTATTCCGAGACCCAAGACCCTGAGATCCTGGGGATCCGGGAGCAATATAGCCAGCTTCTGAAGCAGTTTAAGGAGACCATCGCCGAGGAAGCGGAAAAGGTTCGTGCCGCCGGCGGTCTGGTGATCATCGGCACCGAGCGGCATGAGTCCCGGCGTATTGATAATCAGCTTCGTGGTCGTGCCGGTCGTCAGGGTGATCCCGGTGAAAGCCGGTTCTACCTGAGTCTGGAGGATGACCTGATGCGTCTGTTCGCCACCGGCAGAGTCATGGGCATGATGGATGCGCTGGGTCTGGATGAGGACACCCCCATTGATGCCAAGATTCTCAGCAACGCCGTGGAAAATGCCCAGAAGAACGTGGAAAGCCGGAACTTCCGGGTCAGAAAGAACGTTCTGGAATATGACGATGTAATGAACACCCAGCGTGAGGTCATCTACGCCCAGCGTCAGAAGGTGCTCGATGGTGAGAACCTGAGAGATAATATGCTCTCCATGCTCCGTGCGCTGGTGGAGTCCTCCGTTACCACTGCCATCAGCGGCAACGGTCAGCTGGATGGGGATGCCATGGCACAGCTGCTGCAGCAGTTTGAGGGAGTCTATTTTGCCAAGGGTGCTTATGAGGTGCCGGAAAAGCCCACTGCCCAGGCAGTCACCGAGGGGCTGTATGAGCTGGCGGTTCAGACCTATGAGCGCAAGGAGCAGGAGCTGACCCCCGAAGTCATGCGAGAGCTGGAACGTGTGGTCATGCTCCGGGTGGTGGACGAGTATTGGATGGACAACATCGATGCCATGGACGATCTGAAGCAGGGTATTGGTCTTCGTGCCTACGGTCAGCATGACCCGGTGGTGGCATACAAGGAAGAGGGCTATGAGATGTTCAGTGCCATGATCGAGGCCATCCGGGAAGAGACGGTTCGCCGGATGTTCCTGGTGCGGCTGAAGCCCACCCAGGAGGTCAAGCGTCAGCGTGTCGCCAAGGAGACCGGCACCGGTGCCACCACCAATGCCCCGGTGAAGAAGCAGCCGGTGCGTAAGGAAAAGAAGATTGGTCCCAATGATCCCTGCCCCTGCGGCAGCGGCAAGAAGTATAAGAAGTGCTGTATGCAGAAGGATAAGGTCAGCGGCTGATGTCCATGGAAACAGTACGAAAGGGCACGTTGGAATATCTGCGTGACCCGGAAATCACCGTACCCCACGGCTTCACCACTCGCTTCGGAGGGGTCAGCCAAGGGTATCTGCAAAGCCTGAACATCGGCATCCACCGGGGAGACGAATGGGGAAATGTGCTGAAAAACTATGAAATTCTGGGGGACGCTCTGGATTTTGATGTAAAAAATCTGGTACTTTCCCATCAGACCCACACGGATATCGTACGAAAGGTGGGGCGTGAGCACTGCGGCTCTGGATTGTTCCGGGAAGAGCTTCCGGAATGCGATGCCCTGATCACCAACGAGCCGGGGGTGGCACTGGCGATCTTCACAGCGGATTGCACTCCGATTCTGCTCCACGACCCGGCGACCGGTGCGGTGGGGGCTGTCCATGCCGGATGGCGTGGCACCGCCTCTGCCATTGCCGGAAAGACCGTGGCGGCTATGACCCGGGCTTATGGCTGTGACCCTGAAAATATCCGAGCGGCCATCGGACCCAATATCGGCGTTTGCTGTTTCCAGACGGATCGGGATGTGCCGGAGGCCATGAAGGATGCCTTTGGAAATCAGGCAGACCCCTTCATCTGTCGGGATGGAGACAAGTATTATGTAAACCTAAAAGGGCTAAACGCACGGGTGCTGGAGCAGGCAGGGGTTCGGCGGATTCAGATCAGCACCGATTGCACCGTCTGCCAAAGCCACCGCTTCTGGTCCCACCGGGTCACCGGAGGTCTGCGTGGCTCTCAAGGTGCGATCATCGTTTGCAAGGAGGGCTGTCCATGAAACGAATAGCGGCACTACTGTTGTCCACTGCCCTGATTTTGGGGTTATTTTCCGGCTGTGGTGGGGAGGATGATCCCTATGTGCCCACCGGCAACGCCCTGTCTCAGGGGGAGACCACGGAGCCGGCTGTTCAGGAGTCGGAGACCCAGACCAGCCTGCCCTATTACCCGGATCGGGGGATGAATCCCTACAGTTGCACCGATTACAGCAACAAGGCGATTTTTTCGCTGGTCTATCAGGGGCTGTTCGCGGTGGATCAGAGCTACCAGGTCTGGCCGGTTCTGTGCCAGAGCTATGAGCTGTCATGGGACATGAAGACCTACACCTTCCAGCTGGCTCAGGCGACATTCTCGGACGGCTCATCCCTCACCGCTGCCGATGCGGCGGCGAGTCTGGAGGCCGCAAGGGAAAGCCAGGCCTATCAGGGACGGTTTGGTTATGTGGATACCATCAGCGTTACCGAGGATGGGCAGCTGCAGATCACGCTGACCACCCCCTATGAAAATCTGCCCCTGCTGCTGGATGTGCCCATTGTTAAGGCCGGCGAGGTGGATGCCCAGCGTCCCCTGGGAACCGGGCCCTACGCTTATGAACAGCAGGGGGAAGGGTTGGGACTGCGCCGGTGCCCCGGGTGGTGGTGTACCGCCCAGCTTCCCATAGAAACGGAAAGGATCACATTGTTGGAGGCGGAAAGTCCCTCCCAGCTGAGGGATGCCTTTGAATTTTCCGGGCTGACTTTGGTATGCAGCGATCCCGGCACTGACAGCTATGTGGATTTCCACAGTGATTACGAGCTGTGGGACAGCGAAAGCGGCGTTTTCCTTTATCTGGCCTGCAACGACGCCAGTGAGGTGTTTTCTATTGACGTTTTCCGCAAGGCGTTGACCTGGTCGGTGGATCGGGATACCCTGGCAGAGACCTTCTACCGGGATTTTGCCTATACCACGGCACTGCCCGCTTCGCCCCAGTCCCCCTATTACAATCAGTCTCTTGCCAATGAGCTGGGCTATGATCCCCAACGGATGACCCTGGCAGTGGCGGAGCACCCGGAGGTTCGGGAGCTGACCGTGACCCTTTTGGTCAACAGCAGCGACAGTGTCCGGGTCAGAGCAGCCCGGGTCATTGCGGAGGATCTGAAAGAGTCCGGGCTGAATGTCACCACCTCGGAGCTGACCGGTGATGCCTACCGTACCGCCTTGGAGGAGGGAGCCTTTGACCTGCACCTTGGTCAGACCAAGCTGTCTGCCAATATGGATCTGTCGGCGTTTTTCGAAAGCGGAGGGGCACTGGCATATGGCGGCTTAGAGGACCCACTGCTCCAAGCCCTTTGTTTGGAGTCACTGTCGAATATTGGAAATTATTATACCCTGCACCAGCGCATTGTAGAGGATGGTCAGCTGTGCCCGATTTTGTTCCGCAGCTACGCCATTTTTATCCAGCGGGGAAGCTTCCCGGAGCTGGAACCATCCAGAGATAACCTGTTTTTCTACCACTTGGGCAGAACCGATGAGGAAGCCCGGGTCCAGTCTTGATAAAGCTTGAAAGGAGCCTATCCAATGAAACGTTTGATTGCAATGAGCCTGCTGCTGTGCCTGCTGCTGTGTGCCTGCGGTAATGGCGATAACAGTGAGGCAGACACCCAGCTCACGGATGTCCCCGATTACTCTGAGATCCTTGTTACCACCCAAGCCACCGAGCCTTCGGAGGAGACCCAGCTTACGGAAATCACTGAGGACACGCAAGCCACCGAATCTTTGGCGGATGGTGCCTATCGGCATCCCCTCACCGGCGAAGTGCTGGAAGAGCCGCTGCTGAGCCGTCCCTATGCGGTGGTCATCGACAACGACAATTCTCAGGCCCTGCCCCATTGGGGTGTGGGGGATGTGGATATCCTCTGGGAGATGCCCCATGAGGGTGGCTCCACCCGTATGATCGGTGTGCTGACGGATGTGAGCCAGACGGAGCGGTTTGGTCCTACCCGGAGCGTCCGTCCTTACCTGCTCAGCGTTGCAAGAAGCTTTGGAGCCATTCTGGTTCACGCCGGCGGCAGCCCCCAGGGCTATGAGCAGCTGGAAGAGACCGGTTGGGACAATCTGGACGGCGTGGAAGGCACCAATGCCGCAAAATATTATCAGCGTGACAAGAATCGCCTGAATACGGTGGACTCCTGGCACACCATGTATATCACCGGTGCGAATGTTCTGAAATACACGCAGGAGCTGGGCTATGACAACACCTTGGAGGAAGCGGCGGATTATAATTTGACCTTTGCTGAGGATGGCACGCCGGTGGACGGTGAGGCTGCCAATACCGTCACCATCCGCTTCCGCAGCGGTGGCAAGAAGACCGTGCTGACCTATCAGGAGGACACCGGCGACTACACCATGGAGCAGCTGAGCAGCAGCTATACCGATGGAAACACCGGCGAGAAGGTCCATTTTGAGAACATCATTGCCATTGAGACCAAGGTGGGAACCATCGATGATTACGGTCGTCTTTATCAGGAGCTGGAGGGCAAGAGCGGCGATGGCTACTTTGCCTGCGGCGGCAAGATGGTGAAGATCAAGTGGAGCCGTGACAAGGCAACCGATCCCTTCGTCTTCACCCTGGAAGACGGCACGCCCCTGACTCTGGGCGTGGGTAAGACCTATATTGCAGTGGTCTATAACGGTGCGCCGGTGACGGGAGAATAACACATCAACAGCCCCTTGGAAAGATGGATTTCGGGAGAAAAGGAGAGGCATTATGAAGTTGCATCTGAAAAATGTTGGTAAAGTTCGTTCTGCTGCTATTGAAATCAACGGAATTACCGTCATTGCCGGTGAAAATAATACAGGCAAGAGCACGGTTGGCAAAGCCCTATTCTCGGTTTTTAATAGAAATCTTTAATTTCTATTAAAAAGGACATTGCCTTACGGCACTGCCAATTTTATGATTTTCGGATTGAAAATCATAAAATCCCGTCTCATTAAGAACGTAGCTTGTGCAAACTGCACGATAAATAGTTGTTTGCACGTCAGCCGTAGGGACCGGCGTCCTCGACGGTCCGCAACGATTTTGGGGTTCGATGCCCCAAAATCGTTTATTTTGAGCTGCAGGATACTTCGGACCAGCCTTTGAGCAAATGGAAAGTGCGGTAGGGACCGTCCAGAGGCCGGTCCCTACGTTTTGCCTGCCAATTCCAATTTGTCAAACTGCCTTGTGCAATAAAACGAAGGGGTTGTCTCAAATGATCGTTTTGAGACAACCCCTGATTGATTTGTTAGGAGAATAGATTATATTTCCCATTTCCCTAGACAAAATTAGTCCGACTATTTTTTGTCTTGGGGGTATAATGGCACCTACCGAAATTGGAAAGGGTGCGTTGGATGGGGTTTGTTCTGCGTGAGCATGGAGGCAGTGGCGATCATGGGTGTGAGGATTTTGTTAGGGGGTTATGTAAACTTATTCCCGGGAAGCCGGATGTATATTCCCAGCACCCGGAGGAGGATTGGCGTTACGGCATCGGAAAGCTGGGCGGTTTATTTGAGACGGAGGTTATGGAAGAACGGCTGGAGCCGGGGGATTGGTGTATTGGGGATCGTCCGATGGAGCTTCGTTTTCTGCACCGCCGTCAGGCTCGCCCGGTGCTTTGGGGCTGGGCACCGGGGACTTTGACCGCCGCCGTTTTACGAAGGCTGCGGCATTATGAAGCGGTGGTGGTGACGGAGCAGCGCAGCTATCGGCGGCTGGCACGGGCAGGGCTGAAGGGAAATCTGTATCTGGGACCGGACCCTGCCTTTTTGGTAAAGCCTGTCCCTCGAACCATGGCAAACCCCATCCCCCCGGACACGCTGGGGCTGTGTCTGAGTTATCCGGGGGAGGCTGGGACGCTGATATATGAAAGCTATTGCCGTTTGATATGCTGGGTCTTAAAGGAGACAAGCTGGCATATTGCGCTGATTCCTTACTGCGTCCAGCCTCGTCGAAACGATCTGCTGCTGCACAGGGCGTTGTACCGGAAATTTTGCGGCAGTGGACGGATACTGTTTCGGGAGGATGGGGACAGCCCTACCCTTCGGGGGGATCTGTCCAAATGCCGATGCTGTGTGGGGTTTTCCGGGGCGGTGGCGGCGTGGAGCTGTGGTGTTCCGGCGTTGTGTCTGGACGGCACCGCCCGGACAATGGGATTGTCCAGAGATCTGTTCGCAAGCAGCTATGAAGCGGTACAGCCTTGGCAGCAGCTGAAAACCGAGGATGATCTGACCAGCCGTTTCCGACAGTTCCTGAACAGGGAAGACCGGCATCGAGATCTGTTGGGACGGGTGGAGCACTGCTGTCAGATCTGATACCAACGCAGAAAATATTTTCTTTGAATAGTCCGATTTATTTACCGGAATATATGTTTTAATAAAAAGAAAAAGCGAAAGGAGAGAGGCGCGTGTTTGAACTGTCCGATTTTTACAGCTATTGCAAGCAGAATCAGGTGGACGTGATTCCCTATATGGGGATGCCGGCCATGGGTGCCACGGTACGGGATGGTTCGGACATTGCCATCTTTCTGGACTTTTCCCTGATCCAAAGCACCCGGCAGTTAAAGGGAGTCTGTCTTCATGAGCAGGGACACGCTGCCACCGGGGCATTGCATAAGGTGTCCAGTCCCTTTGAGACGGTGGAGCGCAGTGAATACCGTGCCGCTCGCTGGTGCGCTCAGCATTATCTGACTGCCGATGATTTTCGCCAAGCCTTTTCCTGCGGCATCACCGAACCCTGGGAACTGGCGGATTATTTTGATCTGCCGGAGGAGGATGTAAAAAAAGCTCTGACCTATTGGTCAGAGCGGAGGGGCGAGGTATTTTTTTAGCCGTAAGCGGTTGCGCTGATGTTGCGGCGTATCGTTGGCGCGGGGGCAGACCGTCCGGAGGCGGACCGTCCGGGGGC
>CAZENN010000082.1:7698-8974 GCA_964513605.1 uncultured Oscillospiraceae bacterium
ACGAGGCTGCGGCGGCAGCCTGATCGCTGATCCATTCCGGGGCGGTGATCGGCTGGTCTTCTTTTAGAACCGTGATGGTCAGGGTGATGCGGATGTCGCCGCCGGTGAATTCCAGTGCGGACAGGTGACCTTCCGGGGCAATGGTCAGTGCGGCGCGGTATCCTTCCGTCTCCTCGGGAGCTTCTGTGACACAGCCGCACAGCAGAGGGCTGAAATCCTCCCAGCTCAGGTCTTCTGTTTGGAAGCGGAAGGAGCCGTCATAGCTGGGGATCACGTTCAGAGGCTGGCTGCTGAGAGCCTTGGTCAAACCGCTGAATTGGGGCACCTGACTGAGAATTTGAGAAGGGGTGTAGGGCGTGTCCTGCTCCAGCGGTGCCATTCCCTTTTCACAGCAGAGTGTTCCATGATAATAGCGGCTCGTTTCTTCCTCGGTGGTGCCGTCTTCCGTAAAACGCCGGGTGATGGTCAGGGCGGTACAGCTGCCATCTGCTTCCACTTGCAGCTGAGCGGACAGGGCAAACCGATCCTCCCCCACGATGCGTACATAGTCAATGGCAAAGGCATCTAAGGCACGGGTCTGCTCCACGGCGGCATCCAGCATTTCCAGAGGCGTCTTTTCCTGATCCAGAGTGGGGAATGTGATCTCGGTGGTCTCCGGCTCAGTGACCTCCGGTTCCTGAGTACAGCCGCAGATTGCCGCTATTATCCCAAGGCACAGCAGCAGGCAGCCGATCCGCTTTTTCATAGAACATCCTCCTATTGGCTTTTGTAACAGTATACCAGAAATCCAACGGGAAATCTGCCATAATGCCTGACTGAACAACGTACAGCGGGGCTGTCTCAATAAGACAGCCCACTGTGCAAACGACCTGTTTTATACAACGACTCCGTTTTTTACAGTGAAGTCACCTGCAGCTGTGGTGACGGTCCCGGAGAAATTAAAATTGACCCGTCCCTCTTGGATAAAGTACATGGCGTTTCCGTATTTCAACACCGGAGTGCCGGAGGAATACTCCGTGGCAGCCTGGGCGGTGACGGACACACCGGCGATCAGAGAGACCAGCGTGGCCAGAGCCAAATCGCAGATATCAGCTTTCTTTTCATATGGAACCTCCTTTTTATTAGGGGATGATATCATTATAAACCAAGAACGTCCATTTTTCAATGCTTAACATCCGAGAAATACAAGAGAACCCCCTCCGAAAAATCGGAGGGGGAAATATGTTCTTAGACTTCTGTTCCTGAATTACAGCAGGGTGGAGAAGTGCTTGATGGT
>CAZENN010000083.1:0-8861 GCA_964513605.1 uncultured Oscillospiraceae bacterium
TGGAAATGACTCCCGAAATGTTCTCCGACTCCATGAGCAAGATGGCAGCGATGGAGAAAGAGCTGGTGGGCGCATTGAAGGCAATGCTGGGCATTATGGCAAAGGTCAAGCTGGTCGCTCCCAAGACCATTGCCAGAAGCGAGGGCAAGGCTGTTCGTGTTATTGATAAACGTAAGATTTAAGGAGGTATCATTATGAGCATTCATCAGATCTCTGTATTCCTGGAAAACCGCACCGGTCAGCTTTCCGAGATCACTGGTTTGCTGGCTGATAATCAGGTGGACATCCGTGCCATCTCCATTGCTGAGACCTCCGATTACGGTCTGGCAAGAATGATCGTAGACGATGCCGCCAAGGCAAGCTCCATTTTGCTGGAGCATGGAGATATCCTGTCCATGACTCCGGTTTGGGCAGTGGAGGTCCCCGACCGTCCTGCCGGACTCCATGAGCTGCTGACCGTGCTGACCAATGCCCATGTGGACGTGGAGTATATGTATTCACTGTTCACTCATAAAAATGACATGGCATACATGGTGCTCCGGGTTTCCGATGAAGCTGCCTTCCTCGCCGCCATTGAGAATACGGAAATTAAGCTCATGACCGCCGAGGAGTTGGGGCTGAAATAATTTCGCACCATTGGTGATCAAACCGCAAGCGTTGACTGCCATTTCCATAGGGAGAATGTTGGTGCGCGGATAGGAGGGGTATGGGTGAACATTTATCTTGAGATTTTTGGCTATATCGGCATGGCGTTGATTTTGGTGTCCATGCTCATGACCAGTTTGAAAAAACTCCGCTGGTTTAACCTGTGTGGCTCCGTGGTCAGTATGATCTATGGTGCCCTCACCGCTACCTGGCCGACGGCACTGCTCAATCTGTGTCTGTTCATCGTCAACATCATCCAGCTGGTGCGTCTGGAAAAAGAGAAGAAAAAAGAGCAAGTATGACGAAAACCCCGTAGAAAACGGTTCAAGATGCCGTTTCCTACGGGGTTTCTGTATTGGCTGAAATGCTGATCGGCTTAACTCGGCAAACGCTCAAAAATTGCTTGTTGTAGCGACCGGCCTCCGGACGGTCCGAAACAATTTTGACCTCGATGGGCAAAATTGTTTATACAGGCTCAATTGGCGTTGCAGCTTGTCGTGTGCGCGGCAAGGGACCGTCCAGAGGCCGGTCCCTACGTTGTGATCATAAGCACATATTATATCTTATCTCATCATCGCCGCCATCACAGCCTTGATGGTGTGCAGACGGTTTTCTGCCTCATCGAAGACGATGGACTGGTCGCTTTCAAAGACTTCATCGGTGACTTCCATAGCAGTCAGACCAAACTTTTCGTGAATCTGCTTGCCGATGGTGGTTTTCAGGTCGTGGAACGCAGGCAGGCAGTGCATGAAGCGGCACTGAGGACCTGCCATGTCCATAACGGTCTTGTTCACCTGATAGGGGAGAAGATCGTTGATCCGCTCCTGCCAGACCTCATCCGGTTCGCCCATGGAGACCCACACATCGGTGTAGATCACGTCGGCACCCACCACCGCCTTGGCAGGGTCGCTGATAAATTCCAGCACCGCACCGGTCTCGGCGGCGATGGTTTGGCACTGGGCAACCAGTTCGGCATTGGGGAAATACTTTTCAGGCGCGCAGGCAACGAAATGCATCCCCATCTTGGCACAGCCCACCATCAGGGAGTTGCCCATGTTGTACCGGGCATCGCCCATGTAGACCAGCTTTTTACCCTTCAGGCTTCCGAAATGCTCCCGAATGGTGAGAAAATCTGCCAAAATCTGGGTGGGGTGAAATTCGTTGGTCAGACCGTTGAAAACCGGAACGCCTGCGTAGGCTGCCAGCTCCTCCACGATCTCCTGTCCATAGCCCCGGTACTCAATGCCGTCATACATCCGTCCCAGCACCCGGGCGGTGTCGGCAATGCTTTCCTTCTTGCCCAGCTGAGAGCCGGTGGGGTCTAAGTAGGTGGGGTGCATACCCAGATCCGCCGCCGCCACCTCAAAGGCGCACCGGGTCCGGGTGGAGGTCTTCTCAAAAATCAGGGCAACACTCTTGCCCTCACACAGCCGGTGGGGAATACCGGCCTTTTTCTTTGCCTTCAAATCCGCCGCCAGATCAAGAAAACCCTCGATCTCAGCCGGGGTGAAGTCCAAAAGCTTCAAAAAATGCTTATTTTTCAGAGACATTGTTATCACTCCTTCACATCAATGTTCAGTCCGATAAATTGCTGTTAAGCGTAGGGACCGGCCTCCGGACGGTCCGTACCGGCCTCCGGACGGTCCGTACCGCACCTGCCGTTTGCCACAAGATTGGTTCGGAGGAACCATCCTCATGCTCGGAAGGAACGATTTTGGGGCATCGAACCCCAAAATCGTTACGGACCGTCCGGAGGCCGGTCCCTACGATCTTATTTTGCGGTTTCCTTAATAACTTCCACTGCCTTCTTGAGCAATTCCATGGGAATGTTCAGCGCAGGCAGCAATCTGACCTTATCCTTGGCGGTCAGGCACAGTACGCCCTTTTCCATGCAGGCGGTGACGATCTCTTTGGCAGGCTTTACGGTCTTAATGCCGATCATCAGACCCATGCCGGTGACCGCTTCAATGCCTTCCGCATTGGAAAGGGCATCAAACACATAGGCACTCTTTTCCCGAACCTGCGCTAAGAAGTCATCATCCAGACGCTCAATCACGCTCAGCGCACCGGCACAGCAAACCGGGTTGCCGCCGTAGGTGGAGCCGTGGTCGCCGGGACCCAGAACAGACTGCATCTTCTCATTCATCATGGTGGCACCGATGGGCAGACCGCCGCCTAAGCCCTTGGCGGTGGAGACAATGTCTGGCTGGATGCCAAAATTCATGTATCCATAGAGCTTGCCGGTGCGCCCGTTGCCGGTCTGCACTTCATCCACCATCAGAGGAATGTCCTGCTCCTTGCAGAGCCTTTCCGCCGCCTGAACAAATTCCTTAGTCAGAGGCAGCACGCCGCCTTCGCCCTGCACTACCTCAAAGAAGATACCGGCCGGTTTGCAGCTTGCCACCGCTTCTTCCAATGCGGCAATATCGTTGGGCTTAACATGGATAAAGCCCGGGGTCAAAGGCTGGAACAGCTGATGGAAGTGGTCCTGCCCGGTGGCGGCCAGGGTAGTCAAAGTGCGCCCGTGGAAGCTGTGCTCTAAGGTGATGATGGTGTAGTGATCCGCTCCCTTTTTCTCGGCGGAATACTTTCTTGCTACCTTGATGGCGCACTCGTTGGCTTCCGCACCGGAGTTGGAGAAAAATACCTTCTTCATGCCGGTCTTTTCACAAAGAGCCTGAGCAAGAAGGGCGCAGGGCTGGGTGTAGTACAGGTTGGAGGTGTGCTGGAGCTTATTCAGCTGGGCACTCACCGCCTGAACCCATGCATCATCTCCCGTGCCGAAGCAGGTAACGCCGATGCCGGAGCCTAAGTCGATGTACTCTTTTCCGTTGATGTCGGTAAACAGACTGCCCTTTCCGGAGACCAGTGCCACCGGGAACCGCCCATAGGTGCCTGCCACATATTCCTGATCTAAATTAAAAATGTCCATACGCTCAGCCTTTCATCACCATGGTGCCGGCACCTTCGTCCGTCAGCAGTTCCATCAAAATGGAGTGGGGAATCCGTCCGTCCATGATGACCACATTGTCCACACCGTGCTCCAGAGCGTCGATACAGCAGTCCACCTTGGGGATCATGCCGCCGGAGATCACACCGCTGGCATACAGCCCCTTGGCTTCCTCCACGGTGATGTGTGGAATCAGGGTGCTGGGATCGTCCTTATCCTTCAAAATACCGGCAATGTCCGTCATCATGATCAGACGCTCAGCATTCAGAGCACCGGCAATTCTGGCGGCAGCGGTGTCGCCGTTAATATTGTAGGCGTTGCCCATCCGGTCACTGGCAACCGTGGAGACCACCGGGATGTATCCCTTTTCCAGCAGGTCGTTAATGGGCTGGGGGCGAACCTTGGTGACTTGTCCCACATAGCCCAGAGCCTCATCCTTCATCTTGGCTTCCAGAATGCCGCCGTCGATGCCGGACAGACCCACGGCGTGACCGCCCTTCATCTGAATCAGGTTCACCAGCGTCTTGTTGATCTTACCGGCCAGCACCATCTGCACAATGTCCACCGTCTCCTTGTCCGTGACACGCAGACCGTTGACAAACTGGGCTTCCTTCCCCAGCTTCTTCATGGTCTCGTTGATCTCAGGACCACCGCCGTGAACCAGCACGACCTTTACACCGATGAGCCACAGCAGTACAATGTCCTCCATGACCTGCTGCTTCAGCTGCTCGTTGATCATGGCGTTGCCGCCGTACTTGATGACCACTACCTTACCCCGGTAGCGGCGGATATAGGGCAGGGCAGCGGTCAGGACCTCTGCCCGCTGTGCGTTGGAATACAGTTCTTCCATAGCAGTTACTCCTTAGGTTCTGTAGTCGCCATTGATCTTGACGTACTCATAGGTCAGATCACAGCCCCAGGCACTGGCACCGTACGCACCGTCCCCCAGGCTGATAAGAATTTCGATTTCCTTTTCCAGCAGGATCTCCTTGGCAAGCTCCTCGGAGAAGGGGATACCGGCACCGTCCTTGCACACCGGGATCTCACCCTTGGCACTGCGGAAGGATACGTCGATCTTGTTCACATCCACCTTGGCACCGCTGTAGCCGATGGCGCACAGGACTCTGCCCCAGTTGGCATCGGCACCGAACATGGCGGCTTTGAGCAGGCTGGAGCAAATGACGCTTTTGGCGCAGATCTTGGCGGTATCCAGATCCTTCGCACCGGTGACGGTACACTCCAAGAGCTTGGTGGCACCCTCGCCGTCGCCGGCAATGCAGCGGCACAGGGAAACGGTCAAGGTGTTCAGAGCCTTCATGAAGGTGGCGAACGCCTCGCCCTCGGTGACGATGGCATCGTTTCCGGCCATGCCGTTGGCAAGGACCGTGACCATGTCGTTGGTGGAGGTGTCTCCGTCAATGGAAAGCATATTGAAGGTGTTGGTGATGTCATGGCTCAGGGCCTTTTGCAGCATCACAGGGGAGATGGCGCAGTCCGTGGTGATGAACACCAGCATAGTCGCCATGTTGGGATGGATCATGCCGCTGCCCTTGGCAATGCCGCCCATTTTACAGGTCTTGCCGCCGATGGTAAATTCCACGGCAATCTCCTTTTCCACCGTGTCGGTGGTCATAATGGCATGGGCGGCGGCGTTGCTTCCGTTTTCACTGAGCCCGTCTGCCAGCTCGTCCATATGGCTGGCGATGGGGTCAATGCTCAGAGGCTGACCGATGACACCGGTGGATGCAACCACCACGTCCGATGCCCCAATGCCCAGCTTCTGCTCCACCAGAGCGCACATGACCTCGGCAATTTCAATGCCATTGGCGTTACAGGTGTTGGCGTTGCCGCTGTTGCAGATGATGGCCTGGGCCTTGCCGTCTGCCAAATGGGTCTGATTGACCAGCAGGGGCGCACCCTTGACCAAATTGGTGGTATAAACGGCGGCGGCAGAGGCAGGGACCTCACTGACGATGAGGGCCAGATCCTTCTTGGACTGGTTCTTGCGGATGCCGCAGTGAACGCCGTTGGCTTTAAAACCCTTTGCGGCACAAACGCCGCCCGGAATGATATTCATACTCATAATTCCTTTATATGTATATTTACAGATTTAATCCCGTTGCTTCGTCCACGCCCAGCAGGATGTTCATATTCTGGATGGCGGCACCGGAGGCACCCTTGCCCAGATTGTCAAACAGTGCCGTAACCATGGTCTGGCTTTCGTGACCGCATACCTGAATGCGCATGGAGTCCTTGCCATCTAAGGTACTGGCGTAGATCAGCCCTTCGTCCCCACCAAAGGGAGCGACGGTGACCAGCTTTTGCCCCTCATAATGGGTGCAGATGCATTCATAGACCTGCCGGGCATCAAAGCCGGGGAGCAGAACGCTGGTTGCCATGCCTTCATAGAAATCACCCAGAATGGGGGAGAACACCGGAGGCTGGGTCAGAGCGCAGATCTTGGTCATTTCAGGAAGGTGCTTGTGCTGTAAGGTGGTGCCGTAGATGCGGTGGCTTTTGTGCCGGGGATCCCGGTTGACATCTTCATATTCCGCAATGAGGCTTTTGCCGCCGCCGGAGTAGCCGGTGAGGGAGTAAGCCGTCAGGGGGAAGTCTGCCGGGACCAGTCCTGCCGCCACCAGAGGATAGACCCCTGCAATGAAGCCGCTGGCATGACAGCCGGGATTGGCAACACGCTTGGAGCTTTCAATGGCTGCACGGTGGGCAGGGGACAGCTCCGCAAAGCCATATGCCCAGCTGGGGTTGGTCCGGTGGGCGGTGGAGGTGTCGATGATCTTCACATCGGAGCCTTCCGCCAATGCCACCGCCTCGATCGCCGCCTTGTCCGGCAGGCACAGAAAGGCAATATCCGCTTCAAACAGAGCCTCTTTTCGGGCATTTGCGTCCTTGCGCAGTTCCTCGGTCAGCTGAATCAACTCCAAATCACCACGCTTTTCCAAACGCTCCCGAATACGCAGTCCGGTGGTGCCTGCACTGCCGTCGATAAATACCTTAGTCATGGTCTAACATCTCTTTCACATACTTGATCTGTGCTTCCACGGAAGCAATGGAGGTACCGCCCTTGCTGATGCGCTTTTCCACGCAGACCATCAGATCGATTGCCTGATACAGGTCGGTATCGAACAGGGGACTGTAGCTTTGATAGGTCTCCAAAGGCAGAGCCTCCAGAACCGTATTATTCTGAATGCAATATGCCACCAGTTGACCGGAGATCTTGTAGGCACTGCGGAAGGGCAGACCCTTCTTTACCAGATAGTCCGCCAGGTCTGTGGCGTTGATGAAGCCCTTCTGAGCGGCCAGCTTCATATTCTCCCGGTTGGCCTTCATGGTCTGCACCATGGGAATGAAGACCTGCAGGCACATCTTCACGGTGTCCACCGCATCGAAGACGCTTTCCTTGTCCTCCTGCATATCCTTGTTGTATGCAAGGGGCAGACCCTTCAGGGTGGTCAGCAGTGCCATCAGGTCGCCGTAAACTCTGCCGGTCTTGCCGCGAACCAGCTCCGCCATATCCGGATTCTTCTTCTGGGGCATGATGGACGAGCCGGTGGTAAAGGCATCGGAAAGCTCCACAAACTTAAACTCCCAGCTGGACCAGAGGATGATCTCCTCGGAGAACCGGCTCAGATGCATCATCAAAATGGCAATGTCGCTCATCAGCTCGGCGCAGAAATCCCGGTCGGAAACGCCGTCCAGAGAGTTCAGGCACAGCCCGTCAAAGCCCAGGTTTTTGGCTTCATAGTCCCGGTCCGTGTCATAGGTGGTGCCGGCAAGGGCACAGCAGCCGATGGGGGACAGGTTCATCCGCTTGCGGCAGTCGGAAAGCCGCTGAACGTCTCGCAGCAGCATCATGGCGTATGCCATCAGGTGATGCCCGAAGGTGATGGGCTGGGCTCGCTGCAAATGGGTGTAACCGGGCATGATGGCGTCCTTATACTCCTCTGCCTTGTCGGTGACTGCCGCAATGAGCTGCTCCGTCAGGTCGGAAATGGTGTCCAGCTCCTGACGCAGGTACATCCGGATGTCCAGTGCTACCTGATCGTTCCGGCTTCGGGCGGTGTGGAGCTTCTTGCCCACATCTCCCAGACGTTCCGTCAGCACCTGCTCCACAAACATGTGAATGTCCTCACACTCCATGTCGATGGGGAGCTTGCCGCTGTCAATGTCACAGAGAATGCCCTCCAGCCCGGCAATCAGGGCATCCGCATCCTCCTGGGTGATAATGTTCTTGCTTGCCAGCATGGCCGCGTGGACCATGCTGCCCTTAATATCCTGCTGATACATCCGACTGTCAAAGCGGATGGAGGAATTGAAATCGTCTGCGATCTTTTCCGTCATGCCGTCAGTCCGGCCTGCCCACATTTTTGCCATGGTGTGTTTCTCCTTTTCTTCCTTAAAAAACCGCTTCAGGGAGGGTCGGTGGACCCTCCCTAAATTGAGTGTGAAGTGACTGGGGATTACAGCTTGCCCTGCTCTCTCAGAGCCTGCACGGTGGTGGGCAGACCCCAGAGGTTGATGAAGCCTTCGGCCTGCTTCTGATCGTAGTCGCTTTCGTCGAAGGTGACCAGATTCTCGGAATACAGGGAGTAGGGGGAGGTGGTACCGGCAGGGATGATGTTGCCCTTATACAGCTTCAGCTTGACGGAGCCGGTGACATACTTATTGGACTCGTTGGCGAAAGCGGTCAGAGCCTCCTGCAGGGGGGAGTACCACTTGCCGTTGTAGATCAGGTCGGCGTAGTCCACAGCCAGCTTCTGCTTGACATGGAGGGTGTCTCTGTCCACGGTGAGCATTTCAAGCTGCTCGTGGGCGAAGTACAAAATGGTGCCGCCGGGAGTCTCGTAAACGCCACGGTCCTTCATGCCGATGAGCCGGTTCTCAACGATGTCGATGATGCCAATGCCGTTGGCACCGCCCAGCTGGTTCAGCTTCTCGATGATCTTGGAAGCCTTCATCTTCTCACCGTCAATGGCAACAGGCGCACCGGCCTCAAAGTCGATGGTAACGTAAGTAGGAACGTCGGGAGCCATCACGGGGGACACGCCCATTTCCAGGAAGCCGGGCTTGTCGTAATTGGGCTCGTTGGCAGGGTCTTCCAGATCCAGACCCTCATGGCTCAGATGCCACAGGTTCTTATCCTTGGAGTAGTTGGTCTCACGGTTGATCTTCAGGGGAATGTTGTGAGCCTCTGCGTAGTCGATCTCCTCGTCACGGGACTTGATATCCCACTCACGCCAGGGGGCAA
>CAZENN010000084.1:0-8773 GCA_964513605.1 uncultured Oscillospiraceae bacterium
AGGATAATAAGGAATTATCCTGCATTGAGGTTAGCGCAACCGCAATCGAATATATCGGCGCAAAAAAGCCAAGTACGTATTGTTTCTGTACACCACCTAATAAGCAATCCCCCATGTTACATACAGATCCATTATAACGCAAATAAAGTATTGCATCCCATCAAAACGGTAGTAAGTTACATCACGCACCTAGATTTCAATCGGCTACAAAGCTTTTACTCTGTTTTATAATTCTTTACAGAGTGTACCAAATCTCTGAATTCTCCAGTAATGCATCCACAAATCTGCGTAAAGCATTCCTATGTTTCCAAATCCGTGGATGATCTCTAAACCATTTATCAGGAGGGTTTTCACATGTTATATTTTTCTCATGCAAACCTAGCACCGGGGCACTACGGTTGGCTCTACTCTGATTTTGAAAAGAAAGCCGTATCAATTCGGGGCAACGAGGAAATGGTTACGGTAGAGCTTGTACCTGTCAAGAACACACAAAAAGATTGGCAGAAGATTACTTCTTCCAACACAGACTGTATGTGCAGGATCTATACTGTTGACCTATCCGATGCTGATGTATCCGATTCATATATTGAAAATCTGCAATACTTCTTCATTCGTGCTGACCGGGTAAGCAGCCCCGCTCAGAATGCTCCTCAGCTGGGGTTGCTCGTTCAAGGCAATGCAGACAATGTTTACCGTGCCCGGATATATCTTTCTCTGCTAGGGGGGGATAACGCCCGCTATAATCTTTTATACCGTGTTAGCGATAAGTCATCTAAATCTTACAGCGACTACTGTTCTCCCATCCATAATCCCACAAATGAGCTAGAGAAAGCCAACGTCCTGCCTGGACGCTTTATGCCGCTACTACATATCGTCTCTCCTTCGCCCTCATATACTACTGTCCCCACTCTTTATTCAGGCGATATCACTTTGTCTGATCTTTGCAGCACAGAGGAATGGGGATATGCTTCTTCCGGGGTTAAGTTGACGACCCAGGAACTTGTGGAATGCTATGAAACCTACCCAAAGTCAATAGATATCCCATGGAGAGACTCGGTTCAAAAGCTTTGTCTGCTGTATTGGCACCGTGCCCTCAATAACATAACCGGCACAAAAGAAAACAAAATGAATGCCAAGGAAAAGGCGGATTTGCGAGACCAGCTCACGAAATATGTTCTGAAAAAAAGGAAGCATATGTCCCTGCTGGCAGAGCTTTGCTGGTTTTTCAATCTCCACATTATGATGCTGGATAAACTGCTTTTAAGGCAAGCCGATACCCAAACAGTGTTAGATGAGCCGGTTTTGTTGCAAAGCTATCTCGATTCACTCAACTACACTGACGGCATCATGCAGCTTCTGGAAAACAGTTGCCAGCACACACGACGGCAAGCATGCTACATGACGGTACGAATGCTGCTGGTGAAACGGGACACAACGGATCGGCAGCTTCTCGCAAATATGCGCACAAGAGAGACCTTGATCAACCGATATAAAACCCTCTCCGGTCTTACTGTGGAGCTTGACCTGCGGGCCAACTATTATGTGGACATCAGCATAGTGGATGATGCTCGCATTTCCGCTAACAGACTGATGGGTCTTTTGCGTGTGTACCGTGAAAATGTCAGGCGCCGCTACAAACTACCAGAGGAGAAGCTGCCCCAGACATTGGAGGATGTTTTCTCCGATGAACGGGCGCTTATCGACACACCTGCACAGCTGGTACATCACTATGGTCTGGATTCCTTGAAGCAGGTTATTTCCAAGAACGGCGGCTTGTTTTTGATATCCTCACCCTATACTGAAAAAGACCCCGATTCTAAGACAACTGAGGTTGTGCTTTACCCCTTCCACCCAAAGAACAAACCCTTACCCCATGATAATCTGGACGAAACCACCGAATATCATATCCTTTATCCCCTACGGAATCCTTGTATCCAGTCTACGGAAACTGCCGAATCCGGTGCTCCACACAAAGTCGCACAGCAGTACCCCTTTGAATCAGGAGACTTGAAAAACTGGGACATAAAGACAAGAAAATACTCCATATACAGTTTCTTCCCCAAGGATAGTCAGCTTCTTTATCTGAATCAGGCGCAAAAAATCGAACGAATCCAGCAGGCCTTCTCGCTGTTCCAGGAGCAGCTTTATCAGGAAACGCCTGAGCACATTGTAACAGATACGGACCTAGAAAACCGGATATTTCTGTTCGATATCCGGGGGATCAGCAGCCTGCAACTAGAGCTTTTCGCAAAGTTCCTGTTTCAACTGATTGTTGACAAGACCAGAAACGGAATGCGTCGACTCTTTGCTGTGTATTTTGACAATTCTCTGGACCAGCAGGAGTTTATCCGGCTGTTCGCCATTTTCTATAGGCGCGTTCGCCAGTTGGAAGATCGCAAGCCATTCTTGGGGGTACAAATCGCTCTGTGCAGCACCTATACTTCATCGGCACATCCAATTCATCAGCTCCCAGAAGTCAACCTGATCCTCAACGCAAAGAATTGGAACTCCCTATTTGAATCCGCCCGACAGTTTGCTTACTGCAATTTGGAATCAGCACAAAAGGTGTTTTCACAGATCCGTTATTTTGCCGATTGCGACAAGAAAGATGCGGAGATAATTGATGGTGATTCGTCCCTGTTCCCCTTTGACCTATATCTAAAGGACAGTATGGACATCCCGCAGGAATCCGCGTCCCCTATTACGGTTGCCGATGTCAGCCAATGCTGGTTTATGCAGCGCATTGCATACTATATGCAGATGGATCTGCAGCAGGACCGCTTCGGAATTATGCTCTCCGACTCCCATTTTTATCTACGATCAAATATCCACCTAGAATCGTTCTACCAGGCAGAGCTGTTGTTCCATAACATCTCATATGTGTGGCGCTTTGCCTATCTGCTCGCAAAGCGGATACTGGAAAGCGGTTATCCTTTCAAAAACTATTTTCTTGTTTGCTATGAAGCATATTCGTCCCTGCTAGTGCAATATATTGCCGCGTATCTAAAGACTACCGATCCTCAGGCGGAGGTAGAATACGCCATTATGTATCAAACTAAGCCAGATGAAGCGGAATTGCTGATGCCGGAACTCCAAAACAGAGGCAACTTTGCCGATTCCTACAATAACTGGGGTTTTACATGCCTATATCCTGTGGGCACCACCCTTTCTACCCTTCACACCATGCACGAATGCATTGAAAAGGAGTGCGGAATCGTAGTCAGTAGCAGCAACACCAAGGATATCGTTTTGATCCTAGTTTCTCCTGCTGAGGAATCCGTGGAGATCCAAAAGCGGTATCTTGAAGTGAACACCCAGCCTAATATGTCCCCACTGCAGCAGGCCAGAGTTCAGCTTCTAAGCCGGTACGGAAACGAAAGGTGGGATGTGGACTATTTCCTGTTCGCCCGTACGCCCTGGCACGAGCCGCTCAAGTGCGGAGAAACTGACCGTGGGAGACCACTTGTTCATACAGATGTTACCTCCACACAGCTGAATATGATCTTTCCACCCAAAACTGCCGACGATTCCATCATAAGCAGACGGAAAGCGGACCCAAACGCATACTGGAATCATATCCATCAGCACGATGTGTGCAGCATGCTGGGATTCGATAAAAACAATGACAATGACGCGCGGTTGCGGCTTCTCAAGACTTGCGTCCACTACGGCCATATCTCGCGGGACAGCAATCATTATTCTTTCTATGTTAATTTCCCGCGCTATTTCGAAATACTGAAAACTGCAGACAAGGCAGGCCATTATCAAAAGTGGCTGGATGATCTGCAGGGAAAAGCCGTGGATCCAAACGCATTTAACATCATCGTCACGCCGTTGCGTTCTGACAGGTCTCCGCTGCTGATGGACCTAACACGTTTTGTGTTTTCCCATAGCACGCATATTCTGCAATTGGATCTTCATAATGTTCGGCGGACTGATATTCGCACAAAGTACCGGTTTATCGCAGATGAATGTGCCGAATTGCTGCATAACGACCCCATGGCAAGGATAAATGTATACTATGTAGACAGTTCCATTGTAACATCCGAATCCCTCCACCGGGGACTAAGCCTGATCCAGATGCTCCTTCGTGACCGCATTCCCATGGAGAAAGAGATCCATCTTTACCAGGGCATCTTTGTGTTGCTGAATCGTAGCAGTAAGGACACCATCCAACCCTTTGTCGAAAATCCCCTCACGGATTATCATGCCTTCGCACATCTGGCAATTCCACACTATAATACCCGAAGTGGCATCTGCCCCTCCTGCAAGCGGGTAGAGAAATACGAAATGTTGTCCTGGCGCTCCGCTACAAATGAATTTGTGGCAGAGTATCAGCGTCTCATTGACAAAGACAAAGTTCGGACCTGTGCAGAATTTGAGAGATGGCAAAAAGAACAGCTCATGAAAAGTCCCGGTGCATTTCTTCGGTTCAGGCAGTGGGTCTATCATTATTCGGATATGTCTGTGTCCGAAGAATGCAATGCAGATTTACCCTACCTGCCGAACGCAGAGGTCATGTCTCAGGTAAACAATTATCTTCAATTGCTTCAGCAGCGTTTTTATAAACAGTTCTGCGAAGATTTTGATATCCCTGATCAGAACCTGGTCCCGCTCCTTCGTGGAACATTAAGGCATCCGAATCCGCAATTGCCTACGGATGTGCTCCGGCAGTATTTCCTGACAAAGCTGGATAACCTAAGTCTTGATGCTCTAGTAACTCCTGAAGAAAGAGATGGGATGACCGTCAAATCACTGGAGCAAGTGTGGATGAATTGCGTGATCGGAGAGCAGGCATACAGACGGCTCATATGCGCACATCATGCCTATGGTCATATCCCCCTGGAGGCCGAATCCGGAAACCCAGACAAAAGCCACACCACGGCCATCCATGAGATAAAGCAGATAATCGTTGAATACCTGGAAGCAGAAATGAATCCACCGAAAGCAGCATATTCCATTGTGGAGCGCTGGGAATATCTGCATTCCTGCTTAAAAGTACTATCCCGGGATAACCTATCCCGCTACCGTACCGTTCGGGAAGCCGTCTACGACCTTCTGCATGATGCCGCAGACATCATGCTGGGAATTAACCAAAGTAACTCCATGCTACGCAAGCTTTTTTCTGTGGAAGGTCCTTCCGTGGGAGTGCCGGCCTTGAACAACAGGCGCTGTACAAACATCACCCCGTTGCTTCGCTACCAGATGTTTGTATGTATTCTTCGCAGGCTCTCTGATATGCAATCCAATTATCCAGTCATCCGGCTGAGTGATAATAAGATACGTGCACAGCTGGATAATCTGCTTTCGCTCTTTTTCGATTCCGCCACCCGGACACCTGATAGTCTGGATGCTCTATTTTGCTGCCCAGTCCCCAGTATGCAGCGAATGCTTTTCTCGTATGAAAAATGCATCAAACTGACCACTATGGCCGGCGACGAAAAGAACAAAAGTATGCTGATTCTGCAAAAGTATGAGTATACGCCATGACGGTCCATCTGACGCCGTTTATAGGAGCATTTATGTATGAAACACAACGATTTTTCTCATGTGATTTTTCTGGAAAACACACAGACCATTTTTAATGGAATCGAGAGACTCTATGGTTTTTTGCCATCTGAAGGTCGAGAAAACGCCTATCAGGATGTTGTGGACAAGCAATGGCATGCCTGCTATCCTACTGACAAGCTGGGGCGCAATATGGATCTGCGGTATCAGAATCCCCTTTACTTATTCTTTGAGTTTTTGAGAAAGGACCCTTATTGGAAAGAGCCGGATGATATTGATGCGATATGCAGGAAAAGCGCTGTTCAAATGTTGGCGTTATATGACTCTGTCAGCAGGTTGAGCAAGGATACCCCCAAGGAAAATATTCCGGAGCGGTTTGATGAATTTTGCTGCCGTATGAGAGATATCATGGATAGTGATGTGTGTTACTTACTATATTCTCAGCGGGACCAGACAGAGCTTCTAAGCAACTCCAGCTATCCTGTGGACATGGTATCTCCGGAATCTGATCATCATGCGCACCTAGAGCCAGTTAGCAGTCAGCTTAGCCAGTCTGCGTTTGACAATCTCAGACTATACATTCAACGCGCACGTAAGGAAGACCCGGATTTCAGCACAAGCAAAACTACAGGCTGGCAGCTGGCTGGCACCATATATATTCCCGCAATGTCTGAGCTATACGCCAAGGGTGCCGAACCGAATCCACAGCAGCATCTGGTAGCGATTGTTTTGGATTTTCCCCAAATTCCTGTTGCGGGCAATAAAAGAGAATGGATCTACATCGTGTTTCAGTACTCCAAGCATGTCCCAGATACAGAGAAACTGCTTCGTCGCGTGAGAAATCTGCTTTTTATCCGCAAAAAAATCCTAGAGCATTGCATCGAACATATGTATCTTCTGCTGATTGCGCAGCGTACATGTCATTATATCCCCTGTCTGAACCGCGCCTCGAATGCATCTAGATCCAAGCTTCGTATCCTCCATTTGACCGATCTTCACCTGCGAACCAGCAACTACGAAATGGCTATGGAGTTTGCCCATCATATCTATTCTCTGAAAAAGAATGATATGCACGGGAATGCCCAGCCATTCTTGAAGGATCCCGATCATCCGGAGGATGATCAAACACCCCTGGTAGACCTTCTTGTGATTACGGGAGATGTAGTTCAGGCAAGCTACTCGGCAGGTATTCTTGAGAAAAATTATGCCCTGGCGGAGAAATATATCCGTGCCCTGGCTGCCAAACTCTGGAAAACCAAAGACGGATTTGTCCGATCGGACTGGCAAAAGCGCATCATCATTACACCCGGAAACCACGATTACGCATCCATGAACGAGCTCCAAGCAGAATCCATCCCCGGCGCTAAACGAGCCCTTGGTATTGGATATCCGGCCAGGAATGAAGGCGGACCAATGGTCAAATTTGCATACTACATTAATTTTATGAGCCAATTATTCCGCACAGATGTCAATACGCTCATCCATAATCATCTCAACGAGATGCGCTGCTACCGTCAGCTTGGCTTAACAGTTTTGTCCATAAACACGGTTTCTGAAGCCGGCCCCCTCAGAACAAACAAGGTACTAATGAATCCGCTGGCAGGCAAGGAATTGATACACTCCACTGACCTAAAAAACCAATTCCCTCTTCTTCTGGCCCATCACACGCCAAATTATTATATCGACTACCTAATGGATCGATATTGGACCAGTTGCGGCAGGAGTTTTTCGGAGCAGCGGGCCTGGGTCATAAGTTTTGGAGAGTGTCTTGATGACATTCTGAAGTTGACCAGCATAACTGATTCTGTGAAACTAAACAAAGAATTGGAGCCTATTCGCGCAAGGCTTGAAAACATTTGTAGTACAATCACCAGTTGCACTTCCTTTACTCTTTCCAACCCCGAAAAATATGATCTGTTATGGGACATCGTCCGCACATTGGAATCACTCAAGAAGCCGCCTTATCTGAATGAACAAGTCATTGCGCTTTGCCGTAGTGTTACCGCTGATGACAAAATGGCAGAGCGGGACAGGGAGCTATTACGTTCCTATTTTAAGGAATTGTTGGACGCCATGCATTATCAAATGGTTCTGGGTGGACATACCCACGAGCTAAAGCTTGGTGGCAAAAATACATCCAGATCAACTTATTATCCCGATATGGAACCCAAGGATATTCCCTTCGCAGAGGGCGGTCTGTTCCTGATGTCCAAGGGAACCGATTACACGATTAACCTGGGCATTTTGGATTTTAGCCGAGGAAGGTCACTCCGAGAATGGGATGTTTCTGCCCATTACCATCCGTTCCTATATTCTTCCGGACGGTTCCAATATATACCGCGAACAGACGGCGATAAAAAATGGTCCTTCTATATTGATCCACCAAAAAAGTGATACATTGAAACAACCATAGTAATTCGAGCACCCAGGTGTTGGACAACTATGGTTGTTTTTTAACAGTAAGCGCTCAATAACTACCCGCCTAGCATCTCCCGCAACGTTATGAGATAATATCCCAAAACTTGAAAAACTCACGGTGAGTTTTTCAACATGGTTAGAGGGGTGCTATCAAATGACAGATGTATTGGCAGTGCGGGATGAATACCGGGCACAGACCTGGGCAATGCTCATTCATGAGTGTAATAGCAGTGGACTGACAAAACGTGAGTTTTGTCAGCAGCGCGGGATCTCAGAAAAAAGCTTCTACTACTGGCTCCGGAAATTGCGGAGCCACATGGCCGAGGCTGCCGGTCCTCAGCTGGTTCAGCTGGAGCCGGTTCAGGACGATATGCTCCAGATCCAATACCGTGGAGCGGAACTAAAACTGCCTGCCGGTGTGGATATCGATGCTGTTGCCACACTGCTCCGTTCCATCCAGTCTCTATGATAGATCTGACCAAAGTCCGCAATTATTATATCGCTTGCGGTTACACGGATCTTCGCCTTGGCATTGACGGACTGGCTGCAGTTGTGACCCAGCAGTATGGAAGTCATCTGGATGAAGAAAGTCTGTTCCTTTTCTGCGGCAGACGAACAGACCGGATTAAAGCTCTGTACTGGTGTGGGGATGGATACATCCTTCTGTACAAGCGGTTATCTAATGGAAGATTTCAATGGCCCCGGTCGGAAGCAGAACTTCGACTGCTGGATCCTCAAAGCTTTCGGTGGCTCATGGAAGGTTTGCGTATAGAGCAGAAAACAGCTATCCGCAAGGGGAAGCCAAAGGATCTGTTCTGACTAAAAAGTTTGTATTTCTTTGTGAAAC
>CAZENN010000085.1:0-8691 GCA_964513605.1 uncultured Oscillospiraceae bacterium
TCAGTCTGCGGAAGAATTGACTTTTTCAGTGGTTTCGAACCGTCCCCTCATCCCCGTATCATCTGCAGAGTGAATTAAATTGCCTTTTAAATTTGATAATGGATAAGATAGAGATAGATAGAACTAATAATCCAATAGATATAGCAAAATAGCCTGCGAAGTAGTTTTGTCTTTTTGCCGTAACTAGTCCTAAAGTAATAAAAATACCTGAAAGTGCAAAACATAATATCACTACTGGAAATACCATAATCCTCTTAAAGCATTTGAGGCGGGATTTATTAACAACGCTTTCCTGATGAAGATTAAATACATCCATATCCACACTTGATCTAATAACGTCCACATCAATCAACTTTGTTTTATCCGTAACAAATAAATCAAAGGAAATCCGACGATCAAGAATATCCTTAAATGCATCATCGAGCGTGTAGATTACTGCTCCGCACAAACCAGAAATCCATCCACGATAAATCTTTCGCTTAAATTCATGCAGAGGAATGGTCATTCCCGTAAATTCAAAATGATGCAACCCTTTGCTAAGCAGAAGCAAAGCTTCCACATCTTGTATTATTATGCCATCAATTTTTAAGGAAAACATTTTTTGCGTATCCCATTTTACAATCATAAAATTCCCCTATCATTGTCTTTTTAGTATTTCCACGAATAATCGATATTACCGTCATATCTATCCAAAATAAAGCAAATAATTCCGCCAATTGTAAAGGGGACGAGGGACGGTTCGAAACCACTGAAAAAGTGGGTATTTTTGCAAGATAGTAAAATGATCAAAAAACGTTTACGGAAAATAACAGAGAAACCCCTGTATTTCGCAGACAAAAGTTTGGGAAATGCCTGGTTTTGCAGAGTGCGAAATCTCAGTCTGCGGAAGAATTGACTTTTTCAGTGGTTTCGAACCGTCCCCTCATCCCCCCTCGTCCCCGTAATGTGCTAATGTGCTAAAAATTTCGCCACTGTTCTCTTATTAACAAACAGGCCAATCTGGGATACTTTGGTGCATTACACAGCACATGATTTGCTCCCAAGAGCAACGCAATATAAACGACGAAAATTCCCCACAACCAAATAAGTGCATTAACCCATTTCGTTTTTCCTACATCTTCAATTTCACTTCTTGAAATAATGACCGTTCCGTCACGATGTGAAATTGCTGTCACATAAAAAAAATGTTCTTCACTTTCTCGTTTCACTGAATATTCCACTAATATACCGCTGTTATCCTCAACCAGTCCATCAAGAACCGCTGAATTTGCGACTGAGTCTACCGGTAAACAGAAGGTTGCTCCCAAAGACGACACAAGTTCATAATTTGTGCCATTCTTCCGATATTTATCAATAATACACTCCTGAACTTCGGTATATAAATTGGTCTCAGCAAAACAGAAATCCCATGTTGCCCACAAAGCAAAAACGAGCGACACAATTGCAGGAATAATCGCCAAAACAGCAATTGTGACCGGCTCCTGCACATAGCCGTTAAACAATTTACATGTGTGTAATCGACTCATACTCACCTTCACCTTATTCATCAGCCTCTTAACTCCAGGAATACTCACGCAATACCCCCCCAGGTTGAAAACGCATGAGACGAGGGGACGGTTCTCTCGTCTTCTTTCGTTTAAATGTTAAAAGACAGGGGACGGTTCGAAACCACTGAAAAAGTCGGGATTTTTGCAAGACCGCAAAATGATCAAAAATCGTTTACGGAAAATAACAGAGAACCCCCTGTATTTCGCAGACAAAAGTTTGGGAAATGCCTGGTTTTGCAGAGTGCGAAATCTCAGCCTGCGGAGAAAGTGACTTTTTCAGTGGTTTCTCTCCGTCCCCTGTGCCATTATTGTGCAGGAGTGGTATATATATGCAAAATAAGTCTGCTATGTGTGGCATATATAACCGTTGCTGGATAGTCTATGGTGTTGAAATCTTTTGCATCAATTAGATAGTCGTAGCATGTGTGTACCTTGCCGCTTTTGTCGGTTACCAATATATAGTTATTTGAATACTTTGTTTTAAAATCATACTCGATATCTACCACATCGTTAATTGTACAATATGATGATTGACAAATGTCCAATACAGCAGGTACAATGCATGCAATTAAAATTAAGCTTCCTATTAAATTGATTAAAATAGAAACTCTTCGTTCATAAAAGACATGGCATAGTTTGAGTACCCATAACAGTAGGTTACAAGCAGCAATGATAAGCAATCCTATGATGATAATTACTGTAACATATATTACCAACTCAGCCTCGAATGCATTGGTGTCATGCAATAGCCATTCCTCCTATTTCCTTTTTTAGTGAATTATACATATCTTTTGCACAGCTAATTACAAACTCAATAATTGATTCTACAAATTGAGTGAGAAAATTGGAAATTCCGCTAAATGTTAATTTAAAGCTAAGTTTTTTCCAAATTTCCTTATTTAAGTAATTAAGTAGCTTTTTTGTTCCCTTGATTCCTAAGGATCGTGCTTTTGCCTTAATATCACGGATATATTTCGGAACCTTGATAATTTTGTCGAGCACATAGGATAACAAGCCGTCAATAACGGAAGTAAGTACTCCAACAAAATCGAATACTTTACCCTTTCGGATTTTGTCCACTAGTTGCGAAAGAATATTAGCCAGTACAGATTTGAGGATTTCTTTGGCAAGGCCACCTCCCCATAATCCGTCCCATGAGACGAGGGGACGGTTCGAAACCACTGAAAAAGTCGGGATTTTTGCAAGACCGCAAAATGATCAAAAATCGTTTACGGAAAATAACAGAGAACCCCCTGTATTTCGCAGACAAAAGTTTGGGAAATGCCTGGTTTTGCAGAGTGCGAAATCTCAGCCTGCGGAGAAAGTGACTTTTTCAGTGGTTTCTCTCCGTCCACTGTGCTATTAATGAAAACTATTTTGGTGTTTCGAGTGGGATACCCCTTTCGTCCTCGACATAAATATGTTGCAGATTTTCAGTCCGAAAAAAAGCATCTGCTGCAATGTATGTAACGCTGGCAGGTATCCAAATGTCCGTGATTGCATGACACCGATAAAAAGCGCCGCTTTCAATCACACACAATGTTTTCGGAAGAATAACGGAATTACAATTATTCTTTTGGTAAAAAGCACCATTCCCAATAATTGTTACCGGATAAGCATCGATTGCGTCAGGAATTTGAATGCAGGAATCATCTGCCAATACATCCGTAATTTTTACAACGCCGTCAGAAACCTCGTATGCCAGCATACCGTCATCAGCATTACTCCTTCGTGAAAATAATTACCCAAGATAAGCGGCCAGTTCGTTAACAGATGACCAATCTTGGCGTGTTCCAGGGAAGTAGAGAAACGCAAAATTACTAGCAGTATTCCAACAATATATTTGAAGCGACCCTGAAAAACTTAGATTTTCTCATTACCGCAACATAGCAGCCAAAAAGATACAGCCAACAATTACTCTAATTGTACCGTACATTCTTACTACCTCTTACCTCTCAAAATAAACGGGTGACCGTTCGTTCACGCCCAGACCGCCAACGATTTGGGAACCATCCAGACAAAGATACCAACCCAATTCTGTATTGTTCATCGGATAATCCTCCATGTACTCCAGATAGGTCTCTCGAAGAATGCCCCATTTGCCGCGGAACCAATCTTCGCCATGTTCATAGGCTCCGGCTTCTCCCTTAAAGCAATGTACTAATATTCTGTCGCTGACAGCAACATCCTTTTCGTTTTTTATTTTGGGATTGTATAAAGCTCAGAAGTGTAATTTGCAAGCTTCATCAACATTTTTGCGATTTCTTCGGGTGTCTTTTGCATATCTTCCATTAGCCACTGCCGAAGCATAAAATAACTGCCGCCGACAATATAGGTAGAAAACAATTTAATAGCATCATCCTCAATATTAAGCGTTTTTGAGGATTGTGCTTTCATTGTAAGAAAGCGGTGAAACAATTTGTTGATAACATGCGTCAGATCGTCCGTGGAGCTGTTTAAAATCAAAACCTTGATAATAGCCGCGTGATCATATACATAGGAGCAGATGCTCTCGATGTAACTATACCCGTGTGCGACGTCTGATAATGAAAACAAATCAAACTTGGCTGTTATTTCTTCTGTCAAGGCGTTCTCTATTTCAACCAGCACATCACGAGGAACATCATAGTGACGATAAAACGTAGCGCGGTTGATGCCGGCTTCGTTGCAGAGTTCCGTTACATTTATCTTATCAATAGACTTCTTTTCCAAAAGACGCAATAATGCCTCATGTATAAGTCTTTTGGTAAGTGCAATTCTTTGATTTACTTTCATCCTTCTACCCTCTTGGAAAATAAATTATCCCGAACAATAAAACACTTCGATGTAAAGTGTCACTTTTGTATCAACTGTAATGAAACTAATTGTTGTAAATGCGACAAGTGTATAGTATAATTTTAGCGTGTAAGGTGTGCTTTGTCAAGATGCACCCGAATAACAAAAAAATAAAAGTGAGGGATAAAACGGTGAAAGCTCTAAAACGTAATTTAAACGGTATCTTATTATGTCTTTTTGAAATTGTCATTGGTATTCTGCTTCTGGTCGATCCTGTTGGCTTTACTGCAGGCATCATCACGACGGCAGGCGTTGTACTTCTTATTACGGGCTTGATAAGCGTAATCAAATATTTCCGTACAGAAGCCAGGGAAGCGGCAGCAGGTCAGTATCTCCTGAAAGGTCTTGTTGAACTGCTTGCCGGCGGATTTTGTGCTTTTAAATCCGGATGGTTTATCGTAACTTTTCCGGCGATCACCTTGATTTACGGTATTGTCGTCTTGATCACCGGTCTTGGTAAGGTGCAAATGACACTTGATCTTGTCAGAGCAAAAAACAAAAAATGGTTTTTAGCAATTATCAGCGCACTTATCTCCATTGTTTGTGCCGTTGTTATTTTGAATAATCCTTTTACATCTACTACCATTCTTTGGATGTTTACCGCCATCACATTGATCGTGGAAGCCGTTTTTGATATTATCACACTGATCATCAGTGGGAGTGGAAAGACGGGAGCATAATATTCACATTTCTGTAAAATGCAGCGTAGGGCTGGAACCGGCTCTGTTCTGCATTTTACTTTTTAACGATCAACTTATGTATAGGAGAAATCATTATGAAATTTACAACTGAAAAAAGAAAGAAACTGACAAGGTGGCTGATCGGTATTGCAACCGCTTGCATTCTGATATTCCTCGGTGTGCAGAACATTGATGTTGTGGCAAACGCTGTGTCATGGGTAGCTGAACTTATTATGCCGCTGATACTTGGCTTTGCATTTGCTCTTATTTTGAATGTTCCTATGCGTTTTTTCGAATCGCATATCTGGAGCAAAACCCAAAAGAAAGGTCTGAAAAAACTGCGCAGACCCCTGTCTTTTATTATATCTCTTGTTTTAATTATCGGTATTTTAGTTGGTGTTGTATGGTTGGTCATCCCTGAACTTGTGGATGCAGTCAAGGTTATCGTACAGAGTGCTATGGACTTAGTAAATAAACTGAGTGCAATGGAAGAAGCCGAGCTTGCTGATCTTCCTTTGGGCAATGTTTGGCTTAATACGGATTGGGACAAAATTCTTAATACTTTACAGACTTGGCTAAAAAATCAGAGCGGCGCAATCGTGAATACCGCCGTAGGAACAATCAGTTCATTGGTTGGCGGAATCTTCGATTTCTGTATCTCTTTCGTGTTTGCTATTTATATTCTGTTTAGCAAAGATAAACTGAAAGCTCAGGCAAAACGGCTTGCTCGTGTATGGCTTCCTAAAAACTTGGGTGAATGGTCGATCCACGCCGCCTCTGTTGCCAACGTAAACTTCCGTAACTTTATCACCGGGCAGACCTTGGAAGCCGTGATCCTGGGCGCACTCTGTATGATCGGTATGTGGATATTCGGATTCCCGTATGCACCGATGATCGGAGCACTGGTCGGCGTTACCGCACTGATTCCCATTGTCGGAGCCTTTATCGGTGCAGGTGTCGGAGCATTTATGATCATGACGGAAGATCCAATAAAAGCAATATTTTTCCTTGTTTTCATTATTGTTTTGCAGCAACTTGAAGAAAGCCTTATCTATCCGAGAGTTATGGGTAGCCGTGTTAATCTGCCGGGTATGTGGATTCTTGCTGCCGTTACCATAGGCGGCGGCATTGCCGGTCCTGTCGGTATGCTGCTTTCCGTACCGATCGCTTCTACCGTTTATGTATTGGTACGCGAAGCGACCGACAACCGGGAAAAGGCAATAAAAGAAGGATAATTATATCAAACATACAGAAAACTAACAAAAGTATAACAGAAGGAGATTGAAACATGGCAAAAACAATCAAACTAAATCCAAATAGCCTTAAAACAATTCGGACAATAGACGAACGGCTTATGTCCTACAATATCGAAATGACCGAGATTACAGGCGGCACTTTCTGGAAGACCTATACACCCGGTCAAATTGCGGGAACGGAAGAGTTTAAGGTTGTGGGAGTACTCCAAGACTTTACCTCCATGGCAGATCTGATGCAGTATTACCCGCCTATCAATCTTTATGACGAAACGATTCGTAAACGTGCGAAGGAACTCGGTGCCGCATGGATCCGCGTATCCGGTTCCTGGGCAACCAAGACTTATTACGATTTTGATGGCACGACAGGTGGTAAAGCACCCGAAGGATATGCAAGCGTTCTTACCAAAGAGCAATGGATCGGTGTTCTTGACTTTGTAAAAGCCGTAAAGGGCAAGCTGCTTATTTCCGTAAGCAACTGTGCAGGAGACCATCCGGGCGGCAGTCCTCTTGATCTAACACAGACCGAGAAGATCTTTAATTTCAGCCATGAATACGGTGTGGATATCGATGCCGCCGAATTTATGAACGAGCCGAATATGCTCGAAATGTCCGGTGCGCCAAAGGGCTATACCGCTGCCGATTATGCAAGAGATCAGGATATTTTTAACGCCTGGGTAAAGGAAAATTATCCGAGCTGTCTTATCGTTGGTCCTTGCTCTCTTGGGGACGGTGCAATGGGCAAGTTGGATATTAAAAGTGCCGGAGCCGGTATCGGTGCTATGATGCAGATGTGCACCACAGACGATTTGATGAATGGCACAAAAATTCCTCTTGACGTGTTTAGCTACCACTACTATAACGGAATCTCTGAGCGCTTAGCCTCAATGATGCCTGCAGGACATTGGAATGGTGATGAAGCTCATACCGATGCCTATTTAGCCGTTGCTCCCAACAACGCAAAACTCTATGCACCTCTCAGAGACAAGTATGTGCCGGGCGGTCAGATGTGGGTAACGGAATCGGGTGATGCAGGTGGCGGTGGAGATACTTGGGCATCCACCTATCTTGACGTTCTGCGCACACTTAATGAGCTTGGCAGTTTTGCTGCCATTACGGATGGTGTGATCTTTCATAACACACTTGCATCCTCCGATTACGGCTTTTTGCAGCACGGTACTTTTGAACCACGCCCGAACTTCTTTGCCGTTCTACTCTGGAACACGCTGATGGGAACAACCGTCTATGATTGCGATAATCCCGACATCGAGGGAGCCCATATCTATTGCCATTCCCGAAAAGACGGTAAAGATGGCTGTGTTTATCTCATTATCAACAATTCGCTGACGGATACTACTACCGTTGAATTACCTTGCGATGCTCAAATTTATACTCTATCGGGCAACGGGGATATCCGCAGCAGAGTACTGTATCTGAACGGTACTCCTCTCTCAATATCCGAAGACGGAAACCTGCCCGAACTGACAGGTAAACAGCAAAGGGGCGGAAGTATTGAGCTTTCTCCCGGAACCTGCACATTTTTCGTTTTGTAAAAGAAAGACAGGGACGGTTCTGTGTATTTCTATTTCGTTATACGAATTTAGAAAATACATGGAACCGTCCCCTGCGCTAAAACCTTACATAGCGGAAAAAGCACATCACAGCCGCCACGCCACCCATTATCGACAGTAATAAGCCGAATAGCGTAGCTGAACCGAGTGCACTTCCTTTTTTGTCCGTGTGTCCCTGATCAATCGTCCTCATAATCAGGCACCACATTGGTACATTTAGAAAGGACAGCAGACTCGTACAAAATACAACGATAGGATTGCCATTCTCCACCATCCAACTATTTTGTGTCTTCGTTTTTTTGCCATCTAATCTCCCCCTAACAGCATATTGAGATGGTAATGGCCCCCACTTGTCTGTATTCCTGTTCGCAAGAATCTGATACAGTCCCTTGATGGGGCAGATTTGAACGGCCATAAGGAATCCTCAAAGAACCGTCTCATAATGGTTCATATCAAAAAACTCTTGAAGCACCAGATTTTTCATATCCAGGGTAATCTCCATCTCCACATTCCGAAGGGCTGCGGAAAGCCGATGCACCTGCTCAGAGCTGTATGTACCGGGCAAGAAATATGCCATGGTAATGTGAGGTGTCAGGGCATAGCCCAGATGCACTACATCTTCCAGTGTGGTGTACATCTCATCCAGCCTGCGCCAGGATTCCTCATCCGCAGGAGTTAAGCCCAGCACGATGCTGGTGTTCACCATATTGAACAGCCATGTGGTCTTCATCCGTAGGGGCAGAACATCCGTCCATCCGGGAAGAATCTGTGATACCCGCTCTTGGGTGTAGCGCATGTAATCCCG
>CAZENN010000086.1:0-8653 GCA_964513605.1 uncultured Oscillospiraceae bacterium
TTTATTTTCCTGGTCTACTTGACAAGGGGCGGTTCAATCGTTTTGAGACAAACCCTTTCTTATATCTAAAAACGGCAGCAGGGAGCTTGAATTCTCTCTGCCGCCCCACGATTACTTGTTAGATATTACATACTCGAATTAACATTTTTCAAACATTTCTCAAAACTTTCAAAAACATCAGCCAGGTATCATGTGTTTGTATTCATCTTCGGTAGTATCAGCGCCATTATTATGGGCATCTCGGCTCATGCCGTAAAAAATACGAAGATAAAATCATCGCACTCAGCGATAAAAATTATGAAAGGTTAAAGGTGAATGACAATGGCTAATTTTTTGAAGAAAGCGTTTGGTGACATGAAGGAGTCTGCAAAGGCTCAGCACGAGGTTGACAAGGCAGAATTTGAGGCAGTAAAGGCCGAAAGCAAGGCTAACTTTGAGGAAAACAGAGGGCACAACACATTTGCAAAGGCAAAGGCTGATGCAAAGAAGAGTTGGGATGATGCTCATATGACGCCTGCCCAAAGAGCTGCTAAGATGCAGGAAGAGCGTGATGCACAGATCACCGCAGCGAAAGAAAGAACCGCCGCTGCAAATGAGCGTTACGATGCAGCAAAAAAGCAATAAATAAGCTGCCATAGTCAGAATATTCGCGCCTATGATGTAAAGGCGGAAAGAGAGGGAAAAATGAACGCTATTGAAATCAGAAATCTATCAAAAAGCTTTCGTGGAATGCATGCGGTTGACCATCTCAATATGACCGTTCCCGTTGGTGCGATCTATGGCTTTATCGGTGAAAACGGCAGCGGCAAATCTACCACGATGAAATTACTTTGCGGTCATCTTGTTGCCGATGAAGGCAGCATCAAGTTGTTTGACCGTGAGCATACCGATCCCGGTGTCAGAGTCCGTGTGGGCGCATTGATCGAAAACGCAGGCTGTTTCCCCGGTTCCAGCGTATATCAAAACTTAAAGATGCAGTGCATCAATCTGGGAATCGAAAATGCTGACGAGGAAATCCACCGTGTTCTCCAAATCGTTCGTATGGAGGACAACGCAAATCTGAAATTCAAGCGCTGTTCTCTTGGTATGAAGCAAAGGATCGGTATTGCAATGGCACTGCTCGGAGAGCCTGCACTGCTGATTTTGGACGAGCCTATCAACGGTCTTGATACGGATGGTATGCGTATTATGAGAGAGATCCTTGTTGATATTACAAATATCTATGGCTGTACTGTTCTTATTTCCTCTCATATCCTTGGTGAGCTTGAAAAAATCGCTACTCATTATGGCATTATCCGTCAGGGTAAGATGATTATGGAACTTTCCGCAGAGGAAATGGACGGGAGAGCGCAAGTCTTTGTATCACTGAAAACAAAGGATATGAACGGCGCAAAAGCTGTGCTTTCTGCCAAGTTTGCCGACGTTCGCCTTGAAGATGGATATATCCGTATATATGACGTGGATGATACTGCCGCGGTTGTGGATCATTTAATGAAAAACGGCCATGTGGTGAGCGAAATCAAGAGAAACAAGATAGGTCTTGAAGAATACTACATTGAACTGATGTCGGCAAAGGAGGAAAAGTAAAATGACAAGAGAACTGAAATTCAGAGATCCGAGCTTTGCGGAACGAATTCGAGGGATGCTTGGCGTGGACTTTTACCGCCTGTTCCATACCCCTATGTTTTATATTTTTCTTGCGATTGCCGCCATTATCCCTGCGATGGTATCGGCAATGACCATGATGCCCGATCAGAACGGCAACACTATGGAACCGTTATACTCTAATGTATGGCAAATTATTGCTGCTTCCGAGCCGCTTTATGTAATCAACAGCATTGCCGATTATGCCAATATGAACATGGTATTTATTTTTGGCGGCATTATGGTGTCCATCTTTATCGGTCACGACTATAAGAGTGGATATGTAAAGCAGCTGTTTACCACCCACGCAAAAAAGCAGGACTATATGATCTCCAAATCACTTACCTGCGCTTTTGCAATGACCTGTATGTGCATCACTTATTTTATAGGTGGAACAGTAGGCGGTTTGCTTGTGGGCTATGAAACAACTGTCAATGTAGGCTCTTTGATTATCGCTATTCTCAGCAAGATGATTATGAGTCTTGGCTGGGCCAGTCTTTATACGTTCCTCAACATCATTTTCAGAAGATACTTTGGTATTTCCATTGCTTCCGGTTTCTTCTTTGGAACGGGTATTCTCATTATCGGTGTTGCTGCTATCGTAGAGAATTTATCTCTGCCAACCTCCTTTCTGAACATATTTCTGTACGGCGCATCAGTCAGTGCTTGCCTTGTAAGCGATATTGGAACGCTTGCTACTTGCATTGTCATATCGCTGGCTTGGGCAGTTTTCTACAATGTGCTTGGTACAAAAATACTCTCAAAGAGTGACGTATATTAAGGAGGTGGATTTGATGAACGCAGTTGAAATAAGAAATTTATCAAAAAACTTTGGTTCCAAACAGGCCGTTTGCGGTCTTGATATGACCGTACCGATGGGTGCTGTTTACGGCTTTATCGGTGAAAACGGTTCCGGTAAATCCACCACTGAAAAAATGATCTGTGGACTTATTCCCAAAAGCGGAGGCTCTATCAAGCTATACGGCAAAGATCATACCGATATTGATGTCAGAGCAAATTTAGGCGTACTGATCGAAGCACCCGGATGTTTCCCCGGTCTTACCGTTTGGGATAATATGATGCTTCAAGCTTCCAATCTTAGCATTCCCAATGCGGAGGGGGAGGTTGTAAAGGTTCTGAAAATGGTTAGAATGGAAGGTGCCGCAGGAAACAAATATAAAAACTGTTCTCTCGGTATGAAGCAGCGAGTCGGGATTGCTATGGCACTCCTCGGCAACCCTACCTTGTTAGTCCTTGACGAGCCTCTCAATGGTCTGGATGCTGACGGTATGCGCATTATGCGAGAGGTGTTTGCTGACATTATTAAAGACGGCAAACGCAGTATCATCGTATCTTCCCATCTGCTTGGTGAACTGCAGAAGGTTGCCACGCATTACGGGATCATCCGCCACGGCAAAATGATTTGTGAGTTGACCGCTGATGAGCTGGATGCAAGCTGTCGTACCTATATTGCTTTGCGGACCGGTGATATGAACAGAACGAAGCTGCTGCTCGGATGCAACTATTCCCGTGTAGAAGAAGATGAAGCCGGATATATCCGTGTTTACGATTTGGCAACACCCGAAGACGTGGTTACTTATCTTTACGAAAACGGCATCACGGTTACTGAAATTATGAACGATAAGATCGGTCTTGAAGAATATTATATTGATTTGATGAAGGGAGGCAAATAGGATGGAAAGTGCAGTAAGATTTGAAAAGAATGACTTTGGCAAGAGAATGAAAAGTATGCTGAAGGTGGATTGCAGAAGAATGTTTAAGTCGAAGCTTCTTTACATTTTGGTTGCCTGCGCCCTTGTCATTCCGATTCTTATGACCGTTATGATGACTATGATGGACGGCGCTGTTTCGGCTGATCCGCAGACCGGTGTGGAAACCGTGATACACGGCCCCGAAAATGCGTGGCAGTCTATCGGCACTCTATCTACCGCTGACGGCGCGGCAATGGGTGGGATGGACGTTATGGCGATGTGCAATATCAATATGATGTTTATGCTGGTGGCTGTTTTTGTCTGCTTGTTCATTTCGGATGATTTCAGAAGCGGATATGCCAAGAACCTCTTTGCCGTTCGTGTCAAAAAAGGCGATTATGTTATTTCCAAAACCATTGCAGGTTTTGTCTGCGGTGTGTTTATGCTGATTGCATACTTTATCGGTGCTATGCTCGGCGGTGCAATTTCAGGACTTTCCTTTGAACTTGGTGGACTGACAGTAGGAAATTTTGTGATGTGTATGATCGGAAAAATCTTCCTTATGCTCGTATTTGTTGCAATCTTCGTGCTTGTAAGCGTTGTGGCAAAGCAGAAAGCCTGGCTTTCCATCTGCGGCTCACTCGGCGGCGGTATGCTTCTCTTTATGATGGTAGGCTTGATCACACCCCTCGGCTCTACGGTAATGAATGTCCTTCTGTGTCTTGCCAGTGGTACTTTGTTTGCAGTAGGACTCGGCGCAATCAGCAAAACGGTTTTAATGAAAACAAGTTTGGTATAATGATTTAAGGCAACGTCATTTCGGCGTTGCCTTATTTCTTTGAATCGACACTTTTATGGAGATGTTGGTCAGTTTCAAGCAATCAACCGTTAAAATAAAGGTGTATTTTTCAAAAAACCTCGAAAAGCAAACAAAACTTTAACATTTGGATGTTATACTGTATGATGGATTATCGCAATAAACGGAGGTAACACGATGTTTAAGATATTGGTGGTAGAGGATGATAAGGAACTGAACAAGACAGTTTGTTCCTTTTTGAACCACAGCGGATATGAAGCGACAGGGTGCCTGAATGCAAATGAGGCTTACGATGCGCTTTATGAAAATATGTTTGATCTTATCATATCGGATATTATGATGCCCGGCATTGACGGCTTTGAGTTTGCAAAAAATGTACGGGAACTCAACGAGGACATTCCGATGCTGTTTATGACCGCCCGTGACGATATTGCTTCTAAGCAGAGAGGCTTCCGCATCGGCGTGGATGATTATATGGTCAAGCCTATCGACCTTGACGAGTTATTCCTGAGGATCGGCGCACTCCTTCGCCGTGCTAAGATCGCATTAAGCCGTAAACTTGAGATCGGTAGTTTTGTGATGGATGCCGATGAGCATACCGCCTATTTAGGTGATGAAGAAATATCGCTTACGAATCGTGAGTTCAGTATCCTTTATAAACTGCTCAGTTATCCGAAAAAGACCTTTACAAGAACACAGCTTATGGATGAGTTCTGGGATGCCGATACCGAAACGGCACCAAGAGCCGTCGATGTCTATATGACAAAGCTCCGGTCAAAACTTGCGGATTGTGAAGATTTTGAAATAAAGACCGTTCACGGACTCGGTTATAAGGCGGTGATCAAGTGAAAATCAAAAGCATTTTAAAGTGGCTTAATCATTATTTTGTATTCTTTTTGCTGGTTGCTTTTGTTATTACCTGCTGTACGATGCTGTTTGTATCCACTCTGACAGATACTTTGAACATTACCTTGACTGATGAAAACATCAGTACCGCAGCAAAGCTTACATTTTGGAATGTAGCACTTTTGAGCCTTATATTTACCGTTATCGATACAGTTCGCAGAAAGATCACGGTAGAACGCCCTGTAAAACGGATCACCGATGCTGCCGAAAAAATTATACAGGGTGATTTTTCGGTAAGAGTAAAGCCGCAAAGCAAATTCGGTACGGATGAGACCTTCAATCAGGTAATCGACTGCTTCAATAAAATGGCTGAGGAACTTTCGAGCGTAGAGACCCTGCGCACCGACTTTATAGCCAATGTATCCCACGAAATGAAAACGCCGCTTTCGGTTATGCAAAATTACGGCACTCTGTTGCAGGCGGATAATCTAACAGAAGAAAAGCGGATAGAATATGCGAAAGGCATAACAGACGGATCCCGCCGTATGGCAGAGATGATGGCAAACATATTAAAGCTGAACCGTCTTGAAAATCAGCAGATATACCCAAAGACCTCTGAATTTGATTTGGGCGAACAACTTTGTGAGTGCCTTTTACAGTTTGAGAATGTGTGGGAAAAGGCTGAAATAGAAATTGATACCGATATTGCCGAGGATGTTAAGGTGAGGGCAGACGAAGAGCTTTTGAGTCTTGTTTGGAACAACCTCTTTTCAAACGCCTTTAAGTTTACTGAATCCGGCGGAACAGTAAGCGTCAGCCTTGGTACTACCGAGCACCACGCCATTGTAAAGGTCAAGGATACCGGTTGCGGAATGACGGCGGATGTGGGCGCACATATTTTTGAGAAATTCTATCAAGGCGATACTTCTCATTCAGTTCAGGGCAACGGACTTGGTCTTGCCTTGGTAAAGCGTGTCGTTGATATTATGCAGGGGGAAATCGGAGTGGAAAGTGCCGTAGGTGTAGGTACGACATTTACCGTGAAAATACGGAGGGCTTGATATGGGATGGAAGAAACTTGGAAAAGCCCTGCTGTTTCCGCACATTGCCATCATGGTTGCTTTAATTCCAATCGCCGCCGTGTTCCTCGTATGCTCGATGGTGTTTTAAAATACCGCAGATCGTTCGCTTTTTTTATGACGTTTAAGGATGAAAATAAATTGATATGATCGTTCAAAGTAATAAAAAGCTCAAACTGCTAAGCACAGCGGAGGAATAAACAAATGGACAATAAAGAATCATTTAATTATACTTATTCTGCCAAGGAGCAGGAAGAAATCAAAGCAATACGAAAGAAATATGCTGCACCCGAAGAAAACGAAGATAAGATGGCACAGCTTCGCCGCTTGGATGCCGGTGTTACGAAAAAAGCGCAAGCAGTCTCCCTTGTTCTTGGCGTGATCGGAGCCTTGCTTTTAGGGCTTGGAATGAGCTTTGCAATGACCGATTTGGGTGAAATTCTCGGCTCGTACAGAGAAATGGCGATGCTTCTTGGAATTATTATCGGCGCTGTCGGGATTGTTCTTGTCAGCCTTGCTTATCCTCTTTATAACTGCATTGTAAAGAAAGAGCGTGAAAAAATAGCACCGGAGATCATTCGCCTAACAGACGAACTGACGAAATGTACCTTTCGTGCAGACTAATGTCGCCATAGTATAAATTTTCAAGTGTGGTCATGTGTGCTACACCTCCCTAAATATTGCTGGGGGCATTCCAATTCAAATTCCGATTTATGGAGTGTTTTATGCAATAGGACAAAGGGGGTGTCTCGAACCGTTTTGAGCCAAATCCTGCTTCCAAAGACTGTCTCACGCAAGACCTCCCTATGACCAGTTGGGTGACGGGGCAGTATTTTATTTATTTTCTGCAAATTTTCTTGATTTTTGCATAATTTTCCGCTATACTTTAGACAGTAGTTTGTACCAACTGCACCAAGTCGAAAGGAGTAATCTTATGCATACCCTATCTAAGCGTCTGCTGAGCTTGGTATTATGCTTGGCTTTCGCACTTTCCCTCCTGCCTGTCAGCGCATCTGCGGCAGACTCGTCCATGCACATTACCGTTACCCCCGAACAAACCACCGCCTGCGTGGGTAGTGTGGTGGACTTCACCATCAGCGTCACCGCTTCTGACGTTGTTGCGTTGCAGTTTAATCTCGTCATCCCCGAGGGACTGCACTATATTGAAAACTCCGCCACGATTGCTGACGATCTGATTTCCTATCTGGGCTGGGCCGCCATCGATTGGACTGAAAGTCTCATGCTGTGGTCCGGTTACAACAACATTGGATCTGAGTTTGAGGAAGGCACCATCGTGATGACCTTCTCCTGCCTTGTGGAAACAGCGGGCACACACAACATTGCACTGGTCGATGTACTGCCCTATGACGGGGACTTCTTGGACATGGTTTCCTATACGCATGTAACGCCTCTGTCTGCGCTCGAACACAACCCCATCCAAAATGCGTCGGATCTGTATCTGTGTACTCCGGCAACTTGTACCGCTGCCGCTCAATATTATATGAGCTGTGAGTACTGCGGTCTTTCTTTTGACGAAACCTTCACCTACGGATCGTTCAGCGAACATAGCTATCAAACCGTTGTCACCGATCCCACCTGTGAAAAGGGCGGCTACACCACAAATACCTGCACAGTCTGCGGCGACAACTATACCGATGATGCCACGGCTGCTTTGGGGCACAGCTTTACCGATTACATCTGTGATGACAACGCCACCTGTACCGAAGACGGAACCAAGACCGCCGTCTGTGACCGCTGTGACAGCACGGACACCGTCACCGATGAAGGCTCCGCTCTGGATCACAGCTTTACCGATTACATCTGTGATGACAACGCCACCTGTACCGAAGACGGAACCAAGACCGCCGTCTGTGACCGCTGTGACAGCACGGACACCGTCACCGATGAAGGCTCCGCTCTGGATCACAGCTTTACCGATTACATCTGTGATGACAACGCCACCTGTACCGAAGACGGAACCAAGACCGCCGTCTGTGACCGCTGTGACAGCACGGACACCGTCACCGATGAAGGCTCCGCTCTGGATCACAGCTTTACCGATTACATCTGTGATGACAACGCCACCTGTACCGAAGACGGAACCAAGACCGCCGTCTGTGACCGCTGTGACAGCACGGACACCGTCACCGATGAAGGCTCCGCTCTGGATCACAGCTTTACCGATTACATCTGTGATGACAACGCCACCTGTACCGAAGACGGAACCAAGACCGCATCCTGCGACCGCTGCGGCTGTACCAACACCGTCCCCGATGAAGGTTCCGCTTTGGGTCACGATGAAGTGATCGACGAGGCCGGCGACGCAACTTGTACCGAAACCGGTCTGACCGAGGGCAAGCACTGTGAACGCTGCGGCGAGGTTCTGGTGGAACAGACCGAGACCCCAGCTCTGGGTCACGATGAAGTGATCGACGAGGCCGGCGACGCAACTTGTACCGAAACCGGTCTGACCGAGGGCAAGCACTGTGAACGCTGCGGCGAGGTTCTGGTGGAACAGACCGAGACCCCAGCTCTGGGTCACGATGAAGTGATCG
>CAZENN010000087.1:0-8406 GCA_964513605.1 uncultured Oscillospiraceae bacterium
AACCAACCCTCATGCAAGTCGTCACCTGGTAAGACCGTCCAGAGGCCGGTCGCTACGAAAAAGGAGACAGCGTCTCCACTGTCTCCTTTTGAAATTAAAACGCGAATACTGTCGCAAGTCCTACAGCGAGCAGAATCACGGGATATGCTAGGTAATTGATGACGCGGTTGCCGTCTCCTTGCTCTTCATTATAGAAATGAATCAGCAGGAAGGTCAGCGGTGCAACGAAGCAGCCCACCGAGGCGATGGTTCCCAATCCGAAGATACTGCACAGGAACATGGCAACGCAGCCGAAAAACACCTGCCGTCCCTTCTTTTCCCGGAAGATCCACAGCACCGGTACGATGACCAGCATCATATTGGCATTCTCAATTTTCAGCATTCCGGTCCACAGGAATGCCATGAGCCAGACCAGAATTTTTACAAAGGTATTATCAGGATACTGCCGGAAGAAGAACAGCACCACCAGACACAGCAGGGTAGCGAATACCGGGTTCAGGCTGAAATTTGTCCAGTCAAAGCCACCGCCAACGCTGAAAGCTCCCAGCGGATTTCCGGTCATGCAAAGATTAAAGGGGATCTCTGTCAACACTGCCAAGATCAGAAGACGGATGGCGTAATTTTTAATGCTGCTGGTATGAAGGAAGCCTTGAACCAACAAAAAGGCAAAAATCGGAATGGCGCAGAAATAAACCGCCTGCAAGACCATGCCCATTGTTACCATACTCAGAGGCGCATTCTCTCCTCCATTGGCAGGGATCAGCCCCTTGGCAAACAATCCATAGCCCACCGCGCCGCACAGCAGAAACAGCAGACCCCAAATTCTAAGCCCCTGAAGGCTGAAACCTTTGGGCTTTCTGTAAGTGATTCCCGGACGTTGGTTCATAGTAAAGACTCCTTTGATGGTTCAAAAAGTTAAGCCCTTCCCGCCTGTTCCGGCAGGAAGGGCTGGGGACAGCGATTAGTTAGGGAGAAGAATAGCGATACCGCATGCAGACAGGTTCAGCGTGGTACCGTCCAACGCAATGGGCTCCCCATTGGCGGACAAACCGGCTGCCAGGGACCAATCCGCATAAGCAGAAAGATCCACCTGTGCTGCCTGAGTACTGATATTCATAAGGATGATGCACTCCTGATCCTCCCAGGTCTTCCGCTGGGCACTGATGCAATCTACATTCAGAGCTTTTTCCTCAGTGGTGACACCATGAGAGATCACAGGCAGGGCATTTCGAATGGCGATAACCTCACGATAGTAGTTGTAAATGGAGTCAGGATCATTCTTCTGATCCTCCAGACTTCCATAAACATATTCATCAGGAAGGACACATTCCGGTGGGGCATTGGTGGTACCGTCGGTGCGCTGCTCATTCCAATACATGGGCGCACGCTTAGACGGATCATTTCCGCTGCCGGGCATGGCGATCTCCTCACCGTAATAGATGAAGACGCTGCCGGACATGAGCACGTTCATCGCGCCTGCCAGCTTGATCTTATTCTCGTCACCCGAGGCAAAGCCGAAGATACGACCCACATCGTGGTTGGAAAGGAAGGGAGCGTCAATATAGCTGGGGTTACTTCCAGAATATGATGCGTTTGCCTTCTCCAATGCCTGGGCATAGGTGGGGATCATATTGGGGTTATCGATGTTTCGAATGGTGGTGATGATCTTGCCACTGTTGTCGCCGAAGGGATAGTTAAAAATGCTGGTAAAGCCGCTCTTGTAGAAGCTGGTGATGGTAGCGAAATCGTCCCATACCTCCGCTACCATGTAGACATCCTCCTTCAAGGAAGAAGCCGTTGTCTGCAGCCAATTCAGAACTTCAACATTTTTCTCAACCTGTCCGGTGTAGAATTCCTTTGCGGCATCCACACGGAAGCCTGCTACGCCCTTGTTGATCCAGAAGCGCATGATCTTCATGATCTCTTCACGCAGAGACTCATTGGCAAGGTTCAGATCCGGCATACCGGCAGAGAACTGGCTCTCATAGTAATACTCGGTACCACTGAGCCGGTTGTAACCGCCAAGATCCTCTTTGCTGAAATTGTAGTATCCGTAATACTCGCAATCCTCAACGTTAGGCTCTTCGCCTTCAGACAGACCCTGCAGGTATTCGGATGCCAGCTGGAACCATTCGTGCTGGGTTCCGGTGTGATTGACCACCAGATCCAGAATGACCTTGATGCCCCGGTCATTGCAGTCCGCAATCAGAGCCTCAAAATCCTTCATGGTGCCATACTGGGAGTCGACATCAAAATAATCATTGACATCATACTTGTGATAGCTGAGGCTGGGATGAATGGGCATCAACCAGATACCGGTGACACCCAGTGCCTCCAGCTCGTCCAGCTTGGAGCGAACACCGTTCAGGTCTCCGATGCCGTCTCCATTGGAATCACAGTAGGAGTAGACAAATATCTCGTACCAGGTACGATAATTATCGTCAGGAGAAGTGCCCAGCTGCTGATAGCTTGCCAGACGGGCCTCCAGCTCCTGCATTCCCACCGCCGGGTCCTCCGTCGGCTCTGTTGCCTCGGTGGTCTCATCCGTCGACGCGGCGGTGCTCTCAGTAGGAGCAGCCGTGGTGGTTTCGGAGTCGGAGCTGCTGGGGGAGCCGCAGCCCCCCAGCATCAGCAAAACTAAAAGCAAACAGAGCAGGGATTTGGTAAAACGTGCCATAGAGCTTAACCCTTAACGGAGCCGCTCATGGCCTCCTGATAGAATCTCTGCGTGATGATATACAGGATGGAGATGGGAATTGCCACCATGACAGCGCCGGCGCAGAACCGGGTGAACCAGTCAGCCACACGCTCACGGTCCAGCATGGAGTACAGACCGATGGAAACGGTGTAGTAATCCAGGTTGGTACGGGCAATGATCTTAGCGAAGATGAAGTCCATCCAGGGACCCATGAAGGAAGTGATGACCTGATACACGATCATGGGCTTACACAGAGGCAGGATGATCTTGATATAGGTTTGGAATTTGGTTGCGCCATCCAGATAAGCGGCCTCGTCCAATGCTTTGGGTATGGTATCCATGTAACCTTTCATCACATAGAATCCGGTACCGGCACCGGAGGAGAAGCAGATGATCAGAGCGACAGGGATCATGTTGCCCTCGGTCAGACCCATGGCCTTCAGCAGGAAGTAGATGGCGACCATGGACATGAAGCCGGGGAACAGGGTGATGATCATTGCCATGTTCATATAGGGCTTACGCATCTTCCACTTCAGACGGCTGGTGCAGTAAGACACACTCAGCACGAAGAAGGTGCTGATGATACAGGAGCAACAGGAAATGAACAGGGTGTTCATGAACATCTTGGGGAAGTTCAGAGTGGTGGTCTCGGTGAACAGACGGATATAGTTGTCGAAAGTCCATTCCGCAGGGAAGAAGGTTTTGGTATACATACCGTGTGCCACGCCACCGCGGAAGCTCTGGGCAACCAGAAAAACAAAGGGCAGAATCCAAATGAAGCACATCACAACAAGGATCGCATGACAAATAACGTCCATGGTGATTCTCTTGGCCTTCATGCCGCCACTATTGACTTTAGCCATTATTTGAATCCCTCCTCATCTTTGTAGGAGCCGGAGCTGCGGTAGGTGACCAGAGATACGATCGCCAAGGTAACGAAGGTAAGAATACCGATGACCGCCGCCAGCTTGTAGTTCTGCTGGTCCACCGACAGCTTGTACAGCCAGGTAACCAGAAGGTCCGTCTTACCCGCGGAGTCGCCGGCACTGACGGAGGGACCGCCGCCGGTGAGCAGGTAGATGACGTTGAAGTTATTGATGTTGCCGGTGAAGGAGGTGATGATGTAGGGCGTCATGACGAAGATCATGTAGGGCAGCGTAATATGAATGAACTGCTGCACCACGTTTGCGCCGTCGATCCTTGCAGCCTCGTACAGATCGGCAGGAATATTCTTAAGAATACCGGTAACCTGCATGATGGTATAAGGAATACCGACCCACAGGTTGATGACGATGACCAGTACACGAGCCCAGGTGTAATTGGAGAGGAAGGGCAGGGATTCCTGCGCGCCGATCAAGCCCCAATCACGAAGGGTCAGGTTGACGATGCCGTCTGCCTGGAACATACTTCTGATGATCAGCAGAGAGACGAACTGAGGAATGGCAATGGTCAGAGAGAACAGCGTCCGCCACAGACCCTTCAGACGGGTGGTGGGACGGTTGATGATCATCGCCACGAAGGTGCCAAAGAAGAAGTTCAGGAAGGTTGCGAAGAAGGCCCAGATCAGGGTCCAGCCCAAAACCGACCAGAACTGACTGCTCAGCTGGGAGCTGGAGCTGAACAACTGCACAAAGTTGTCAAATCCAACCCACTCAAACATAATGAGCTTCTCGTTTTGCTTACCGTAGTTGGTAAAGGCCATGAGGATCATGTACACCAGGGGAAGAATGGTGAAAATGACCAGGCACAGGAACGGAGGAGTCATCAGCATCTTATGGACCTTGTTATCAAACAGATCCTTGATGTCGGCGAAGAAGCTATTCGCCTTCTTGCCGCTGCGGCGCAGGCTCATTGCCTCATATCCGCTGCGAACGGAAGCGCGCCACATGACGATGAAAGCGCCGATGACGAAAATTGTAGCAACAGCGTACAACAAAATCTGCTGAGAGTTGTCGCCGGGGGTGGTGATATAGACCATCTGCTCGGGATCATAGACCTCCTGAGCATCAACATCGCCCAGGGTGATCAGCTTTTTCAACCAGAACAGACCGCCGCCGCTGGTGGCAGTGGAGGGGATAAAGAACATATACCAAAGGAAAGCGACCTCGGTGAACAGGAAAATCAATCCCTTGATGAGCTGACCGGCACAGAAGTTACCGAAGCCCATGAAGACAGTGGAGATCCAGGCAATGGGGCCGCCATTACACAGCGCGCTGGTCAAAGAGTTGCCCTTTTGGGCTCTCTTACGACTGGCGTCCGCTTTTGTCAATTGATTAGACACGCAAACGTCTCCCTTCTATCGCTATCTGAAAAAGCGGCGGCCAGAGGATATCCAGCCGCCGCCAGGTGCTTTTAGTTAAGCGGATTCAAGATCTGAAATTACAGACCGGCATTGTTCAGAGAGTCCATCAGCTGATCGACCTGCTCCTTGTAGTTGCTCTCGTTGACCTCACCGTTGGAGATCAGGCCACCGAAGGTGCCCATGGGAGTCCAGTACTGGCTCATTTCGGGAATGACAGACTGGATTACGGAGCAGTTCTCCATGTTGTTGATCTCAGCAGCAGCAACGATGTTGGACTTAACAGCCTCGTCCTCAGCCAGAATGGAAGCAGCGGGGATCACACCACGCATCTCATAACGAGCCTTCTGAGCATCAACGGAAGCCAGGAAAGCAGCGAACTGAGTAGCAGCCTTGACGTTAGAAGCATTGGGGTTAACAGCAACAGCCTTGGAGCCGGCGAAGGACATCATCTGCTTCTGCTCGCCGCCGATCTCGACGGTGGGCAGCTGAACAGCACCCAGCTTGTCACCCAGAGCCTCGTACAGGCCAGCGTAGTCCCAGGAGCCGGAGAAGTAAGCACCGACATCGCCGGTCTTCAGACCGGTGTTGCCCAGCTGGTCAACGTCGTCCTTGAAGTTGGGGTTGGCAGCCAGCTGAACCATCTTCAGAGCAGCATCGTAGCCGCCGTTGTCAGCACCGAACTGGATGCCGGCAGCAGAGTCCATACCGTTCTCGCCGAACAGCTTGCCGCCGTTGGCGAAGAAGAAGGCACCATTGTACCAGCCCACGCCCCAGGGGAAGGCCACAACGCCCTTGGTCAGCATGGTGTCCAGGGACTTAACATCTTCCTCAGAGAAGACGTCCTTGTTGTAGTACATGAACCAGGTGTTGTTGGTTACGGGGAATCCGTAGATGTAGCCGTCGGAGTAGGTAACGGTGCTGACCAGTTTCTCGGTGTTGTCGTTCTTGACCTGAGCCTCGAAGTCGCCGCCCAGCTTGGAGATGGCGCCAGCCTGGATCAGGGTGCCCAGCTGGTCGTTAGCGAACATGTAAACGTCGCCGGCAGCAGCAGGGTCAGCGGTGACCAGAGAGCCAGCGTCGCCCTCGGAGCAAACAGCGTTCTCCCAAGTGATGTTGTACTCGGGATGAGCAGCAGCGAACTGCTCTTCCATAGCCAGCAGCCAGCCGCCCTCGGCCTGGTCCTCAGAGGGGCCCCAAACCTTCAGGGTAACATCGGTAACGTCGCTGGTGTCGCCGCCAGCAGTGGTGGTGTCGCCGCCGGCAGTAGTGGTGTCGCCGCCGGCAGTAGTGGTGTCGCCGCCAGCGGTGGTGCCATTGGTGTCGCTGGAGTCGGAGCAAGCAGCGAAGCTCATAACCATGATAACAGCCAACAGCAGTGCAAGAATCTTCTTCATTGTGTTTTCCTTCCTTTTTTAAATTATTTATTTCAACCTCGTCAGCGAGGTCAAAACCGGTATCCGCAGGCGGAATCCGCCTAACTTATGTGTTCTTGATTTTATCACAGGTATCGGAATATGTCAATCACCGTTTGTGCATAATCAGCATTATGGACAATTGGCAAAATACGCCTTTGTGCATTTTTACAATCTCTCAAAACAACACTCAGCATATCTTGTATCTCGCATTTCAATCCTGTCTTGTGATTTAATAAATTCTATGCTATACTGTAATAAAGCCGGACAACAGGGAGGAGGCACACCAATGGGAAAAATGACGGTTTATCACGGCGGCTATCAGGAAGTGAGGATACCCAGAATCATTCAGGGAAGAAACACAAAGGATTTTGGTCCCGGATTCTATTGTACGATCATCAGAGAACAGGCGCAGCGGTGGGCAAGGCGGTATGATACCCCTGTGGTCAGCACATACACGGTACGAATGAATACCCAGCTGAACATTCTGGATTTTTCAGAAATGTCAGAGGAATGGTTGGACTTTATCATTGCCTGCCGTCATGGTGAGCCCCACAGCTATGACATCGTCATTGGTGCAATGGCGAATGACCAGATCTACAATTTCATTGCGGATTATATGGATGGCATTCTTACAAGGGAGCAGTTTTGGATGATGGCGAAATTCAAGTACCCAACCCATCAAATATGCTTCTGTACCTGCGCCGCTCTGGAATGTCTTGAATTTGTATCTGCTGAGGAGGTGTACCTATGATAACAGGACGGGAGGACCGTAAGCACAACGACCTGTTTTTCACCTGCGCTCTGATCGAATATATCGCAAGGAAAACGAAGAACCGTGCCCGTGATGTAGTCGATGCTCTCGGAAAAGCAAGAATAGAGAAAATTTATGACCTGGCAGATATTTACCACAGTGACAACATTGACCGGGTCTGCGAGGATTTTGTACGGGATGCCAATATCGCCATCGGTGATGACAACCATGTGGGTGCCGCAAAATACGCCGTCCCCAGCCACTGGGATATTGGGAAAATATACAAGCGTCTGATTATCGGCATTGCACAAAACAGGAATATCGAAATTGTCGATGCCTTATTTTTGGCATATCACTCCTTTGTCAGTGAAAAAATCGATGATTACAACAGCAGCTTTTACTACGACGCACCCCAGAATATTCTCAATACATTTTTGACTGGCGTGATGGAATAATTTACAATTTATCAGGCGATTTACGCAATCCCCGTATTACGAAAAAGGCACCCCGATTGGGGTGCCTCGTTCATTGTATGCCGTTATTAGCAGCAGCCGCAGCTATTGTTGTTGTCGCAGCCGCAGCCCAGGTTGTTGTTGCCATTGCCGCAGCAGCAGAACAGGAGTACCAGAATGATGATCCACCAGCAGCCATTTCCGCCCCAAGAACCGTTGTTACACATAATCATTACCTCCGAAATCATTTTGTTACGACCTTCGCCGTACATTCCATGTTATTCCGGAAGCCCAAAAAGGTGCGTGGGCTTATGCTGATAACAGTGACGGAGCTTTTATTTCTCAAAATGCTGTACACTCTGATTCATCAGAGCCTTTGCGAGAGCACCGCGACTGCCTTGCTCTCTGGTAAAGAGGTCGAACAGCTCAGGGTCTTGGTTACGGTTGATCTTGACCGTTAACTTAATCACATTCTCACGCTCCCAGCTGAGTTTTGCTTGACTATCAGCTATTGACTTCTACCTCCTTTTGTGTTATACTTGCCCTGCCGGCTTGGGGGAGTGTCAGTCCCCCAAGCTGGGCAAGGCAGGCTCCCGATGTAAGCGGGAAGTCGGTCAACTGGGTTGATGAATTGCCGCTTCTCGCTAGGGTCGGGGGGCGGTTATTTCTTTACCTGGGTAGCTATGTAGATACCCAGAGAAACAGAAGAAATGACAAGCATCAGTAACTGTATAACCTGAATTCTTAGTAAATTATAACATACAGAATTTAGACGACATAAAAACAGA
>CAZENN010000088.1:0-8330 GCA_964513605.1 uncultured Oscillospiraceae bacterium
TTTATTTATTTTCCTGGTCTACTTGACAAGGGGCGGTTCAGATCATTTGAGACAACCCTTTTATTTTATATCGATGAAGCGGTATCAGACTGGGTTTTGATCCAACTGCCTTTTTGCCAGCGGATCTGCATGGCGATGGCACGGCAGCATTCGTCCAGACCCAGGGCGATCCAGACACCCAGCAGTCCCCAGTCCAGCCAGACACCCAGCAGCCAGGAAAAGCCCACGCTGAACAGCCACATGGAGATCAGACCAACGTACAGGGGAAAGCGCACATCTCCTGCCGCCCGGAGGGAATTGACCAGAACCAGATTCCGGCTTCTTCCTGCTTCCAAAATGAAGTTGGATAAAATCACTGTGGATGCCAGGACGATGATCTGCTGATCCTTGGTGAACAATCCCAGCAGCGGCTTTCGCAGAATGCATAGGATCAACGTTGCGCCCATGGAGATCAGAAAAGAGCAGCGCACGGAAAACTGGCATATCCCCTTGGCTTTTTGGTGGTTCCGCTTTCCCACCTCCCAGCCTACCATGATAGAGCTGCCCTGACCCAATGCCATGGAGAACAGGTAGACATAACTTACCACTGTGTTCAGATAATTATAGGCGTTGGCGGACACGGTGCCGAAGGAGTTGACCATTGCCATGACCACCATTTTCGACAGGGTGTAGGAGATCTGTTCGCCTGCCGCCGGGCTTCCGAATGCCAAAACGGTTTTAATGCTGCTCAGCATCTGCTTCCAGTCCGGTTTCAGGGAAAATCCCGGCAGCACAAAGCGGAACAGATAAATACCGCCTGCCACACAGCTGAAGCACTTACTGATGACGGTAGCAACGGCAGCACCGGAAACGCCCATGGCAGGGAATCCCAGCTTGCCGTAGATCAGCAGATAGTTCAGTACCACATTGATCAGGTTCATGGCAACGGATATGAACATGGTGGGCATGGTCTTACCGTGGGAACGGATGACCACGAAGAAGGTCATGGCGATCATCTGAACAAACAGGAAGCTGCCCACGATCTTTAAATAATCCAAGGCATAGGGGCGCAGCTCGGGGGTGATGTTGACCAGCTTCAGCAGCACCTCGCCGCCGAAAAAGGCCGCCACACTGAATACGATGCCCAGAGCCGCATTGACCAGCAGTGCGCCCAAGATCAGAGGCTGCTTCTGCTGGGTGGTCTTCCCGGCTCCGATGTACTGGGCACAGAGGATTCCGGTGCCGGCGGTGATGATATTCGACACCACCTGAAACAGGGAAAGGACCTGATTGACCGCGCCGACGCCGCCGGCCGCATTGTCCGCATAGCTTGACAGCATCATCACATCCACAGTGCCGATAACGGAAAACAGCACTGCCTCCAAAAAGATGGGCCAGGTCAGTTTCAATAAATGGGTTTTATCCTTTAAAGTTGTCACATATTTGCTCCTTTACTGGGAATTAACCACAGTATAATACGCTATGCCGAAAAAAGCAATATGAAAATGGAGACAGGGAATAACTGGCGAAATTGGTCATGGATCACAGCTTTTGCAGGGTTCATAGCCATCCTCGATCAGTGCTTCCCGGGTACCGTGGTAATCCTGGCGGTTCTCATCGCTGATCTTCCCGGCAGAGCCGCAATCGGAGGTGTGGAATTTCTTGGAGTTGGTATTCAGAACATAGCCCATCTCCTGGGACTCGGTTTCCGTTGTCTGGGTTTGGGTACTGTTGCTGCCGATGCCGCCGAGGACATCCGCATCAGAGTTTTTGCTTACGGTGAACTGTACCTGCTTACCGTCAGAGGTGCAGATGATGTCTCCTTGCAGGTCGGTGCGGAAGGTGGTGACCTCCGCGTCTCTCAGACGGCTGAGAACTTCTTCCGTGGGATGACCGTAGGAGTTGCCCTTTCCCACGCTGATCACCGCGTATTCCGGATCCACCTCCCGAAGCCAACGGTAGCCGGTGGAGGTATCCGAGCCGTGGTGTCCTACCTTCAGCACCGTGGACTGAAGCTCATAGCCCCGATCCAGAATGATCGTTTCCGTTTCCAGTTCCGCGTCACCGGTGAACAGAAAGGAAGTATCGCCGTAGACAATGCGCAGGACGATGGAGGAATTGTTGGTGTCGTCGGAGCTGTTGACTGCCAGAATTTGACAGGAGGCGCTGCCCAGTGAGAACCGGTCACCCACCGAGGGGACGGTGATGGTACTGCCGTGGCTTTCCACCGCGTCTACAAAATTGCCGAATACCTTGGTGGTGTGGGACGCTACGGGACAATATACCTCATCAACGCTGGCGTAGCGCAAGGCACCGGCAATGCCGCCGATGTGGTCTTCGTGGGCGTGGGTACCGATGACATAGTCCAGATGCTCCACTGCCTGATTTTTTAGGTAGGTGTACATCAGATCGGAGTCTTCCGCATTGCCGCCGTCAATGAGCATGGTCTCGCCGTCACACACGATCAGTGCCGCGTCGGCCTGTCCCACGTCGATGAAGTGGATACGGAAGCTGCTGTCTTCCGGTGGGGCTGCGGAATCGGTTGGGGTACAGCCAAAGCTCAGCAACAGAGCAAACAGCAGCGCAAAAATACCCACAGATCTCCAAAACGGGTTGTTTTTAAAGAAACTCATAAACAATGCCTCCATACACCCAGGGAACCGGGCGTTTTTAGTCTCATTATACAGCAACCGCACCCAAAATACAATTGGGTCGATCAACTTTCGATTTGCCTTCCATCGGCTGTCCTTCGGTTGCGGTATACGCAAAAAGCAGCCTGCCAAATTTCGGCAGGCTGCTGGTTCTATTTTTGAGCACCGGTGATGGTGAGGATATGACTGACTGCGTCAAACTGTTCGGAAGAAATCTCATTTAGAGAATGACGCGTGTGTTTCTTCCTCCTGAACAGAGATTTGAAGATCCGTGCGACCCAGTAGACGGGCAGCAGCCAGGGAAACCGCTGCACGGAGGGGAAGTGCTTGCGCATCTGCTGGACCCCGGGGAACAGCAGCCTCAGCCGATAGCGCAGCCTTTTGGAGGTGATGCTTTTGCCCTTGGTCTGCGCCATTTGGATGGTGCGATGCTGCTGACCGGAACCGAAGCTGCCGCAGTCCGCCATATAGTCTGCCACCAGCTTACTGTCCGCATCGGCAGGCTCGTCACCCAGTATCACATTGGACAGCTTTTCCATATAGGTTCCAAATTCATAAATTTGCAGTGCCTTCAGCTCTTGATCCAGGTAGCTTCGATCCAGAGACGCACCGTAGGCCTTCAGGAATACATAAATATCGACAACGCCCTTCAGCCCTACCCCCCGACTGGTGAAGTGCTTATGCAGGTGAAGCAGGTGGAAGATGTAAAAATCCTCCAAAGACATCTGGTAAATATGCTGGTATCCCGGCAGAAGGGAGGCGTGCTCCCAGACCTTCTTCTCCAGCTCATCCCGACCGGGACGGGGCTTCATCAGGTGGAAGTGAAGCTCCATATACATCCATGGACGCTTTTTGAAATTGTCATGGTGAGAAAGGGCGTTGGTCTTCTCCGCCTCATAGCCCATGCTTTCCATCCAGCGGGCTACGTCCTGCCGGTCCATGTCCCGGATCAGCACATCCAGATCCGTCATGCTGCGCATCATGGGGGAAGGGTAGAGCTTACGAAGCAAAAAGCCTTTCAGCGGAATGCAGTCCAGCCCCTTGGCCTCCGCCGCATCCAGCCACTTTTGAATTTCCACCTGCTGATTGGTGATTTTGGGAATCTGCATCATATAATCCTGTTCCAGCTGTATTTTTAAGGGATTCAGCTCCGGCACGGTGGATACGGTGGGATATACCAGATTGGTCAGCTGCTGCTTGCGAATCAGCGCACCCAGAGTCTGAACGGAACAGCTCTGGGGCAGGGCAGGGACCGGTTCTCCCAGAAGTGCGGACCGGAACAGCTGGATCATATAATCGTTATGCGGATTGTTTGCTCTAATTCCCATGATACAAAGACCTTTCAAACGTTGTGGACACATTTTCGACTATTATACCGGATTAAATATTGAATTTCAATATTTAGTATTTAAAAAATCCTTTAAAATAAGGGCAAAAGGTAAAAATTTTCGTTGCTTCCATTGGCTTCCTGTGGTAATATAAATACAAATTCACGATCTTTTTCGTGAAAATTTGAAGAATGGAGAGAAATGTATGAATCACATTACAAAACGTTTCCTGTCCTTGCTGATGGCACTGACTTTGTGCCTGACTCTGCTTCCGGGAATTGTCCTTGCTGAAGAGGCATCGGCCGTCGCCTTCAGCGAGAATGGTACGGAGGTTTCCACGCTTACCGTCGCAGTGGGCGAGACCGTTACCATGCCGGCTCATTCCGGTGCGGTTCCTGCGGATTATACCTTCCTGGGCTGGGTCACCGCTGAATGCACGGAGACCACCATCGAGCCTGAGACCGTCTATTCCGTGGGAGATGCGGTCACCGTTGACGGCACCTCTTACACCTTCTATGCCCTCTACACCCGTTTGGAGGCTTCCGGTTCCCAGGATGATTACCTGCTCTACACCGGTGAGCTGACCGAGGGCAATTACCTGGTTACCTATGATGATGGTGCCATGGAAGCTTCCCTTGCCAGCAGCCGCTTTGTGGTCACGGACATTACTCCGGTTGACGGCGTGGTGTCTGCTCCGGCGGAAAACCTGATCTGGACCGTTGCCTTCACCGAGGACGGCTATCTGACGCTGTATAATGAAAGCACCGCCAGTTATGCCGCCAGCACCGGCGCAAAGAACAAGGGCGCGCTGGAAACTACGCTGACGGACAACTGCAAGTGGACCGTATCCGGCACCGAGACCTATGACATTGTCAATGTGGTCAATTCCGAAAAAAATGTCAATGCCACCCTGCGCAGAAACGGTACCTATGGCTTCGCTACTTACGCAGCTTCCACCGGTGGTGCGCTGACGCTGTATAAGCAGTCCGCCGGCACCGTTTACTATGCCACCACCGCCGGTGCCTGCGCCCATGCCAATACCACCGAGGCGGCACAAACCGATGCTACCTGCACCGAGGTTGGCTATACCGCCGGCGTTTTCTGCAACGACTGCTCCGACTGGATCAGTGGTCATGAGCAGATCGCCGCTCCGGGTCACAGCTATGACGCTGTTGTCACCGAGCCTACTGCCACGGAAGAAGGTTACACTACCTACACCTGCAGCACCTGCGGCGACAGTTATGTGAGCGACTATGTGGACGCTCTGGGCGAGACTTACACCGTGACCTTCCTGGTTCCCAGCGGTGTGGAAGCCATTGCCCCCATGGAATGCAACAAGACCGGTATCACCCTGCCCACCGCCGGCGTTCCCACTGGTGAATATGCCTACACCTTCCTGGGCTGGACGACGGATAGCTTGTCCGACACCACCACCGAGCCCACCATCCTGACCGGCAGCTACATCGCCGACAGTGCCGTTACCCTCTATCCCGTGTACTGCTATACCGTGGGCGGTTCCGATGGCGGTTGGAGCCTGGTCACCGATGCCGCAACCCTGGAAGCCGGGGATCTGCTGGTTCTGGCACAAAATTCCAAGGGTATTGTGGCAGGCGACATTTCCAGCCAGTATCTGAGCAAGGTGGAAGGCGTCTTCTCTGAGGATCTGACCACCCTGACGGAGCTTCCCACCGGCGCGGTGGTTCTGACGCTGGGCGGCAGCGAGGGCGCATGGACCCTTGCAAACAGCGACGGCGCACTGCTGGGTGCCACTGCTGTGAAGAAGGTGGCATGGGATAAAGGAACCACCACCTGGAGCATCACCATTGACGAAACCGCCGGTGCTACCATCCAAAGCGGCACCGAGACCTATGGCCGTTTCCTGTACAACGTGAACAGCCCCCGTTTCACCACCTATACCTCCAATGCCACTACCGCCATGCTGCTGCCCCAGCTGTACCGTCTGTCCGGCAGTCTGGGCACCACCTATTACACCAGCATGACCACCGGTACCGAGGAAGAACCCCCCGTTTCCGAGACCTACTATCTCTTTGGTTACATCAATGGAGCGAACTACGCCTGCGAGGATGACCATGCGAACATGGGCGATTACAAGTTCGTGGACGGAAAGCTCACCGCTACCTTCACTGAAACCAGCTATGTGGGTGTGAAGACGGAGGGCAACGGTCTGTGGTATATGACCAACGGCTGGCAGGGCGAGGTGACCAGTGCCGACTTGTACGATACCAATACCGGAATCGATGCCAATAAGCTCATGGTTCCCGGTAATGTGGAGGTGACCTTCACCCTGACGGAGAATGAAGACGGCAGCCTGACGCTGAGCTATGAAACGGCCTTCGTTACCCCTACCATCACCTTGCAGTACCCCAGCCTGTCTTTGGAAGATGAGGTTGTCATAAACATCTATTACACCGCTTCTGATCTGGAAAACCTGGTGGAGATGGGTCTGATCACCTACTCCGCAAGCGTGGATACCTACGGTGTGGATACTGCCGAGAGTGTGATCCCCGGCTATAGCCTGTGCGAGAGCAACGGCTATTACCGCTCCAGCACCAAGGGTATTGCGGCAAAGAACCTGGGCGACACCGTCTACTTTGCCGTCTACGCACAGCTGACCGACGGCAGCTATGTTTACACCAATCTGAACAGCTACAGCCCCAAGACCTATGCTTATAACCAGCTGGAGTCCGGTGCGGAGGAAATGAAGCCTCTGATGGTTGCCATGCTGAACTACGGTGCTGCCGCTCAGACTTACTTCTCCTACAACACCGATGCGCTGATCAACGCGGATCTGACCGAGGAGCAGAAGGCTTTGGCAGAGGACTACAGCGACAGCATGATTGCCGCTGTGCTCCAGCCCGATGCCGCAAAGCTGGGCACCATGGTCAACAACGGCGGTTACAGCCGGCGTTATCCCAGCGTTTCCTTTGAGGGTTCCTTCGGCATCAACTACTACTTCGTGCCCAGTGCTGACCCTGTTGGCGAGATCACCATGTACGTCTGGGATCAGGCGGCCTACGATGCAGCCGAGACACTGAGCGTTGAAAATGCCGCCAAAGCCATCACCATGACCGTCACTGACTCCGGCGAGTATGTGGCAGTGGTGGACGGCATTGTGGCCAAGAACCTGGACAATGGCGTTTACGTCTCCTTCTGCTACAGCGATGGCACCACCGATTACTGCTCCGGCGTGGTGGGCTATTCCATCGGTCTGTACTGCAAGGGACAGGCTGTCAAGACCGGTACTCTGGCAGATCTGACCGCCGCCTGCGCCGTCTACGGCAACTACGCAAAACAGCTTTTCGCATAAGAACCACTGATAAATTCACGGTTTTCCGTGGAAAATAAATAAAGAATGGAGATATACTTATGAAGCATCCAGTTAAACGAATGTTGTCTGTGGTTCTGGTTCTGCTGTTGTGTCTGAGCCTGTTTTCAGGGCTGACCTTTGCAGCCACCGTGGACTATCAGACCGGTGATCCTGAGGGCTTTTCCAATGTGATCCTGAACTGGGGCACCCGGGGGACCACGGCAACCTTCCTGTCTCCCAATGCGGAAGCCTTTTATGCGGATAACAATGTGACCTACAGCGATCTGCTCCAGAACGCCGGCGCAGCCAATGTTGCCGATGTACCCAGCAGCCAGCTGTATGCCACGCTCCAGTCTCTGATGACAAGCAACCATAGCGTCATCACCAGCTATGCGGATACCCGGTATCTGTATTCCTACACGGATTGTCAGGAAAACTCCAGAAGCAAGCTGACCTGTTTCTATTCCGGCATTTCCATTGGTCCGGACTGGGACAGCGGTGCCACCTGGAACCGGGAGCACACCTGGCCCAACAGTAAGGGTCTGGATGGCGATGATGAAAATGACATCATGATGCTCCGTCCTGCCTCTACCAGCGTCAACAGCAGCCGCGGCAACAAGGCCTACGGCATCAGCGAAGGCTTCTTTGACCCCAACAGCGTTTCCAACGGTGTCTATGATCTCCATGGCGACGTGGCAAGAATCGCACTGTACACCTACGTCCGCTGGAGCAACACCGAGCTGCTTCTGGGCACTGACGGTATGATCGAATCTCTGGATGTGCTTTTGCAGTGGATGGAAGAGGACCCGGTGGATACCTGGGAGATGGGCAGAAACGATGCGGTGGAATCCATCACCGGCACCCGGAACGTCTTCGTGGACTACCCGGAGCTGGCCTTTGCTCTGTTCGATCAGGCGATTCCCTCCGACATGACCACTCCTTCCGGTGAGGCCATCAACAGCGATCTGGCATACACCATTACCGCTGTTTCCAATAACGATGCCTGGGGCACGGTGTCCATCAGCGGCAAGACCGTCAACGCAT
>CAZENN010000089.1:0-8224 GCA_964513605.1 uncultured Oscillospiraceae bacterium
GTCGGCAGCTGACCTCGACAAATCTGCTGCTTATTTATTATTATACACAGCTTTTCCAATTTGTCAAATCAGGACAAATTCCGATAAAAAAGCATCTCTGGCCTGCCTGCTTGGTACTTCCAGAGATGCCTTTTTCACTTGCTGTTTGGGCTGCGAATGTCTTTTACTAAAGACACAAGAGTCTCTTGAAATGTATCTTTCTTTAACGCACATTCCCAAATCTCAATTACTCTCCATCCTTGTTCCGCAAGGAGTTGATGATTGCGCTTATCCCGCTGAATATTTCCAGTAATCTTTTCTTTCCAAAATTCAGCGTTGTTTTTGGGCCACACAAAATAGCGACAGCCCTCATGCCCGTGCCAAAAGCAACCATTTACAAAAACCACTGTTTTATATTTGGGCAGCACAATGTCTGGTTTTCCTGGCAGTCTGGCATCATTTTTACGATATCGAAATCCTTGCGAGAACAGAAATTTTCTCACCAATTCTTCCGGTTTAGTGTTTTTGCTGTGAATCCGGGACATATTGTAGCTTCGCTGTTCCGGAGTATGTACATCGGCCACAACAATCCCCCTCCGTAAAGATTAATTATGTTCATCAAATCTGTCCAGCAGAGCTGTAGCAACATGGTATGCCAAGCACACCGGTACGGCGTTTCCAATTTGTTTGAATGCCAGTGTTCGTGAAGGCACACCTTTCTTGGATTCAAAATAATAATTATCCGGGAATGTCTGTATTCTGGCAGCTTCACGGGGCGTTATCGAGCGGTTCTGCTCAATATCCGGATGGATAAAATAGTGGCCATCCCGGGCGATATGGGCAACAATCGTTTGTGCATGTGGCAGATTCCCCGCGACAACCTTAAACCGATCCAGGAAAGAGGCAGTGTTTTGATGCGTCCGGAGATTTGCTGGCAAATCTATATATGACACCCGGGTGCCAGTTCTGTTCCATGTATCCACAACAATCCTGTAAATCTCCAGGTCTTGATCTATGTGCGGTCTTGCCTGGTGGAATGTTACTGGTTCAGTATCGTACTCCTTGATTCCGGAGTCATACAGATATTGACCGTCATAGTGCGCCGTAGGTACCGGCTCGGTCGTTCCGCCGCCAGCAGGTATGGCAGGCAAATCGCCAAACACCTCACTTACCAAATATTGATTTGGTATAGCCGGAAGGTCAGGATAAAAACCCTCATGATTTCCTCTGATGCCAATGAGAATAATCCTTTTCCGGTTCTGTAGAACTCCGTAATCTGATGCATTGAGAGGTCGGAATTCAGTGGAGTACCCACATTCGCGGAACAGCGCCCTCATATTATCAAAGTGAAGCGTCCCGTCTTCGTCTTTGGCAGACAGCAGACCAAGAACATTTTCAAATACAAAATATGCAGGCTGATATCTTCTCAGAAATTCAGCATAGTGTCTGTAGAGATAGTTGCGCTGATCGCCTACCATTCGTGTTTCAGATCGGGATCGGCCTGCAAGGGAATAGGCCTGACACGGAGGTCCGCCAATAATCAAATCCAGCGGTTCTTCGCCAACCAATGCGTCAACTTCTTCGAAAATAGCTGGCAGCGTTTCCGTAGAAATCTCATAATTCAATACCGAATCCAAAACTCCCTGCGGAATATGCTCATAAAACTGATTGCGGCTAATTTCCCGATTGAGATATTGATTATATACATCCAACTGCTCATGTTCTCGCAACCAATGGTATGCCATACGTGTTTTCAACGTATAACACGCAGCTTCATCCATTTCTACATGTCCTACAGCCTCATATCCTGCCCTCAGGAAGCCTTCTGATAAACCTCCAGCTCCTGCAAACAGGTCCAGAAATCTGGGCATATACATCACCCCGTCCTAACTTACATTTGTTTTGATGTGTGACCACCTTATGTACCAACTTGTGTAAACCCGGACAGAATCATGTTTTGGCGTTCCTGCTCGGCATTGCAATCATAAAGAACATAGAGCAACATAATTCAGCAATCGTGTCTCCTCATCAGAAAAATGATCCACATCAATCATAATTACAATTTTCGATTCCAATCCTTTGAACCCGGAAATTGTAGAAAATCTAACATCGTTCTTTTTTGCTTTCCACAGTGGCCCTGTTGTCTTCAATGTTCCAAGGTCTTTATCCAGTCCTGTAAGACCCAGTCCATTCAGGGGATTTGCCAGAGTGTAGCGGGAAAGAATTATAAAATCGCTGCCAATCGCACCGCTGTCCTTAATTTTTCGGACAATCGCATTGATTTTTTGCCGCTCATCATCTTTTCCGTTATAACTGTCGTACTCGACCTGTGGGCCTGACACTGTGGGTTTTCCCTGATTGGGAATGTTGGTCATCAGAATATTGGCATTTGCAATCTGCTTGGTGTTTCTGCAATTCGCATGTAACTTCCAACTCATTGCATACGCTTCCTTGCGAAGTTTCTTTATCATCGCATCAAGCTGAGCATAGGAGTTGAAGATATTCTGGTTCGGATCATAATAGATTGCCCATGTTCCGTCGCCTAATCCATCCTGCACAATTCTGTCAATGCACTCCAGGTAGGTATCAGTGAGCAAGTCCTGTCCTTCATCGATGATTACCAAATCATACGCAGGAACATCTTCTGCCGCCATAAAAGTTGCGGGCAATTCTTTCTCATAAAAATGCTGACTCAGATCCGGAGACCATTCAACACCGCAGGTACGCATCATGAATGCATGGAGTGTAACCGCTTCAATATAGACATTGTCTTTTTCGAACTGGTACTGCACATACTGCGCAATATTGTGGTTGAAGCAAAGGTAGAGTACGCTTTTTCCTTCCCAATACGCTCTGCGTGCCTGCTCCATGGCAATCAGGGTTTTGCCAGCACCGGCAACACCAGAAACCATTGTCCGTGGGTTTTCAAAGAGGGATTCCAGCACCTCATATTGCTCTGCTGTTAACGCACATAGCTCTTTCACTGCACGTTCCACCGTATCCTTCATAGAGGGAACAAAGTGGAAATCACCACGGAGAAGATTAGCCAGCTTATCGATCTCAGCATCGGTCAGTCGCCCGCCCTCAAAGCCATGCTTTTCAATGCAGGTCTGCCTCCAGTATCCAAATGCCTGATTGACAAGACTGTCCAAATTCCAAGACTGTTTGGCATCGACCAAGATCTCCGGAACGACATCGATTCCGACACCCGTTGCTTCAAAACGGCAATCCGGCATAGCAACAGCACATGCATATTGGCAACGCACCAGAGGATCATAATTTCCGAGCCTGCGAACCATATACTGTCTTAAAGACTGCATATTACCCTGCACTTGCTGGAATGGTCCTTCATTCTTACGGGAGATTTTGCCGTAGCGGTTTGTAAATTCCCATACTCCATTTCTGCGGGACACCTGCCCACCCTTAACTTCAAGGCACAGTACACCCTCATTGCACAGAATTACAAAATCAATCTCACCGAAAATATTGTTGGCGTGTTCTGCAATCCCCAATGAGTGCAGAACAACATATTTTTTATTCGTTCTATGATCCCGGAATTCAATAAACAGCCGCTTTTCAGCAGGACTCTTGATTTCCGGTGCCAGAACATCTGGAATTAATTGAACCATATTTTTCTCCTGTTATTCCAGCAAGGCTCCAAAGAAACCCCGTTCTCTGTCTTTTATAGTACCAACCACAGCAGCACGATCCAACAAGCAGTTCCGCATTTCACAGCTGGTTTCAGGCAAAAGCGAACAAGCGTGGCACGCTGCGTAATTTAGAGAATCATATCCCTGTGCATGAGATTCAATGCAAATGGGATCGGACGAACACCAAGACGCGTCCTGGAGCATATTTCTGAAAATCATTTCAAAAGACTCCGGGAGTCCCTTTCTCACCAATCCGCCCAAGCTGCCATCAGAGTCAGAAGAAGATGTGTACAACAGGATACCTGCCATTTTTACATCAGATTCCGGATAGGTGCTGTAAATCCGTTCCTTAATGGAAGCACCAGAATAGCCACATTCCAGCGACAACTGACGGATCAGCAGATGAGAAAGCGTGTGCAGCAGCACATACCGGGCGGAGAAATTATCACATCCTACGTTGCTATGTTCCAACCGATCCCGCATGGGCTGATATTCATCTTCAAAAGCCTCTTCCCATTCTTCCAATGCATCTTCTCTTATCTTGATGAACAAACCTTCTCCCAGCATTTCAATAGCAGGAAGCCAGTTCAACTCCACATCACTGAGAGGGACACAATCTCCAGACAAATGGTATCCTTTGAATCTGTCGTCGTCAGCGTTGGGTTGCTCTGGAGTAATCCGGCGGAAGCCGCGCAACGCAAGTACCTCACGCAGACGTTTTGCCAATACGACATCTTCGATATAGTCCTCGAGGAATTCCGGAACCGTCGCCCGTGCAATTCTGAACTGCACATCTTCCGGATCATCGTAATCACCCATGCAGAAAACACGATACTCATCTTCAAGTAAGTTCTGCTTGGTGTACTCTCCTCCATCGCCGCCATTATAGCGCTTCTTGATCTCAGATATCAACTCGTCAATTGTACAAGTTTGCATTGCCAATAATGGTTGAAAAACAGCCTGAATAACCATCTTTAGGGTAAAGTCATCCGGATTGCTTGCAAGGATCGGCTCGATTCGCTCCCAGTTTACAGCAATTTCCTGCTGAACCTTACTGCTCCAGGGAGGAATAGTTAATGCACTTGCTGTCATAGAAAAATAAACATTGGAAGCTCCACGCTGAAGCGCTCGTAACTGTGCAGTGCAGGATACCGGATCATTGTATTCCTTTTTGCTGCCCAGCCAGGGACGTCTTCCATGACAGGAGTAACCCCGGAGTGCATCTTTAGCCATACTGCCAGCCATTGTGCGACTTTTTCCGCAAGCAGTACACTTGATAACAATGCTGTCCAGTCCGCCGGTTTCATCGGAGAAACTGATGCGAAGGGCACCATTGCGCTTATCCGACGGACATTCACTAAAGTTCCCGTAATGGACCCACCACTCATAGGGAAAGTCCTCCAGGTGGCCATTGGTACATGCCGCAATAAAACGGGAGGGAACAATATTTCTCTTAGGGTGACCGTTAGAACAACTACGGTCTGTCACATCGCCAAATCCCCAGTACGGCATCAGCCTTCCGCAATTGGGATCAGGGCAGAAATGATAGTAGGGAAAGCGGAATGCCGGGACATCCGGAGTCATCTCATCGTCCTGAGAATTGGAAACATAAGGCTCTTTAAAATGTGATACCTTCAACAGTTTTTCAAGATTTGGCTCGTGCAGAACCGGGCTGCTGTCTTTCCAGTAATTGGCGCCCGCCATAATGACAGAATAATCCGGCATATCTACAATAGAACCATTACCGAACGTGGTAATTAACTGCGTTTTGCGCAATCTGCCCACCACTTTCTTGGGCTTGGCTTGATCTCTGTTTGAACCAAAATGTAGTCTTGCCATAATTACAGTCCTCCCAGCAGATAAATACCAGACTGGCCATCTACATTACGCATGCTGTTCATCGTACGGAAACGGTCATTTTCGGTATCACCTTTCAGCAACTTCTTCTCGTTTTTTCTGCTTTTATATACGAGGGAACCAGTTGCTGCAATATCCCACGCATCCTGGATGTCTTTGAGTTCATCCATAACTGCCGACAACTCATCAGGATCAACCCTTCTTACATAGTCGATAATGATTTTCTCAACCTTTTGAATTTCGGGATTGTCAGAGCGATAATTGATTGCCTGACTATTTCCTCTTAGATTCTCGATCAGATAACGGCACAAAGAAACATATAATGCATGCAGACCACGGTCTCTTGCCCGATCAGAGAAGGGGGTAAGGCTTGTCGCTTCCACATAGCGGTACAATGCAGAATGATACTTCAGGAACTGCTCATAATGTGAACGGTCACGGGAACGGGATGCGTTGTACACAGCAATTACCAATCCGGGATTATCACGGCCCACGCGGCTGGTTGCCTGAATATATTCTGCGTTAGTCTTAGGCTGACCGGCAACTACCATTGCACCCAAACGACCGACATCAACACCAACAGAAATCATATTGGATGCCAGAAGATAGTCAAACACATCCGCATGGTTGTCTTTGGTATAGCTGCGTTTCAACTTAACCTGGATGATTTCTGTAATTTCAGAATTACTCATGCGGCTCGTCAGTTCTTCTGTATATGTATACCCTTTTGAGGTATCAACACCGGGATAAACCGAGACAAATTTAGTTTTCGCAAGGTAATCCAAACGGCTCTGAACGTCGTCAAGGATTTGCGTGCTTGCGCCGCCCAATTCACGCAAGCTGTTAAAATAGCCGGTGATAGTCCAGAAATTGTCCACAACTGCGTCAGGGTATCCCAATGCAGCCAAGTATCGCGTAGCAAACAGCATAGCTGCATTCACTCTGATCAATGTCGTGGTTGCCGTCGTTCCTATACCCATCACACCAAAGTACTGACGGGCAGGTCTTTCTTCCGGTGTAGACTGTATAGCAAAGAACGAATCCTTCGCAGAAAGGCCCTGCGGCGGAAACTGCGTGTGACCACGTCCATACAATGCCATGATTTGATTTGCTGCATTCCGGATTGTTGCGGTGGACGCAATAACTTTTGCGCAAACACCATCGCGCTCACAGAGCTTCGATATGGCAGCCTCGTAGATACCGGTCATAGTACCAAGGGGACCGGAAATCAAATGCAACTCATCCTGGATGATAAGTTCCGGAGGCTTTTTGTTGTTCGCAATACCGAACAGCGCCGCTGGCTTGTCATTAAGCGGAATCTGGGCAAACTTATCAACAGTTGCAACAACAAAAGTAGGAAGATGCTGGTAAATAGCATCGTCAATAATATGAATAGGGAGACCGCCCGGTGCGGAATGGAAATGACAATGCTGATTCGGGCATTTGATTGTCATTCGGTTCTGAACAAGATCAACATCATAATGTTGTGCATAGAGCTTTTCGCCGCACCAGGGACAAACCTTGATTTGAACAGGATTTGACTTTTCATCAACACCGCCCTGTTTTTGCTTGTTGATGCTGGTTCTTGCATCTTTCAAATGATTGGGGGTAAGGTTGCCGCCAACCCACAATCCAATGGAAATCTCATTTCCACCCAAATTATACTTTTTTCGCAGCAGTTCGCATGCAAATATCAAAATGCTGGCGCGTTCAAACTGCTGGAGTGTCAAAAGTCGAAGTGTATATCGCATAATTACGGTAACACCATCTGCGTTTGCATCACGAAGCCTACGCAAAAAGATTACAAAGGCAGTAATACCTAAATACGCCTCTGTTTTACCACCGCCGGTGGGGAACCACAGCAGATCGACCATCTGTCGATCCGGAACATCCTGTCCGGGATGTCCCTTTGGCTCAATAAAAGAGGTCAGCTCATGCAATACAAATGCCAGCTGGAAAGGATACCAGCTTACTTTTGCAGGGTCAAAAGATTTGCCGTTTTTCAGCAACGTTTGCCTCCGTTGGAGCAGCATCGCCTCATTGGCAAGCTGGAATGCGCGGAAAGCCTTTCCATCGCCGGCCGCACTGTCTTTCAGTAACTTGATAGCATAGTTTATTCTGTTGCATGCATCCTGACATTTTTGGATATTACTTTTTGCAATATCCTGCAAACTGTCTTTAATCCCAGGCAGGAGATCGTTCTGGTCCTTAATCCACTTCTGATACTTAGCAGCAAAGGCACTCAACTCACGAACGACCTCATCAACAGATGCGGTAGCCAGAAATTGCATAGACAATACATTTCCGCTGACCACTTCTGCAGCTTTCATCTGACGGAGGTTGAATGTTGGAAAAAACGCAGACTCCACCCGTTCCGGCTCGGCATTATCCATGTCCCACATAACAGAGCATCCATGTCCCTGTGCATAGCAATGGACATCAGAATACAGCATATCCAATTCCAGAAGTTCCGGATCGGTAGTCAGGTATGTCTGCCGGTTTACGCTGGTAAAAACAGCTGTTCCGTCACTGCTGCTTACTCTGATGACAGGCTGAAAAGCACAACACCTGGAGGTTGAGGTCATATCATTTTCGGACTGGTTCTCGTTAACCAGTGCAATCGTAATCACGCGCTCACCGGTATCCATAATGGAATGTGTATAAACCTGCAGTTGGAGTCCGTTGGGTAAATCTGCGTACTCCACCCGTTCACCAGTAAATATGACTTTTTCGGCATA
>CAZENN010000090.1:0-8043 GCA_964513605.1 uncultured Oscillospiraceae bacterium
AAAAAGTAGTTGACCTGGTTGCATTTTTCGGTTATAATACCGTAGCATGACTATTTATGGTCATTTATGATGTGTTGCTGCGGTCTTATGGCTGTCGAGCATATGAATACCATAATACAGGAGGTGTAATGTAATGAAGCGTACCTATCAGCCCAGCCGTCGTCATCGTTCTAAGGTTCACGGTTTCCGGAAGAGAATGGCTACTTCCAATGGCCGCAAGGTTCTTGCCCGCCGCCGTGCAAAGGGCCGCAAGGTTCTGTCCGCCTAAGTGCTGAGGTGTTGGTGAAACACAACGCGCTGAATGCGAAACGGGAGGAAAGTGCGGGGCGATCTGTTCGCCCCGCTCCCTTTTTAATGATGTGGTCTTCACATCGGGAAAGGAAGGAACCATGAAATTCTCCAGCAGCTTAAAGCTTAATCATATTTTTCGCCGTTTGTACCGTACCAATGGACATGCCAATTCCTATCTGGTGCTTTACGCTAAGAAAAACCGCACCGGTAAAAACCGGGTGGGGTTCACCGTCAGCAAAAAGCTGGGTAAGGCCGTGGTGCGTAATCGGGTGCGCCGCCGTCTGAGGGAGGCTTACCGTCTCAACGAAGACCAATTCCAGCCCGGCTGGGATATCGTGGTGGTTGCCCGGTCCCGTGCGGTGGATGCCAGCTTCCAAAAGCTGAACCAGAGCCTCCTTTCTCTGGCTGAAAAGGCTGGAATTTTACAATGAAAAAGCTGCTGCTTGCCCTGATTCGCTTTTATCGGCGACGAATCTCACCATGTTTCCCCAGCTGCTGCCGATTTCGGCCCACTTGTTCCGAGTATGCCCTTGAGGCAATCACCAAATACGGTGCCTGGAAGGGGGGCTATCTTGCCCTGCGCCGCCTTCTGCGGTGTCATCCTTTTAACCATGACGACCCTTTCGACCCCGTCCCCTGACTTCCAAGTTAAGGAGAATAGTCAATGGATTTTATTTCTACCGCCTTTGGCTGGCTGCTGTCGGTCCTGTATGACTTTACCAACAGCTATGGCCTGGCACTGATCATCTTCGGCATCCTGGTGAAGGTGATTTTGCTGCCGATCACTGCCAAAACCAAAAAAAGCTCGATGAAAATGTCCCGGCTTCAGCCGAGAGTGATGGAGATCCAGCAAAAATACGCTGGTGACCAAATGAAGATCAATGAGGAACTGCAGAAGCTTTATAAAAGCGAAAATGTTTCCATGGGCGGCGGCTGCCTGTGGAGCTTCATTCCGCTGCTGATTCTGTTCCCTCTGTACAGTGTTATCCGTGAACCCCTGACCTATATGTTGGGTATTGAGGGCGAAACGCTGACCAAGATTTTTGAGATCGTGGGCGTTGATGGCACAGCTGCCTACGCTCAGATCAATGCCGCATCCCGCTTCCCTGAGTTTGCCGAGGAGTTGAAGGCTCTGGGGCTGACTGCCGCCCAGCTGGAAGGCATTGATTTCAGCTTCCTGGGCTTCAATCTTGCTCAGAACCCCCAGTGGAAGGTCTGGACCGATGCCTGGGCATGGAACTGGGCACACATTGGACCCTTCCTGATTCCCATCCTGTCCGCCGCCAGCCAGATGCTCTCTATGGTGATCTCACAGCGGATGAACAATTCCGTCATCACCAACAACAAGGGTCTTGAGGATAAGGACGCGGCTAAGCAGTCCCAGACCAACCAGTCCATGAAGATGATGATGTGGATGATGCCGATCGTCTCTTTGCTCATTGGCTTTGGCTATCCTGCCGCATTGAGCCTTTACTGGCTGGTGCAGGGACTGGTCTCCATCGTCATTGACGTGGTTTTGACCCGTCACTATCGCAAGGTCTATGACGAGGAGGATGCCATTCGTTTGCAGCAGACTCTGGAGCAGGAGCGTCTGGAGGCAGAGAAGGAGCGTATCCGTGCCGAGCGGCGTGCCGCCAATCCTGACGGCATCACCGAAAATACCAGCAAGAAAAAGCTTCAGCAGAAGCAGAAAAATGAGCAGCAGGCCGCAAAGGCCGCGGCTGCCCGGGAGTATGCGGCCAAAAAGGGTCAGCCGATGGAGGAAGAGACACCGGCTGAGAAGAAAGCCCTGTCCGGCATTGCGGATCGCCCCTACTGTAAGGGTCGCGCTTACGATCCCAACCGCTACCGCTCCCAGTCTACGGAGGAATAACCAATGGAAAAGAGTATTGTTACCACGGGCAAGACCATCGATCTGGCCATCGAGGCTGCCCTTACCCAGCTGGGGCTGGATCGGGACAGTGTCAGTGTCCAGGTACTGCAGCAGGCAAAGTCCGGCTTCCTTGGCTTCGGTTCTCAGCCTGCCAAGGTTCAGGTGACCTATGAGGTTGCCGACCCTGTCCCTGCCGCTGCCGCTCCCAAGAGCGCATTGGGCTCCGCATCCCGTTCTAAGCCCAAGCCTGCCGCCGCTCCTGTAAAGAAGCCCGAGGAGCCAAAGCAGGAAGCTCCCGTAAAGAAGCCTGAGACACCGGCGAAGAAGACACAGAAGCCGGAGGCTCCCAAGCAGGAAAAGCCTGTAAAGCAGCCCCGCACCGAGCGGAAGCCCCAGCCCCCCAAGGAGCCGAAGGAATTCGCTCCTGTGGAGACCGGTTCCGTAGAGGAAAAGATCGAGACCTTCCTGAAGGGCCTGCTGGAGCATATGGGCTCTCAGGCAGTTCCTCACGCCGTAAAGGGTGAGGACAATACATATCTGGTTGAACTGGTGGGCGAGGATCTGGGTTATCTCATTGGCCGCCGGGGGGATACCCTGGATGCCATCCAGCATCTTTGCAACTATGCCGTCAACCGGGATGTGGAAGGTCACATCCGGATCAATGTGGATGCGGAGGATTACCGCCGCAAGCGTGAGGAAAGCCTGCGCAAGTATGCCCGTAAGAAGGCACAGCAGGTGCTCAAGGCACGCCGGCGTACCACGCTGGAGCCTATGAATGCCTATGAGCGTCATGTGATCCACGCCACGCTCCAGGAAATGGACAACATCACCACCTATTCCACCGGCACTGAGCCCAATCGCCGTGTGGTGATAGAGTATGTGCGCTGATCGATAACCCCAAAGAAAAAAGAGCGATGCTTTCCGCTGAATTAGCAGGAAAGCATCGCTTTTTTGTGTGGGAAAACAGGAAATGGGGTTGTATTTTCCTTCATGCAGATTATTATAATCAACAAATAAAATGCACTAAACGAAAAGAAATTCGTGCATTTTGATGTAAAAACCCTTGAAATTGATTGACAGAATGTGTATATGCTGGTATAATTCATCAGTAGAATAAAACGAAAATCGAAAGGAGTATAAAAATATGTCTCGATTGAAAAAAATTATCTGCCTTTTTGTATTGATCGCTATGACCTTGTCAATGCTTCCGCAGGACGCATTGGCAATGAGCGCGGTAACGCCATCCCAGAGCGGTGTCACCAGCTCAGCCTATTTTACTGCCATGCCCGGCGTTTACGAAATGGGCGACGGTTATGCGGTGATCTGGGCAACCAGTTTCAAAGGTACCGGTTATATTCAGTATACCTATCAGGGTACTACATATACCGTGTATGACCAGAGAAACGGTATCGTTCGTACCAACGATACGATGCATGTGGTCAAGGTTCCCCATGAGCATCTGCTGGGCAACAGCTATACGGTTTATTCAACAGAGGTAACCAGCCATAGCTATGCCCTGACCAACTATGGAACCACCATTTCCGCCGGACCCATCACCCTGAAAGCCTATGACGGCGGTGAGGATGATTTTGACGTTTTGGTCCTGACGGATACCCATAAGAAACTGTCCTGGACCGTTTCGGCCGCTCAGTGGTTCAGTGAGGACCCGGATCTGGTGATCTTCAGCGGCGATATCGTGGACCACATCAACTCCATGGATGACATTGAGCTGATGTTCAACATCATGGGCAGTGCCACAGGCGGCAGATATCCCATTGTGTACTGCCGGGGCAACCATGAGACCAGAGGCGTTTACTCCACCAAGCTGCTGGAATACTTCCCCACGGAAACCGGCGAGTTCTATTTCGATTTCCGCTACGGTCCTCTTTGGGGCGTGGTCATCGATACCGGCGAGGATAAGGATGATACCCATTACTACTATGGAAACCTTGCCAACTATGGAGAGTATAACCAGAAGCAGGAGGCTTGGCTGAGAAATCTGCGGATGGACGAAACAGCCACCTTCCGTCTGGGCATTTACCACATTGCACAGATCAACCAGCTTGCCAACGGTCTTGCGTTTACGGATTCTGTGGAACATCTGGGATTGCAGATGGCAGTCTCGGGACACGATCACCGGTCCCAGTGGCGGGCACCCGGTATCCATGCGGCATATGGTACCTTCGTTGCCGGCGGCTATGCGGCAAACGCGGCAACCTGGGTCACGATGGATAATACCACGGGTAAGGCCTATATTACCGCAAAAACCAGTGCCACCACCACCTACAGCCATCCGACCTACGGCAGCTACAATAATTACACGGTAGATCTGTCAACCTATGTAGGTGAGATTCCGGAGGCATTGGACGAGCCGGACTATGGCACCAACGCCCTGTTTGAACCCTCCGCGTCTCCTGCCGGTACGGTCTCCATTGCCGTTCAGCCTACGGTTTTTGAAACCGGCGGCGATTGGTATAATGTGGTCTGGACCAGTAATATTACCAGCAGCACCGCTGCGGGCAGTGCGGGCTATGTAGAGTATACCTACAATGGAACCACATACCAGCAGTTTACCGAAAGCGGCGGCTACCGGGCAGGGCACAGTACCATTTATTCGGTAAAGGTTCCCAAGGAACACCTGAATAACAATACCTACAAGGTGGGCACCTTCCTTGTGAATTTCTCCTATACCGACACCACAAATAAAACCGGTCTGTACTATACCGCCGGCGACTATGTGGAAAGCGGCGAGTTCCTGTTTGAAAACAAAACCGGGGATGAAGCCGTGAACCTGGTGGTCTGCCCCGATATCAAGACCAACGATGGAGATACCTCCAAAGCGGCATCTGCGGCAGTTAATGCGGTGGCGGCTCTGGGCACCTCCCCCACCTATGTGATCGTCAACGGTGACGCGGTTCAGGTCTCCCTGAATTCCGACGCAGATCTAGCGGTGCTGTTCTCCGCAACGGCGGCGGTTTCCGGCGGCATCCATCCGGTTATTTTCTCCAGAGGCAACGCAGAGTGCCGTGGCTATATGGCAACGGATCTGATCAAATACATCCCCACGGCAACGGGAGAGTTTTACTATAGTCTGGACGTGGGCGATTACACACTGGTCAACGTTGATACGGCAGAGGACGATCCGGACGATGCTATGGTTGCCGTCGATGGCAGCACCGTCAGCAAATTCGGCGGACGTGTGTTCCTGGAGGATCTGAGAGAGAAGCAGGTTTCCTGGATCAATTCCCTTCCCTCCGGTAAGCTCGTTGCCATTTCCCATATTCCCTTCTCAACGGTCAGCTCCCATCTCGGCGTGGATTTCACGACCCCTCTGAAGGATAAGGGTGCGGTTCTGGTCATCAGCGGACATAATAACAGCAGCAGCAATAATCTGGTGGAAACGGTGAACTCCGGCAGCATCTACACTGTGATTCCCGGCGGCACCACCGGCACCAACACCAATACCGTTGCATCGATCATCCTTTCGGATGACTATGCATACATTGATGACTGCCAATACGCAGCCGGAACCGTCTCCCGTTTGGCGCAAAAGGCAGTCGATCTGACCACGGGCAGCACGTTGAGCATCACGGCTTCAAAGCCTTCGCTCAGCGGCACCACCTACACGGTTTCCACTGCCGGTCACCTCAAGTGGATTGCCGACAACTGTACCGCTACGGATAATTTCAGCGGCTATACCTTCCAGCTGGCCAATGACATTGATTTGCAGCTGGTTCCCTTCACCCCCATTGGCGGTAACGACAGCTACGCTCTGGATAGCAATGCCACCTCCTGCGCCTTCAGCGGAACCTTCGATGGCAACGGTTACACCATCAAGAACCTGAACATCAATTCCACCAATAACAACGTGGGTCTGTTCGGTGTACTCAGAAGAGGCACCATCAAAAACCTGACGGTGCGCAGCGGCGTTGTCAGCGGCGGCTGGTATGTAGGCGGTCTGGTGGGCTACTCCACGGTGGGCGTCATTGAGGATTGCTACACCGATGTGATCGTCTGTTCCCCGTCGGGAACCAAGGTAGGCGGCATCGCCGGTATGACCAATGGCGGAACGAAGGTGACTCGCTGTGCAAACTTCGGCAGCGTCTGTGCCCACCATGAGCAGGGCAGTACCGGCGGTATTGTGGGTCAGATCAACGGCGCGACCGCAAGCGTCATCACCGGCTGCTACAACCGGGGTAACATTGCAGCCCACGGATTAAGTGACGCGGCAGGCGGATCTGCGGGCGGTATCTTTGGATATATCTACAGTGCTTCTGTAACCGTCCAAAATTGCTATAATGCTGCACCTGTCACCTCCAAATACAAACAAGGTGCCATTGTGGGAAGCTACGGCAGCTCCACCAACACGAAAATTTTGAACACTGCCTTTGCGCTGGGCTATAACGGTGCCACCACCGGCACCAACAGTGGCAACACCTGGTCTTCCAACAGCGGAAGCGGCAGCATTTCCGCGCTTGCTCAGCAAGACATGCAATGCCAGTACTTTGCAGACACGCTGGATTCGGCAGTCTTTACTTATTCTGCCCACGCCAACGACGGTTATCCTGTTCATATCGATTCTGCTTATCCCATTGAGGAAGGGCACACTTATACAGCGGTCGTCGCCGATCCGACTTGTACGGTCAGCGGCTATACCACCTACACCTGCGCCTGTGGCGACAGCTACACAGCCGATACGGTGGAAGCCACCGGTCATAACTACAGCACGCTGGTTACACCTGCCACCTGCGCTGTAGACGGCAGCAGTATCAAAACCTGTAAAACCTGTGGCGATATCGTAAGTACCGTGATCCCTGCCACCGGACAGCACACCTATATCTGGGATACCTGTACTGCTTGTGGTTATGCAAACCCGGACTATGTACAGCCCACCTACTATCTCTTCGGTTACATCAATGGTGCGGACCACGCATCTGAAGATGATGCCGCAAATATGGGCGATTACAAGTTCGTAGATGGGAAGGTCTCCGCCATCTTCACGGAGGAAAGCTATGTTGGTGTGAAGACGGAAGGAAACGGCATCTGGTATGTGACGGATGGCTGGCTGGGAGAAGATGTTACCACCGCTATTTTGCACGATGCGGAAACCATCACCACGGATGATAAGCTGTACGTTCCCGCAAATCAGCATCTGATTTTCACGGTTGCGGAAAATCCCGATGGAACGCTGACACTGAGCTATGAGATCGATGAAAACGGGCATAGCTATGAGGCTGTTGTTACGGCACCTACCTGTACGACAGCCGGTTACACCACCTACACCTGTGAAGCCTGTGGTGATACTTATACCGCCAACGAAGTCACAGCCACCGGACATGTGGAAGTGACCGATGAAGCAGTGGCTCCCACCTGCACGGAGACCGGACTGACGGAAGGCAAGCACTGCGAGACCTGCGGCGAGGTTCTGGTGGCACAGGAGACCGTACCTGCCAACGGACACAAGGAAGTGACCGATGAAGCAGTGGCTCCCACCTGCACCGAGACCGGACTGACGGAAGGCAAGCATTGCGAGACCTGCGGCGAGGTTCTGGTGGCACAGGAGACCGTACCTGCCAACGGACACAAGGAAGTGACCGATGAAGCAGTGGCTCCCACCTGCACCGAGACCGGACTGACGGAAGGCAAGCACTGCGAGACCTGCGGAGAGGTTCTGGTAGCTCAGACTGAGACCGCCGCACTGGGACACAATGAAGTGATCGACGAGGCGGTAGCGGCAACCTGTACCACCACCGGTCTGACCGAGGGCAAGCACTGCGAGACCTGCGGCGAGGTTCTGGTAGCTCAGACTGAGACCTCCGCACTGGGACACAAGGAAGTGACCGATGAAGCAGTGGCTTCCACCTGCACCGAGACCGGAC
>CAZENN010000091.1:0-8033 GCA_964513605.1 uncultured Oscillospiraceae bacterium
GGACGTGCCGCCTTGGAATACGCGCTGGGACGTGGAATGCCCAAATCAACCCTGACCACCTTCGGCATTGGCTACGCGCCGGACAGCTGGACGGATTTGGTGGACGCTCTGCGTAAGAAGGGGTATACCGACGAGGAGCTGAAGGACTCCGGACTGGTCACTGTCTCCAAAAAGAACGGCAGCCTCTTTGACCGCTTCCGGGATCGGCTCATGTTTCCCATTATCGATGTTCGGGGCAATGTGATCGGCTTCGGCGGCAGAATTATGAACAATCGGGATCCGGAGGCGGCAAAATACTTAAATTCCCCGGAGACCATGATTTTTAACAAGCGAAAGAACCTCTTTGCCTTAAATTTGGCAAAAAAGAGCAAGCAGGGATACCTGATTTTGGTAGAAGGGTACATGGATGCCATCGCCCTGCACCAGTACGGCTTCGACTGTGCTGTGGCATCTCTGGGCACCGCATTGACGGAGGATGGTGCCAATCTGCTGTCAAAGTATACGGATCAGGTGGTGCTGATCTATGACGGGGACGATGCCGGTCAGCGAGCCGCCCAGCGAGCCATCCCCATTTTGGAAAAGACGGGCTTGCAGGTCAAGGTCCTGCAAATGCGGGACGCCAAGGACCCGGACGAGTTTTTGAAGAAATTCGGTGCGGATAAGTTTAAGCTATTGCTGGAGGAATCCTCCAATCGGGTGGAGTATCAGCTTCAGGCCATTGCCCGCAAGTATGACATCCGGGAGGATGACCAGCGGGTCAAATACATTCAGGAGGCCGCCCAGCTTCTTTGCACCTTGGGCAGTGCGGTCCAGCGAGAGGTCTATGGCAGACGGGTGGCGGAGTCCGCCTCCATCACCTATGAGGCGATGAAGCTGGAAATTGACAAGGCAGTAAAGCGGCGGTTCAGCCGGGAGAAGAAAAAGCAGGAGCAGATCAGCCTGTCTCCTGCCCGAAATCACCAGCCCAGAGCACGAACCATCCGCTATGATCATATCAAATCCGCCATGGCAGAGGAACTGCTGTTGTCACTGATCATTAAAGAACCGGGGCTTCTGGATCAAACCGGGGAGCTGACGGAGGAGATTTTTTCCAGCCCCCTTCTGGGAAAGGCCTATGCCCAGCTCGCAGACCGTCACCGGCAGGCACTGGAAGTCAGTCTGGGAGTTCTGTCCGACTTTACGCCGGAGGAAATGTCCCATCTTGCTGGAATCGTTCAGCGGCAGGAGGGACCGGTGAATGAGGATGCGTTGAAGGACTGCATCCGCACCATTCAATCTGAAAACCGCAAGCGGCAGGTCACCTCCGATGATGATTTACTGGCACTGCGTGATCAGATCAAGGAAAGAAAAGGAATGAAGCTATGACCACTGCATTCCAGGAAAAATCGTCCCCGGTCAGTGTGGGGGATGAGGATCTTCGCCAATTCATCAATGATATTCGCCAGTTCCCCCGGCTGACCCCGGAGGAAGAACGGGAGCTGGCAAGCCGCTGTGCCCAGGGAGACGAGCAGGCCATTCGGCAGATGGTCAATTCCAATCTGCGTTTGGTGGTGTCCGTTGCCCGGGAGTACGCCGGTCGGGGTGTTCCGCTGCTGGATCTGATTCAGGAGGGGAGCATTGGTTTGCTTGCGGCGGCGAAAAAGTTTGACTATACGCTGGAATATCGGTTTTCCACCTATGCCACCAAATGGATCCGGCAGGGTGTGACCCGGTGTCTGATGAATCATAGCTCCCAGATCCGGGTGCCCATCCATACCGCTGAGCAGATTCGCCGGGTCAACATGGCACGAAACGCACTGCATCAGGAGACCGGAGAAGAACCCACGACCGAGCAGATCGCCCACCGCTGTGACCTTCCGGTGGAAAAGGTGCAAAAGCTCCGGCAGCTCAGCCCTCAGATCTGCTCGCTGGATGCCCCCGTCCCCGGAGAGGAAAGCACATTGGGCGTGCTTCTGGAGGATATGCGGACACCCCAGCCTCAGGAAAAGCTGGTTCGGGAGGAACTGAGCCACACCATGGAGGTGCTTCTTTCCATGCTGTCGGAGCGTCAGCGGCAGGTGCTTCGGCTCCATTTCGGCATGGAAGACGGTTCCTGCCACTCCCTGGAGGAGATCGGAGGAATGCTGGGGATTTCCAAGGAGCGTGTCCGGCAGATCGAGCGTCAGGCCATGGACAAGCTGCAAAAATATGGTGCCAGTATGGGATTGGAGGACTTTTTGACATGATGTCATTGGATTTTTCATTTGAAAAGCCGCAATGGGAGGCACAGCTGGATGCCTTGGAGCCAAATTCCAGCTTCAGTGCCCTTCGGTTTTTGACCCCCTTGGAGGGAGAGCAGGAGCAGACTTTTGAGGAAGCCTTACAGCTGCTGCAAGAAAAGCACATCCTCCTGGATATCACGGATCTGCCCAAGCCTGCCTATACCTCTGAGGCGGCGGTTCGGCTTCGTCGTGAGGAACAGCTGGTAAAGGATGGGCTGCTCCCTCAGGCTTTGGAGGACACAGATCCTTTAAAGCTGTATTTGCAGGAGCTGGCCAGCGTGCCGGTCTGCGGTGATGTCAATGTACTTGCCGGAAAACTGCTGGAAGGAGATCGCTCCGCCGCCCGGAAGCTGACGGATTTGATGCTGGGGCGTGTAGTTGAGCAAGCCTTTCAGCTTACGGGCAGAGGGGTTCTGCTTCTGGATCTGATTCAGGAGGGAAGCCTTGGTCTGTGGCAGGGACTGCTGAGCTATACCGGCGGCGACATTGAAGCCCACTGTGATTGGTATATCCGCTGGGATTTGGCAAGAGCCGTCACCACCCATGCCCGTGAAAACGGTGTGGGACAGCGGCTGCGGCAAGCCATGGAGGATTACCGGGCGGTGGACGAGGAGCTGCTGAGCCAGCTGGGACGCAACCCCACCTTGGAGGAGATCGCCGATGCCATGCATATGACGGCAGAGGAAGCCACCCAGGTGGCAAGAACCTTGGATGCCGCCCGGATCGTTGCCCGGGCAAAGCAGCAGCCGCCGGAGGAAGAAGACCCGGAGGAAAATCAGGCGGTGGAGGACACAGCCTATTTCCAGACCCGGCAGCGGATATCGGAGCTGTTGTCCAACCTGTCGGCAGAGGATGCCAAACTGCTGACCCTTCGCTTTGGATTGGAGGGCGGCAGACCATTAAGCCCGGAGGAAACGGGCAGCCACCTGGGGCTGACCCCGGAGGAAGTGGTGGCAAAGGAAGCCGCCGCCTTGATGAAACTGCGTAATGCTTAGAAAGAAGGATATTAGATATGGCTAAAACATATTCCATCGCCATCGATGGGCCTGCCGGAGCCGGTAAGAGTACCATTGCCCGCCGCCTCGCCGGTGAGCTGGGCTTTTGCTATGTGGATACCGGTGCTATGTTCCGCACCGTGGCATATTTCATGGACATTCTGGGAATCAGCCCCAAGGATGTGGACGGTGTGGAGCGGTATATTGACGAGCTGACCGTCACCATTGACTACGATGAAGAGGGCGTTCAGCACATGATCATGAACGGCATGGACGTGACCGAGGACATCCGAACCCAGGAGATCTCTCAGAAGGCCTCTCTGGTCTCCGTCCACAGCGTGGTTCGGGATGTGCTGCTGAGTATGCAGAGGGACGTTGCCAAGCGTCATAATGTGGTCATGGACGGCAGGGACATCGGTACGGTGGTGCTGCCCAAGGCAGATGTGAAGATCTTCCTCACTGCCGACCCGGAGGTTCGGGCAAAGCGACGCTATGAAGAGCTGACCGCAAAGGGACAAAAGGCGAATTTACAGCAGCTTCTTAAAGAAATTCAGCAACGGGATCATCAGGATACCCACCGTGCCATTGCGCCCTTGAAGCAGGCGAAGGATGCGGTGAAGGTGGATACCTCCGCACTGGATATTGAAGGGGTTCTGGATGCCATCAAGACCGTGGTGAAGGAGAAGATCGGATTATGAGCGTCCATCTGGCAAAAAATGCCGGGTTCTGCTTCGGTGTCTCCCGGGCGGTGGAGCTGGTAGAGCAGTCTGCCGGTAAAGGGAACACGGTGGTAACGCTGGGACCCATCATCCACAATCGCCATGTGGTAGAGCGGTTCAACACGCTGGGGGTCAAGGTCATCGACAGCCCCCATGAGGCGGAGCATGGCACCACGGTGATCATCCGCTCCCACGGCGTTCCCAAGTCCGTCATTGAGGTGCTCCAAAGCCGGGGCGCGAAGATCATCGATGCTACCTGCCCCTTTGTCAAGCGGATTCATGGCATTGTGGAAAAAGCTGGGGAAGAAGGGAGACTGCCCATCATCATCGGCACTCGTGCCCACCCGGAGGTGGAAGGAATCGCCGGCTGGTGTGACCGCTGCCGGATCTTTGAATCCCCCCAAGAATTGGAAGATTGGATAGAATCTGGCGAAATTTCCACTGATGCACCCCTCTGTATGGTCTGTCAGACCACCTCCACAGAATCTTTATGGAAAAAATGCTGTGAAATTGCAAAAAAACAGTTTACTAATTTGAAAATATTTGATACAATATGCAGAGCGACGGAATTTCGCCAGAGCGAGGCAGCGATTCTTAGTGCATCCTGTCAAGCGATGGTGGTGGTGGGAGATGCCACCAGCTCCAATACCGGTCGCCTTGCTATGATCTGTCGGGAGCATTGCCCGAAGGTCGCTCTTGTGGATCATGCCGCAGAGCTGGACCCCGCCTTTTTTAAAGGGGTCACCAATGTTGGAATCACGGCTGGCGCATCGACACCGGCGTGGATAATAAAGGAGGTCAATAAGACTATGAGCGAAATCGTAAATGTTGAGGCTGTACAGGAGGAGAACTTTGCAGAGCTTCTCGAGCAGTCCATCAAGACTTTAAATACAGGAGATAAGGTCATCGGCACCGTTACCAGCATCGGTAACACGGAAGTCCAGGTCGATCTGGGCACCAAGCACGCAGGCTACATTCCTTATGACGAAGTCAGCACCGATCCCGCTGTGAAGCCCGAGGATATTCTGAAGGTTGGCGACGAGATCGAAGTCTTCGTGGTTCGTGTGAACGACCAGGAGGGCACTGTTCAGCTGTCCAAGAAGAAGCTGGACGGCATGAAGGTTTGGGACGAGATGGGCACCTATGTGGATGAGAAGATCACCGTAGAGGGCACCATCACCGAGGAAAATAAGGGCGGCCTGGTGGCAAGCGTCAAGGGCGTTCGTGTCTTCATTCCTGCTTCCCAGTCCGGCATCGCCAAGGGCGGCGACATGACCGGTATGGTGGGCAAGAACGTGAAGCTGAAGATCACCGAGGTCAACCGTGCCCGTCGTCGTGTCATCGGCTCCATCCGTGCCGTGAACGCTGAGGAGCGGAAGGCAAACCGTGAGAAGATCTGGGCTGAGATCGCAGAGGGCAACAAGTACCACGGCGTGGTCAAGTCCCTGACCTCCTACGGCGCATTCGTTGACATCGGCGGTGTGGACGGCATGGTTCACGTTTCCGAGCTGAGCTGGAACCGCATCAAGACCCCGGCAGACGTGGTGAAGGTTGGCGACGAGATCGATGTGTTCGTCATCTCCTTCGACACCGAGAAGCACAAGATCTCCCTGGGCTACAAGACCGCTGAGATGAACCCCTGGAATCAGTTCATGGCAAAGTACGCTGTGGGCGATGTTGTGGATGCTAAGGTGGTCAAGCTGATGACCTTCGGCGCATTCGCAGAGATCATCCCCGGTGTGGACGGTCTGATTCACATCTCCCAGATCGCTGACCGCCGCATTGGCAAGCCCGAGGACGTGCTCAGCGAGGGTCAGGAGGTTCAGGTGAAGATCACCGATGTGGACGCTGAGAACAAGCGTATCTCCCTGTCCATCCGTGCTCTGCTGGAGACCGCTCCCGTTGAGGAAGCAGTGGAAGAGGCTGAGTAATTGAAACATACATACCGGGGCTTGCGTCAGCAGCCCCGGTATTTTTAAGCCAGGAGGATGATTATGAAAGCTGTTGTAACTGTGGTTGGTAAGGATCGGGTGGGCATTATTGCCGATGTCTGTGTTACCCTTGCCTCTTTTAATGTGAATGTTCTGGATATCAGCCAGACCGTTATGCAGGAGTATTTTACTATGATGATGGTGGTGGATGTGGCGCAAAGCACCATTCCGATGGCACAGCTGTGTGAGCAGATGGAAGCCAAGGGTCAGGAGCTGGGGCTGTCCATCCGCCTCCAAAGAGAAGACATCTTTGAAGCCATGCACCGACTGTGAGGATAGGCTATGCTCAGTAAAAAGGATATTTTTCAAACACTGGATATGATCGACAAGCGGCATCTGGACATCCGTACCATCACCATGGGCATCAGCCTGTTGGATTGTGCGGATACGGATGTGCAGGTCTGCGCCCGAAAGGTTTACGATAAGATCGTCAGAAAGGCGGAAAATCTGGTCAAGGTCGGTCAGGACATCGAGAGGGAATTTGGCATACCCATTGTCAATAAGCGCATTTCCGTCACCCCCATTTCCCTGGTGGGGGCGGCCTGCCGGGATGACTCGCTGGTTCCTCTGGCAATCGCCATGGACAATGCGGCAAAAGAGGTGGGGGTCAACTTCATCGGCGGCTTCTCCGCACTGGTCCAGAAGGGCTGTACCGAAAGCGACTGGAAGCTGCTGCGCTCCATTCCGGAAGCCATGAAATGCACGGAGCGTGTCTGTGCCAGTGTCAACGTTGGCTCCACCAGAGCGGGCATCAATATGGATGCGGTGGCTGAAATGGGACGCATCATCAAGAAGACCGCCGCCCTCACCGCCGATGATGACGGCTTGGGCTGCGCAAAGCTGGTGGTCTTTGCCAATGCCGTGGAGGATAACCCCTTTATGGCAGGTGCCTTCCATGGGGTAGGTGAGCCGGAATGTGTGCTGAATGTGGGCGTATCCGGTCCCGGTGTTGTTTACCATGCCCTGCAAAGCGTCAAGGGTCAGCCCTTTGATGTGGTGGCAGAGACCATCAAGAAAACCGCCTTCCGTGTCACCCGGATGGGTCAGATCGTGGGCGTGGAGGCATCCAAGCGGCTGAACGTTCCCTTCGGCATCGTGGATCTGAGCTTGGCTCCCACACCGGCGGTGGGGGACAGCGTGGCAAGAATTTTGGAAGAAATGGGACTGTCGGTCTGCGGCACCCACGGCACCACGGCGGCTCTGGCATTGCTCAACGATGCGGTGAAGAAGGGCGGCGTCATGGCATCTAACCATGTGGGTGGTCTGTCCGGTGCTTTTATCCCGGTTTCTGAGGACGAGGGCATGATCGCCGCGGCGGAGGCAGGGGTTCTGGCACTGGATAAGCTGGAAGCCATGACCTGTGTATGCTCCGTGGGCTTGGATATGATCGCCGTCCCCGGAGACACCACCGCCGCCACCATCTCCGCCATTATCGCTGACGAAGCGGCAATCGGTATGGTCAATTCCAAGACCACCGCTGTCCGTATCATTCCTGCCCCCGGCAAGGTGGTAGGGGACCGGGTGGAAATGGGCGGCCTGCTGGGCAGTGCCCCGGTGATGCCGGTCCACGGTCAGTCCAGCGAAGACTTCATCGCCCGAGGCGGCAGAATCCCGGCACCTTTGCAAAGCTTGAAGAACTGATAAATGGTTGTTTAACGATCCGCAACGTAGGGACCGGCCTCCGGACGGTCCCCCGAAAATGCAACGCATTTTCGGATTTTCCAAAGGAAAATATCAGGATTATGGATCGTTTGCGTGGACTTGACCCTGGTTTAATCGCCTTGCGGCGATGTGATTTCGTTCCGAAATCACGGGACCGTCGAGGACGCCGGTCCCTACTTTGCGCGCTAAACAACAATTTATCAGTGTATGATATGGATGACCAAGGGGTTGGCTCAAAATGATATGATCCCCCTAAAGTAGACCGCGGAAATAACCAAAGTCTACTTTAGGGGGATTTTTTATGCCAAGAACAAAGCACAGTGCGGAATTAAAGATAATGCAGGGGACAAGAGGACGATAGAACCGTCCCCTCGTCCCCTCTCAGTGTGTCATCCTGAGCGCAGT
>CAZENN010000092.1:0-8026 GCA_964513605.1 uncultured Oscillospiraceae bacterium
GCAATGTCGTTCCCGGTCAACTCGCCGTAGAGGGCATAGACCTTGGCGGTGCGGATCAGGGGACGCTCCCCCTGAGAGATGATCTGGATACACTGAGCGGCAGAGTCCGCCCGCTGGTCAAACTGACCGGGCAGAGCCTCCACTGCGAAGACGTAAGCACCGGGCACCTCCATGGCATCGGAGGCGTTGTCCAGCTGAGGCTCGGAGAACACGGTCTTCACCGCATAGGAAAACAGCTCCTGGGTGATGTTTTCCGCGTCATAGCGGTTAAACAGCCGGATATCCGTTAGATTTTGAATGCCCAGCAGATTCCGTGCTTCATTCAAAAGCCCCTTGGCTTCGTTGGCAAGACCCTCTTTTTTCTCTACAAATACACGATAAACCATCGCTCTCTCTCCTTATTTTCCTTCACGCAGTGCACGTTGTCCGATGTCACTGCGGCGGTAGGCGTTTTCGAAGCAGACCCCGTCACTGAGCCGGTAGGCTTCCTTGATGGCATCGGCCAACGTGTCCGCAATGGCGGTGGTGCCGGTGACTCTGCCGCCGGAGGTGACCAGCTTGCCGTCTTCCAGCTTGGCACCGGCTACGAAGGTGGCTGCCTTTGCCTCCTCGGTCATGGTGATCTCGTAGCCCTTCTGATAGCTTTCGGGATAACCGGCAGAGGCGAGAATCACACAGCAGGCGTGTTTGTCCGCAAAGGTCACGTCCACGTCTGCCAACGTTCCGTTGGTGCAGGATTGCATGATGGTCAGCAGATCGCTTTCCAGAAGCGGCAGTACCACCTGGGTCTCCGGGTCACCGAAGCGGCAGTTGTACTCAATGACCTTGGGACCTTTATTGGTTAACATAAGACCGAAGTACAGGCAGCCCTTGAAGGTTCTGCCCTCGGCGTTCATGGCGTGAATGGTGGGCAGGAAGATTTCTTCCATGCACTGCTGGGCGATGGCGTCGGTATAGCAGGGGTTGGGAGCCACAGTGCCCATGCCGCCGGTGTTCAGACCGGTATCGTTGTCCCCTGCCCGCTTGTGATCCATGGAGGATACCATGGGGCGCACCACTTTTCCATCGGTGAAGGCAAGAACGGAGACCTCAGGACCTTCCAGAAATTCTTCAATGACCACCGTGGAGCCGGATCTGCCGAATTTGGCGTTTGCCATCATATCGGTGACGGCTTCCATTGCTTCCTCCCGGGTCTGGGCAATGATGACACCCTTACCCAGAGCCAGACCGTCCGCCTTGATGACCGTGGGGATGGGGGCGGTCTGCAAATATTCCATAGCCTTGTCCAGCTGTGTAAAGATTTCATAAGCGGCGGTGGGGATACCGTACTTTTTCATCAGGTTCTTGGAAAATGCCTTACTGCCCTCAATGATGGCAGCCTTGGCAGAAGGACCAAAGCAGGGAATGCCGATTTCGGTAAGCCGGTCCACGCAGCCCAAAACCAGCGGATCATCAGGAGCCACCACCGCATAATCAATGGGATGCTCCGATGCAAATTTCACAATGCCATCCAGATCGGTGGCACCGATGGGAACACAGGTGGCATCCGCCGCAATACCGCCGTTACCGGGCAGGGCGTAGATGGTCTCCACCTGAGGATTTTTCTTCAAAGAACGGATAATGGCATGCTCACGGCCGCCAGAACCGACGACGAGAATAGTCATATATGTAACTCCAATCCAACGTAGATACAAGATACAAGATACAAGATACAAGATATTCCTTAACAGCAGGGATTTCCTGTATCCGCATCCGTATCCGATCAGATGTTGTTTTCAATAGATTTAATGGTTGCACAAAGAATAGACATCAATTCACGGCAATCTTTACAGAGGGATGCGTATAGGTTATTGGGGATATAGTCGCAGCTGTTGAGTAATTCCAACCAATAAAGTGTTTCCGCAGCTTCTTTTTGAGCGATTTGCAATTTGGAAGCAAAATCCTTTCGGCTGCTTCCGTATATGGCTTCCGTGATGTTGGCTCCAATGCTGGTTCCACTGCGAAGGATTTGCTTGGACATCACATATTCGTGGTGCTCCTTTGTAAGATATTGATAGAGCCTAACAATTCTTCTGGCAAACGCCATGCTTTTTTGTTTTACAATGCTGTCTGTGGACATATTTTCCTTATATATGAGAATATAAGATACAAAATATCTTGTATCTTGTATCTTGTATCTTATATCTCATTTGCTCGTTATAGGTTTGTGAAAGCGTCCCTTAGTGGTGGAACAGGCGCATTCCGGTGAAGGCCATTACCATGTCCTTCTTGTTGCATTCTTCGATGACCAGATCGTCACGGATGGAGCCGCCGGGTTCGGCGATGTATTTGACACCGGAGGCATAAGCACGCTTGATGTTGTCGGAGAAGGGGAAGAAGGCATCGGAGCCCAGAGCCACGCCGGTGACGGAGCTGAGGAATGCCTGCTTGTCTTCCTCGGTCAGACGCTGGGGCTGCTCGGTGAAGTAGTTCTGCCAAATGCCATCGGCACAGACATCCTCCTCGTTGCCATTGATGTAGCCGTCAATGACGTTGTCCCGGTTGGGTCTGCCCAGATCCTCACGGAAGGGAAGGTTCAGGGTCTTGGGATGCTGACGCAGGAACCAGGTATCCGCCTTGGTGCCTGCCAGCCGGGTGCAGTGGATTCTGGACTGCTGACCGGCACCCACACCGATGGCCTGACCGTCCACAGCAAAGCAGACGGAGTTAGACTGGGTGTATTTCAGGGTGATCAGTGCCACGATCAGGTCGATCTTGGCATCCTGGGGCAGGTCGGTGTTGGCGGTGACAATGTTGGAGAGCAGTGCCTCGTCGATCTTGAAGTTGTTTCTTCCCTGCTCGAAGGTGATGCCGAAGACCTGCTTGGTCTCCTGAACCTCAGGAACGTAGTCCGGGTCAATGGCAACCACGTTGTAGCTGCCCTTGCGCTTGGTCTTCAAAATCTCCAGAGCCTCATCGGTGTAGCCGGGGGCGATGACACCGTCGGAAACCTCCCGGGCAATGAGCTTGGCGGTCATGGCATCGCACACATCACTCAGTGCCACCCAGTCACCGAAGGAGCACATCCGGTCGGTGCCACGGGCACGGGCATAGGCGCAGGCCAGAGGATTCTCGTCCAGACCCTCCACATCGTCCACGAAGCAGGCCTTTTTCAGGCTCTCACTCAGAGGCTTGCCCACGGCGGCGGAGGTGGGAGAAACGTGCTTAAAGGAGGTGGCGGCAACCATGCCGGTGGCCTCTTTCAGCTCCTTCACCAGCTGCCAGGAGTTCAGAGCGTCCAGGAAGTTGATGTAGCCGGGGCGGCCGTTGAGAATGGTGATGGGCAGCTCGGAGCCGTCCTTCATGTAGATGGAAGCAGGCTTCTGGTTGGGGTTGCAGCCGTATTTCAGCATAAATTCAGTCATTTCTATGTACCTCCGATATTAGTTGTGCTTGTTGATGATCCGCTGCTGGATTTCACGGGTTTCCAGATTGGTGTAACGGACGAACAGGGAGATCTTATTATTCTCGTTCAGATTTTCCCACAGCTCCTTTGTAAAAGCATCAATGTCATCGGGAATGGAGACACGCTCCGGCTCACCCTGGAAGGTGGGGATCACGGGATTGCCGTCACAGACATAGGTATGCAGGAAGTGACCCAGACCATTGGTGGCAGGATACTCATAGAAGAACCGGGCGCAGGCCTTGCCCTCGGGGTCGGCGGCTTTCAGAATGGACATTTTATAGCTGCCATCAAAGGCCTGAATGCCGGAGATTCGGGGCGTCCAGTTGGGACCGTCGTCCTCAAACTGTCTCGTCCGCAGAGCGGCCTCCCAGCTTTCGCCCTTGGACAGGTACTCCCAAATGGTATCCGTCTGATCGCCGTTGGTGACGATCAGACCGGAGCCTGCCTCACGGACGGGATGATAGATGATCAGATGGGGGTCCACCATCAAACTGGGGTCGTGGGCCTCGGTGCGGATGCCGTCAGGCTCCTGAATGAATACCCGGTTCCGAGAGTTGACGCTGCGTCCCATGATGAAGTAGGCGGCAACGGCGGTCTTTCCATCGGATGTCATGCCCAGTACAATGCCTCTGCCGGGATAAGTGTTGCCCTCCAGACGCTCTGCCATGGACTTGGTTTCATAAACGTTCATAATCATTCCTCCTTAAAGGTTCTGTGCGGCGCAGACCTGCTCCACGGCCTGAGGAAGCAGGATCCATTCTGCCTGCTCCATGACTCTGCGCTGCAAGGTTTCAGGGGTATCATTTGGTTCAATATAGACGGCCTTCTGAGCGATGATCTCGCCGCCGTCGGGAATCTCGTTGACAAAGTGGACGGTGGCACCGGTGACTTTGACACCGTAATCCAGCGCGGCCTGATGGACCTTCAATCCATAAAAGCCCTCGCCGCAGAAGCTGGGGATCAAAGAGGGGTGGACATTCAGGATGCGCTTGGGGTAAGCGGCGGTGAATTTCTCCGTCAGGATGGTCATAAAGCCTGCCAGCACGATAAAATCGATCTCATGGGCAGTGAGCACCTCTTTCAGCTTATCCTCAAAGGCCTCCTGAGAGCCGCACTCCTTTTTCAGCACCACCGCTGTGGGGATGTCGGCTTTTTTTGCCCGTTCCAGAGCGTAAGCGGCGGCGTTATTGGCAACCACCAAAGCGATCTTTCCGCTTTTGATGGTCGTCCCCTGGGCGTCGATCAACGCTTGGAGATTGGTACCGCCGCCGGATACGAAAACCGCGATTTTTTTCACTCCAAAATCACCTTTTCTTCGTTCTCAATGATGGTGCCGATGACATAGGCATTCTCACCGTTTGCTTTCAGGATTTCCAGAGCGGTGTCCACCTGATCGGCAGGAACCACCACGCTCATACCAACGCCCATGTTGTAGGTGTTGAACATATCCCGCTCCGGGATGTTGCCAAATTTGGCGATCAGATCAAAGATGGGCAGCACTTTCACGGCGGACTTGTCGATCTTGGCGCACAGCCCATCGGGGATGGAACGGGGAATATTTTCATAGAAGCCGCCGCCGGTGATGTGGCTGATGCCCTTTACATCCACCTTTTCCAGCAGTGCCAGAATGCTCTTAACATAAATTCGGGTGGGGACAAGCAGAGCCTCGGCAATGGTCTTGCCATTCAGCTCCTCCCTTGCTTCGTAAAGCAGGGGGTCGTTGTTGTCGATATTGAAGACCTTCCTGCAGAGGCTGAAGCCGTTGGAGTGGATGCCGGTGGAGGGCAGAGCGATGACCACGTCACCGGCTGCCATCTTGTTCTTATCGATGATCTTCTTCTTATCCACAATGCCCACGGCGAAGCCTGCCAGGTCGTAGTCTTCCACCGGCATCAGACCGGGATGCTCCGCCGTCTCACCGCCGATCAGAGCGGCACCGGACTGGACACAGCCCTCTGCCACGCCGGAAACGATCTGAGCGATTTTCTCCGGCACGTTCTTTCCGCAGGCAATATAGTCCAGGAAAAACAGGGGCTTTGCACCCACACAGATGATATCGTTAACGCACATGGCAACGGCATCGATACCAATGGTATCGTGCTTGTCCATGAGGATGGCCAGCTTCACCTTGGTGCCGCAGCCATCGGTGCCGGAAACCAGAACCGGCTCCTCCATCCCGGCAAGGGGCAGACCGAAGCAGCCGCCGAAGCCGCCCACATCGTCCAGACACCCCTCATTCCGGGTCCGTGCCACATGCTTTTTCATCAGCTCCACTGCCCGATAACCGGCAGTAATATCCACACCGGCAGCAGCGTAGCTGGCAGAACTAGAATTTTTATGTTCCATGCGTAAACTCCTTATGAAGATATAAGATACAAGATACAAGATACAAGATACAAGATATGCTGGAACTGACGATACAAAATATCTTGTATCTCATATCTTGTATCTTCGCAGGTGGTTACAAATTTCTAAGCAGCCTTATTCCTCTCCTGTCCAGCAGTAGGTACAGACTTTTTCTTTGTCCAGTCCGATGGATTCCAGGAGGCCTTCCAGACTTTGGTAGCCCAGAGAGTCGAAGCCCATTTCCTCGCAGATGGTTTTGAGCATACATTTGCCTCGGGCGGTGGTGCTGTCGGCGTACTCGTCCAGATGACGCTGACCCTGCATCCCTTCCAGATTCTGAATGGTCTTCCTGGTCAGCAGCTCCATATCGGACTTGCTGCTGGAAAAGTTTAGGTACTTACAGCCGTACATAATTGGGGGACAGGCGGAGCGCATATGTACTTCCTTCGCGCCGCTTTCGTAGAGAAAATCCACGGTTTCCCGGAGCTGGGTGCCCCGAACGATGGAGTCATCCACAAACAACAGCTTCTTCCCCTGAATCAGCTCCGGTACGGGAATCTGCTTCATCTTTGCCACCTGGTTGCGGACATACTGATTTTCAGACATGAAGCTCCGGGGCCAGGTGGGGGTGTATTTGACAAAGGGACGGGCGAAGGGGATATGGGACTGGTTGGCATAGCCAATGGCGTGGGGAATGCCGGAGTCCGGTACACCGGCCACGCAGTCCACTTCCGGCAGAGTTCCGTTCATTTCTTCTTCCCTTGCCATGATCTCGCCGTTGCGGCAGCGCATGACCTCTACGTTCCTGCCTTCGTAATTGGAGTTGGGATAGCCGTAGTAGCTCCACAGGAAGGCGCAGATCTTCATTTTCTCTCCGGGAGGGGACAGCTGCTCCACCCCATCGGGGGTGATCTTTACGATCTCGCCGGGACCCAGCTCATAGCAGTCCTGATAACCCAGCTTGTGGTAAGCAAAGGACTCGAAGGAGACACAGCAGCCCTCGCTCCCCTGCCCTACCAGCATGGGAAGCCTGCCCAGCTTATCCCGGGCGGCGATCAGCCCTTCCTTGGTCAGAAGCAGGATGGTACAGGAGCCGTCAATGATGGCTTGCGCGTGGCGGATGCCATCGACCAGGTTTTCCTTCTGGTTGATAAGGGCGGCGGTCAGCTCCGTGGTATTGACCTTACCGGAGGACATGGCCATAAATTGATGACCGGGTCCGGAGAAGGTCTCCTCCACCAGCTGCTCCGCGTTGTTGATCAGACCCACCGTGGCAATGGCGAACATTCCCAAATGAGACCGAACCAGCAGAGGCTGGGGGTCCGTGTCAGAAATGCAGCCAATGCCGGCCTGACCGGTGAATTTATTCAGATCGCTTTCAAATTTGGTGCGAAAGGGGGTGTTTTCAATATTGTGAATTTGCCGCTGGAAGCCCTTGCTTTCATCAAAGAAGGCCAGACCGCCCCGGCGAGTGCCCAGATGGGAATGATAATCAGTGCCAAAAAATACGTCGTATTTACAATCTTTGCGGGAAATCGTCCCGAAAAAGCCACCCATATGTGGAAATCCTCCTTAGAAAAGTGGGAACAGGGACGGCAGAAAAACGCCGTCCCTTATTTATCAGGCGAAGAACAGGGTGTTCAGGGTCATGGGGTCGATGTACTTACCGTCCTTATAGACCCGCATATTACCGGAAGCGATCTCGTCGATGAGCATCACATTTCCTTCGGCATCGTAGCCGAACTCGAACTTAATGTCGTACAGATCCAGACCCTTTTCTTTCAGATCGTCGGCAACGATCTTGGTGATGGCCTGGGTCATCTCCTTCAGGGAGTCGTACTGGGCGGCGGTCATGACACCCAGGTCCACCAGACCATCCTTAGTGACCAGAGGATCGCCCTTCTCGTCGTTTTTGAAGGTGGTCTCCACATAGGCAGGCAGGTCGGCACCCTCGGCAATGTAATCGCTGTAGCGGCGGAAGAAGGAGCCCACAGCCTTATAGCGGCAGATGACCTCCAGACCCTTACCGAAGACCTTACCGGGCAGGACCTCCATGGTGGTGTTGCTCAAATCGGCACTGACATAGTGAGTCAGAATACCGGCAGCGTTGATCTTCTCAAAGAAATAAATGGACATCCGCAGGTTCACATCACCGACGCCCTCGATGGTCAGACCCACAGAGTTCTCACCGGGATCGAACACGCCGTCCTTGCCGGTGCAGTCGTCCTTGAACTT
>CAZENN010000093.1:0-8009 GCA_964513605.1 uncultured Oscillospiraceae bacterium
CATAGCCCCGGTTCTTGCAGAGGTTTACGATCATATCCAAAGTCTTTTCGCTGTTTTTCATTGTATTTCCTCCAAAATTGGATTATTTTCCTCAATGCTCCATTATACATGGGATTTGGAGGTAAATCAAGTATTATTTCTATCATCCCCCATTGGACTGTCCCTTCGGGAGGCGAACGTAGAAGGTATTGACACCCTCCTTGCTGGTCACCCAGATCGTTCCATTGTGCTGACGAACAATGGAACGGGCAATGGACAGCCCCAAACCGTAGCTATGGTTCATACTGCGGTTCGGATCCCGGCGGTAAAACCGTTTGAAAATATCCCGGCATTCCTGTCTGGTCAGAGTATCGCCCATGCTTTCTACCGTAATGAGGCATTTTTTCAGACCGCTGCGCTGGACTCTCAGCTTCACAGCGGTGCCTTCCTTTGAATATTTGCAGCCGTTATCCAGCAGCACATCCAGCACCTGCCGCATCCGCTGGGCTTCGCCCTTGATCTGTAAACCGGCATCCACCTGGCTTTTCAGCTCCCGTCCTGCCTCAAAGTAGATCGGCTCAAACAAAAGCACCGCGTCCTCTGCCAATTGGCTCAGATTCAAAGGCTCTTTTTGCACCGTCTGAGGACCGTTGCTGACCCGGGCCAGATCCAGCAGCTCCTCCACCAGACCACGCATCTGCTTTGCCATGGTCAGGATATTGCCGGAAAATTTCTTCTTTTCCTCCGGCGAGTATTCCGTGCCCTCCAGCAGCTCCGCGTTGGTCAAAATCACCGTCAACGGCGTTTTCAGTTCATGGGAGGCATCCGCCACGAATTGACGCTGCTGCTCCAGCACCTGCTCCACAGGACGGGTTGCCCACCAGGACATGAGCATACAGATGACCGCAAATCCCAGCATCGCCAAGCAGCCGATCAAGACACCCTTTTTCAGCAGCCGGATCAGTGCCTCCATTTCCGATGTCACATCCGTGAAGGCATAGGCATCGCCGCAGACCTCATCCAGCCGCAGGAACCGCAGACTCCGCTGTGATAAAAGTCCGCTTTCCTCCCCGGTCTCCCGTGCTTCCAAAACCAGCTGTGCCAGCTCCTCCTGATCCGTCAGGTCATAATATCCGGAACCGTTGGTATAAAGCTGCCCCTCATGGTCATAGCCCACCACGAAGCAGGGAATCACGGATTGGGGCGGTTGTGCCAACGAATCGCCGCCGGTCTTCCGTCCCTTTTCCTCATCCGGCTTGCTGGGTAAGAATTTCGGTTTGCTTTCCTCCGACCCCTCATGGGACACATGGATACCATACTGCTCCCCAGCCTGCTCCAAAGCGATCAGGCTGTCTTCCTCCATGCCCTTATAGGTGGTGTTGACAAACAGACCGATCACCACCATCAGCACCACCGTCAGCAGTGCCATGGTCACCAGCACCAGCCGCCAGCGCAGCGTCCTAATCATTGTTCACGCACTCCAAATAGTAGCCCATACGCCGCTGGGTCTCAATGCTGATATCAGAGCCAATGGAACTGAGCTTCCGGCGCAGGAAGGCAATATAAACCTCCACATGGTTGTCCACCGCATTGGATTCATAGCCCCAGACCCGGGCAAGCAGACTCTCCTTAGAGGTGATGCGCTCTCCGTTTTGGAGCAGGGAACGCATGACATCGAACTCCCTGGCAGACAGCCGGACGCTCCGTTCTCCACAGCGCAGGAGACTGGTACTCAGATCCAGCTCCGTATTTCCGAAGCGCATCACATCCACCTGTCCCCCCTGCCGCCGCAGCAGCGCGTTGATACAGGCCAGCAGCTCCCGGGAGTCAAAGGGCTTGGTCAGGTAATAGTCCGCACCGGCGTTCAGTCCCTCGATGCGGTCTGAAATATCGGACTTGGCAGTGAGCATCAAAATGGGCACATTGCACCGCTTCGCCCGAACCTGCCGTGCTACCTCCAAACCGTTTAGCCCCGGCATCATCACGTCCAGAATCAGAAGATCGTAGATCCCCAGCTGCGCGTATTGGGCACCGGTCTCTCCATCGTAGACCGCCTCCACCTGAAATCCCTTGGCACTGAGCAGCATTTTCAGAGATTCCGCCAGAAGCTGTTCGTCCTCGATCAGTAAGATTTTCATAAACATCCCCCTTTGACCTTCTATTGTGATAGACATTATAGCATCATTTCCTTAAATTTCTCTTAATTCGACGTATTTTTTCTCCCGATGTCAATTATTCTTGCATTTTAAAGGTCCGCATGGTAGAATGAAGTATTCAATAATGAGAAAGGTGGGTGGATATGAAAAGAATATTGACGGTTTTGTTCCTGCTGCTTTGCTGCGCCGGACTGTGTCTGCCGGTATTGGCGGACAGTTCCATTTCCACCCTCAGCAGCGATACCAGCGTTTTAACCGACGGCAGCTGTACTGTGGTGATCAGTGCCGATCTTTTGCTGGAGGAAGCCGCCGGGTCCCTGGTCTTCCCCGTTCCGGAAGAGGCGGAAAACGTCACCTTGAACGGCGAGGGAGCCTCCCGAGACGAAAATGGGCATGTCCGTCTCAATTCCATCACCGGCGGCAGTGCGGGGCAGTTTCATTTCACTGTGCGCTATTCCCTGCCCCCGGTGGTCAACGTGGAAGATGACCGGATGACCTTGGAGCTTCCCCTGCTGTGCGGCTTTTCCTATCCCATTGAAAACCTGCGCTTTACCCTGACGCTTCCCGGTGAGATCACCCAGCAGCCGGTGTTTACCAGCAGCTATTATCAGGAGAACATCCACTCTCAGCTGGAGCTGTCCGTCACCGGCAGCACCATCACCGGCAGCATCCAAAAGCTAAAGGATCACGACTCCCTTTGGATGCGGATGGACGTGGACGAAACCATGTTCCCCCAAACCGCCGCCACCGCCCGGGCACTGAGTAAGATGGATCTGTTTACGGGAATTGGGATCGCTTTGGCACTTGCGTACTATCTGATCACCATGGTCTCCCGTCCTCCCAAGCGGGTCAGCCGTGCCACCGCGCCGGACGGCATCTGTGCCGGAGATCTGGCACTGTGGCTCACAGGACAGGGCATCGACCTGAGCCTGATGGTGGTAACATGGGCACAGCTGGGCTATCTGCGCATTCAGGTGGATGATAATGGACGGGTACTGCTTCATAAGCGGATGGACATGGGCAACGAACGCAGCAGCTTCGAAAATCAATACTTTAAGCTCCTGTTTGGCCGCCGCAGAATCGTGGACGGCACCGGCTATCACTATGCCGCGCTGTGCCGCAGCCTGCGTGGCAAGACTCCCCGGATTCGGGAGATCTACCGCCGCCGTACAGGAAATCCCAAGGTCTTCCGGGCACTGTGCATCATTCCAGCCCTGATCAGCGGCATCACTCTGGGCGCAGGTTTTTCCACCCACTCCCTGTTTTTACAAGTGCTGTTGGCTATCATTGCCGCCGTCTTTGCCCTTGTGCTACAATCCGGCGGTGCCTGCGTTCCGGTACGTCGAAAGCTGCCGCTGTATCTGAGCCTGGTCTGCGCCGGTGTTTGGATTCTGCTGGGCATCCTGTCCGCGGAAGCGGCGACCGCCTGCCTGATGGTGGTATTGCAGTTTTTGGCAGGCGTGGGCATTGCCTACGGCGGCAAGCGGACGGAGCTGGGTCAGCAGGCGTTGGAACAGATTCTCGGCCTGCGCCGTCATATGCGTAAGGTCTCCAAAAAGGAGCTGCAACAGATCCTCAAGCAAAACCCCAGCTATTTCTACCAGCTGGCTCCCTACGCGCTGGCAATGGATCGGGATCGGGTCTTCGCAAGACGGTTCGCCCGCCTGCGGCTGAGCGAATGCACCTATCTGGTCAGCGGTATGCGCGGTCAGATGACGGCGGCAGAATGGGCAAAGCTCCTGCGCACCACCGTACAAACCCTGGATCAAAGAGCCGACCGCCTCCCACTGGAACGCCTGACAGGACGATAAGCCCCGGAGGCTGTCATATTAAGATAACCTATTGTACAAAACAGGGGTAAAATCAACACAAACAGGCGATATCCATGATATTTCCCTTCGGAAAATCCGAAAATGCGACGCATTTTCGGCGGACCGTCCAGAGGCCGGTCCCTACGCCAAACAGCAATTTGTACCAAAGCGGCAAAGCTGCCCAACCGGACAGCTTTGCCGCTTTTGGATATATATGCGAGTTTTTTGCAACCCCGTTTTCGTATTTTTCTTATCCGCTGTCAGCCCAGAGCTTCGTCTGCCAGCATTTTTTTGAACAGCTCCATGTATTTTTCCGCCGGTCTGTCCCAGCTGAAGTCTTGCTCCATTTCTCTTTTTTGCAGAGCCTGGAAGCCGGCCGGGTTTTCTTTGTACAGGTGGATGGCTCGCTTCACTGCCGCAAAGAAGTCATCGCCGTTGTAGCTCTGGAAGGTGAAGCCTAAGCCGCCCTCGCCGTTTTCGTCACAGGGAGGCACCGTATCTCTCAGACCACCGGTGGCGTGAACCACGGGAACCGTGCCGTAGCGCATGGCGTTCATCTGGCTCAGACCGCAAGGCTCGGATTTGGAGGGCATCAGGTAGATATCGCCGCCGGCGTAAATTCGTGCCGCCAACCCCAGATCAAAGGTGATCTTTGCCGATACCTTATCGGGAAATTCGTGGTTCATATCCCGGAAGAAGGTCTCAAAATGAGGCTCGCCGGTGCCTAAGACCAGCACCTGCACATCCTCCTCCCACAGCAGCCGCCGCAGGATGTAGCACAGCAGATCCAGCCCCTTATGTCCTGCCAGCCGGGTGACCATGACCAGCAGGGGAACCTCCGCCTTTACCGGCAGACCCACTTCGTATTGCAGTGCCGCCTTGCACTTGGCTTTCCCTTCCCGGAAGGTCTTGGAATTGAAGTGAGCAGGCAGTGCCGGGTCTGTCTCCGGGTTGAAGGTGTTCACGTCAATGCCATTGGTAATGCCCGTCAGCTTCCAGGCAGACGCCGCCAGAATGGGATCCAGCCCATGGGCGTAGTAGGGATACATCAGCTCTCTTGCATAGGTCTCGGAAACGGTGGTCACCAGATCCGCCGTCTCGATGGCACCCTTCATCATGTTCACACAGCCGTTCATGTCCATACAGCCCCGGTACTCCCAGGGCAGGTACAGCACATCATCGAAGAAGCTGGCGTTTGCCCAGCCCTGATACTCGATGTTGTGGATGGTGTACATACATTTGGTATGGGGGAACAGGTGCCGGTACATGGCTTTCAGGTAAGTGGGCACCAACGCCGTCTGCCAGTCGTTGCACTGGATGATGTCGGGAATCCAGCCCTGAATCGCCATGGCATCCAGGCAGGACTTGGAGAAGAAGGTGAACCGCTCCCCATCGTCAATGTCACCGTAAATGGCACCGGGACGGGCACCGAAATAATATTCGCTGTCGATAAACCAGACCCGTACCCGATCCCTCGGGTTTTTCAGCTCCTTGATACCGGCGTATGCCTGCCGCCAGCCCACACCGGCTTCAAAATTGCCCAGATCCTCCGTCTCATAACGGGGGTTTTCCTTGATGCGCTTATAGTAGGGCAGAATCAACAAAACCTCATTGCCTTCTATTCTCGACAGCGCGGCAGGCAATGCCTCCATCACATCTCCCAAGCCGCCGGATTTACAGTAGGGTGCCCCCTCAGAGGCGATGATGGCTATTTTCATACGGTTTCTCCTCGCTTGATGACGATGGGCTTTTTCTTGCTTCCGATCAGAGTGGTGCCGGGGGTGACGGTCACGTTTTTATCCAAAATCACATATTTCAGATTGGAGCCTTCCCCGATGACCGCGTCGTTCATGATCACGCAGTTGTCCACCTCTGCCCCCGGACCGATGGCGACCTGACGGAACAAAACGGAGTCCTCCGCCTCGCCCTCCAAAAAGCAACCGTCGGCAACCAGACAGTTTTCCACCTCGCAGTCCTCGCCGTAGTAGCTGGGCACCCGGTCCCGAACCTTGGTGAAGATGGGGTGGTTGCGCCCGAACAGATCGTGTCGAATGTCCTTATCCAGCAGGGACAGGGAGTTGCGGAAGTATTCTTCAACGGATTCGTTATACAGTGCCACGCCCTCAAACTGGAAGACGTTAATGCTGGCAAGCCCCTTGTTCCAAAGACCCATGACCAGATCCCGATCCATATGATACCGGTCCCGTGCCACGCATTCCTCGATCTGATGGATCAGCCAATGCTTGCTGAGAATAAACAGATCCATGGAGGCAAGGTAATCCTCCGGTGCCACATAGTTCACCGCCACGTCCAGAATCTTTCCATTGTTGTCCAGCTTCACCGCAAGATCCAGCTGCTTCTTTCCGTCGGCAATGCCCTTTTTCGTGACCACGGTAATGTCCTTGCCGCTTTGCAGGTGGGAGGCGATGACCTGATGCAGGTCGATGTTGCACAGCACAGAGGAATCCGCCATGACCACCAGCTCATCCTCGTCACCGCCGAAGGTCAGAAAGTCCATGGCAAAATACAGGTTTTCCAGCTTGCCCCGGTAGCGGTCGTTGACGGACATGGCGTAGGGGGTCAGAAATTCCAGACCGCCCTCTCCCAGCTCCAGACCCCATTCCTCACCGTCACCGATGTGGTTCATCAGGGATTGGTAATTATGCCGGGAGATGATGCCGATGTGCCGGATTCCGGCGGCGGACATATTGCTCAAATGAAAATCCACCTGACGGTAGCGTCCCCCAAAGGGCAGGCTTGCCATGGTGCGCTTCTCGGTCAGATCGCCCATGGTTGCGTCATTGGCAAAAATAATACCCATTACATGCATGACGATCCCTCCTTAAAGCAGATCACCGGAGGCCAGAACTCCGTTTTCCGGGAGCCGAGAGCCCTTGGAGGTGACACTGATCTTTTTACGTTCCTTGGGTCCGAAGGCACCGCCCACCACGGCGTTGCGGCAGACACGGCTGTTCTCGCCCAAAATGGCATGACGGACAATGGCACCGGACTCGATGACCACGCCGGGCATGACCACACTGTCCTCCACCAGCGCACCCTCGCCGATGGTACAGCCTACGCTGATGACGCTGTGGCGGATGGTGCCGTAGACCTCGCAACCCTCTGCCACCAGAGAATTGTAGATCTTGGCGTTTTCATCGATGAAGCTGGAGGGGAGGGCGTTGTTCCGGGCACTGATTTTCGTCCGCTCGTCCCCCCGCAGGTCAAATTCCGGCTCCTTGCCCAGCAGCTCCATATTTGCCTCCCAGAGGGAGTTGATGGTTCCCACATCCTTCCAGTATCCGTTGAAGGTATATGCCATCATTTTGTGACCGGCATTCAGAAGCCGGGGGATGATGTTCTTGCCGAAGTCGTTGGAAGAAGTCTCGTCCTCCTCATCGGCGATGAGGGCCTCTTTCAATACAGGCCAGTTGAAGACATAAATACCCATGGAGGCGTTGGTGGACTTGGGCTCCTTGGGCTTTTCCTCAAATTCATAGATTGAGCCGTCGGGATTGGTGTTCAGGATACCAAACCGGGAGGCCTCGGAAAGGGGCACATTACGCACCGCAATGGTACAGGACGCACCGTTTTCCTCATGGTACTCCACCATGGCGGCGTAGTCCATTTTATAAATATGATCGCCGGAGAGAATCACCACATACTCCGGGTTATACCGATCAATGAAGTCGATGTTCTGATAGATGGCGTTGGCGGTGCCCTTATACCAGCCGCTTTTCTTATCGTGCCGCTCATAGGGAGGCAGCACCTGCGCGCAGCTGTGGGTCTTGTTCAATCCCCAGGGCTGACCGTTGCCGATGTATTCATTCAGCTCCAAGGGCTGATACTGGGTCAAAATGCCCACGGTGTCAATGCCGGAGTTGACGCAGTTGCTCAAAGGAAAGTCAATGATGCGGTATTTTCCCCCGAAGGGAACCGCAGGCTTGGCGGTCTTCTCCGTCAAAACCTTCAACCGACTGCCCTGCCCACCGGCCAACAGCATGGCAATACAACGCTTTTTCTGAAAGTACATAAAATAACCCCCAATAGAGAGATATGAGAT
>CAZENN010000094.1:0-7844 GCA_964513605.1 uncultured Oscillospiraceae bacterium
CCGCATCTCGTAGCGACCGGCCTCTGGACGGTCCGTACCACCTCATGATTCGCCGCAACGCCGGCGTTTCCACCCAGCCCAGTTCCAAACCAAGCTGTCATCCTGAGCGAAGCGAAGGACCTTCAAGCCAAAGTGACCGAGCGTTTTCGCATTTCCTGTACAGCTCAGTCTCGTGAGGTTAGAGATCCTTCGCTTCGCTCAGGATGACAAGCGTGTTGGTTGCCGGGAGCATGTAAAAACGCAGGCACTGTAGCGACCGGCCTCTGGACGGTCAACACACTTCCGAGACCAAAGCATCTCCGACAATTCCACCAACCCCCGAAACCATGACATCCACGCAACCAACGAGCCACCATGCAAACCATCACCGCGTAGGATCGTTCGGAGACCGGTCATACCGGCTGACGGTTTGCATAAAGGTGGTATGTTCGGAAACGTTACGGTTTTGGTGGTAATTGTAAGCTCTCTCATTCATCCGGTGTTGCGGCAAAACGTGGGGGCGGTAGGACCGTCCAGAGGCCGGTCGCTACCCTGCCGCTTCTCGTAGCGACCGGCCTCCGGACGGTCGATACCGCCTTATGATTTGCCGCAACGCCAGCGTTTCCACCCAGCCCGGTTCCCAACCACGCTGTCATCCTGAGCGAAGCGAAGGATCTTCGAGCCAAAGCGACCGAGCGTTTTCGCATTTCCTGTGAAGCCCAGTCTCGTGAGGTTAGAGATCCTTCGCTTCGCTCAGGATGACAAGCGTGTTGGTTGCCGGGAGCATGTAAAAACGCAGGCACTGTAGCGACCGGCCTCTGGACGGTCTGCACGCTTCCGAGACCAAAGCATCTCCGACAATTCCGCCAACCCTCGAAACCATGACATCCACGCAACCAACGAGCCACCATGCAAACCATCACCGCGTAGGATCGTTCGGAGACCGGTCATACCGGCTGACGGTTTGCATAAAGGTGGTATGTTCGGAAACGTTACGGTTTTGGTGGTAATTGTAAGCTCTCTCATTCATCCGGTGTTGCGGCAAAACGTGGGTGCGGTAGGACCGTCCGGAGGCCGGTCGCTACCGTGCCGCTTCTCGTAGCGACCTCTGGCCGGTCGTACCCGGTGATGGTTTGCATGAAGGGACGGTATTTTGAGAGACTGTACGGTTTGGATGGCGATTGGGAGCTTTTGTCTATTTTATCTAAGTTTTCATCCGGTTCTCTTCAAAAATTATACAGTGACACACCTTGCTTTTTTTCTCGAAAAAGGACATAATATTCCTATTATTCCTCTTAATTTTCACGGCACATTTGGAGGTAGCCCATGCAGAAAATTCTGATTCTGGACTTTGGCGGTCCCTATGCCCAGCTTGCAGCAAGGAAGGTTCGTCAATGCCATGTCTACTGTGAGATCCACCCCTTTGACTCCATGACTGCGGAGGACGTGCGCGGCTTCGACCCCATCGGCATCATTCTGTCCGGCGGTCCGGAAAATATCCACACTGCCGATGCACCCCGACTGCCGGAGGTACTGTACCACATGGGCATTCCCATGCTGGGCATCTGCTATGGCTGTCAGCTGATGGCATTGCAGATGGGCGGAAACGTTTCCCCATCTGAGACCGTCTCTGACCATAGCCGCACTCTGACCACGCTGGACACGGACCATGTGCTGTTTTCTCAGCATACCTCCGATGCCATCACCTGGATGTGCCATAACAATACCATCACTTCCCTGCCCCAAGGCTTTTATGTCACGGCCAGTACACCCCAGTGTCCCATTGCCGGTTTCTGCTGCCCTGAAAAGAAGCTTTACGGTGTCCGTTTTCACCCGGAGGTCAACCTGACCAAGGGCGGCGTTCAGATGATCCGTCAGTTCCTGTATCAGGTCTGCGGTGCAGAGGGAAGCTGGACCATGGAGCGTTATGCGGCGGATATGGTTCGTGCCCTTCGTGAAAAGGTGGGCAACAAACGGGTGTTGCTGGCTCTGTCCGGCGGCGTAGACTCCTCTGTTGCCACCTCCCTGCTTGCCCGCGCCATTGGTCACCAGCTGACCTGCATCTTTGTCGATCACGGCATGCTTCGGGAAAAGGAAGGCGATCAGATAGAAGGCTTCTTTTCCCAGAAGGACCTCCACTTTGTCCGAGTCAACGCCGGTCCGTTATTCCTGTCCCAGTTGGAGGGCGTTACCGACCCGGCAGAAAAGCGGCGGATCATCAACGAAGGCTTTGTCCGGATTTTTGAAGACGAAGCTCGGAAAATAGGCACCGTAGATTTTCTGGCACAGGGAACCATTTACCCCGATTGCATTGACGCGGGCTACACCGATGTGATCAACAGCAGTCACAATCAAAACGGTCTTTTACCGGAGCATATTGAATTTAATGAGCTTTTGGAACCTCTTCGGTATCTGTTTAAAGAAGAAGTCCGGGAGCTGGGACGTTCCATGGGACTTCCCGAATCGCTGGTCAGCCGCCAGCCCTTCCCCGGTCCCGGTCTTGCCATCCGCATCATTGGTGCCATCACCCCGGAGAAAATCCAGATTCTTCAGAAGGCAGATGCCATTTTTACCACCGCTTTGGAAACCGCCCGGATGCACGAGCAGATCAGCCAGTATTTCGCAGTCCTGACGGATAATCTGACCATCGACATCACCGGAGCCGATCGGGAACCCAGATACACCCTCGCCCTGCGAGCCGTCAACACAGACGACTTCATGACCGCAAAATGGACCCGCCTCCCCTACGAACTACTGGACAGCATCTCCCACAGCATCATCCAACAAGTCCCCCAAATCAACCGGGTAGTCTACGACGTAACCAGCAAACCCCCGGCGACTATTGAGTGGGAGTGAGGCAAAGTGGTTGTTGAGTAGTCCAAAAAACCTTGATATTACAAGGGTTTTCGGCTCTCACAATTTGAAAAAATCGACGAAAAACGCTCGTTGATACCAAATTGATACCACTACCCTCCAGACATAGAATAATGTCAAAGTCTCTCAAAGCTCGCAAATTCGTTTTTCTCAGAACGAATTTGCGGGCTTTTTTTACTGTAATTCTCTGTATTCTCTCAACTGCCATAGAGCGAGGGGCAAATCAAAAAATTTCAAAAAAATTTTGATACCGGTTGAATTTTACCCCTCTGAAATTCCGAATCTGTGAAAGGACTTGAAACCTTATCACCGAATAGGAGGTTCAGAATATGGCTGAATGTTTGTTTATCAAAGCTGATGAAGTCGTTAAGATTTTAGGAGTATCCCAATCGGAGGCATATCGAATCATCAAAAAACTGAATGAGGAAATGGCTGAAAAAGGATACATCACTATAAACGGTCGTGTAAACCGCAAATACCTTGAGGAGCAAATCTATGGCTATGAGCCAGAAAACCGTCAAGGAGGTAAAAAGTAATGGCTGTTTACAAAGACAAAAATGGAACATGGTATGTCTCCGCAAGATATACCAACTGGAAAGGCGAAGCTGACCGTAAGGTAAAACGTGGTTTTCAAACCAAGCGTGAAGCTGCCGAATGGGAGAAAAACTTCTTCCTCGAAAATGCAGGAAACCTCGATATGACTTTTGAGGCTTTCTATCAGCTCTACAAGCAGAATACAAAAGACCGCATCAAGCTCAACACTTGGAAGATGAAGGAAAGCGTTATTGAGGGCAAAATCCTTCCTTATTTCAGAAGTAGGCGTATGAACGAAATCAAGCCGAGAGACGTGGTGAATTGGCAGAACACAATGATGAAAATGACCGACGAGAATGGTAAGCCTTTCTCACCTGTGTATCTCAAAACTATCCACAATCAGCTAAGTGCAATTTTCAACCATGCTGTTAAATTCTATGACCTGCCAAGCAACCCCGCACAAAAAGCAGGTAACATGGGTAAAGAAAAATCCCGTGAAATGCTTTTCTGGACACAGACAGAATATCAGCAGTTTGCAGAAGCTATGATGAGCAAGCCGATGTCTTTCTATGCTTTTGAAGTCCTGTATTGGGCAGGTCTCCGTCTCGGTGAGTTGCTTGCCTTAACCAAGAAAGACATTGATTTCAAGCGTGGTATCATCCGTATCAACAAATCGTATCAGCGTATTGACGGCGAAGATGTAATCACCGAACCTAAGACACCGAATAGCGTTCGTAACATTCAGATGCCAGAGTTCCTTGCCGAAGAATTAAAGGACTATCTTGATAGCTTATACGGCATTGAAGACGATGACCGCATTTTTCCCATTAGCAAATCCTATCTACACCACGAAATGAACCGTGGATGTGAGGCAACCGGTGTAAAGAAAATCAGAATCCATGACATCCGACATTCTCATGTATCGCTCTTAATTGATATGGGCTTTTCCGCTGTTGCGATTGCTAACCGTGTAGGACACGAGAGTATCGACATCACTTATCGCTATGCACACCTGTTTCCAACCCGCCAGGGCGATATGGCTTCCAAATTAAATGCTGTGAGGTGCTAATTATGTCTGCAAGAAATCTTGATAAACACAATCGTTTTCGTTGTATTACTGTCGGCTTTCGTGTTTCACCCGAAGAACACGAACATATCAATAAAGCTGTTGCTATATCGGGGCTTTCCAAACAGGAATATTGTTACCGCCGTTGTCTCGGCAGAGATATTGTTGTACAAGGTAATCCAAAGGTTTATAAAGCACTCAAAGACCAACTCGCCGCAGTTCTTGATGAATTGAAGCGAATTGAAGCAGGACAGTCCGTTGACGATGAGCTTCTTGAAAATATCAACCTTATAACAAGAACTCTACAGGGGTTAAATAAATAATGAAAACGGTATAGCCGGTTTCCAGAAATGGAGACCGGCTTATTTTTTTGCTTTTTTTCTAAAATTTTTTCTAAACGGTTGAATTTTACCCCTCTGAAATTCCGAATCAGTGAAAGGTCTTCCCAACCAAACGGGAACAGAGCCTTTCGCTGTTCCTTGAAAACTGAATACCAGGTCAGCAGGTACGTTACTGTATGACGAGCCACACAGAGGGTACGCCACGACTCCATTCATCGGACGAGCGAGAACTCCAACTGAAAATACCAAATTGCCATTGGTAAGGCGACGACATCATACATGGGACTATGATACTTCTCTACGGAGCTGGCGGAGAACCCGGCAGAGGTGAAAACCTATGAGTTCGGTAAGCAACCGAACGCCTGTTGACTTCCCAAGCACATGGGGCGTTGAGAACAAATAAATGTGCTTATTACATAATCGGATTCTTCCATTATGTACTTTTACAAAGACACCATATTCCGTAAGTAAGGAGGTATTATGAGTAAGAAAGAAAATCCGGAAGTGATAGAGCATATCGAATTGACGAAGCTCCATCCCTTTTCAGACCACCCTTTCGGTGTGCGAGACGATGACAGTATGCAGCAGACCGTAGAGAGCATCCGTGAATACGGTGTCCTTGTTCCTGCGATTGCCAGACCTCGTGAAGATGGTGGTTATGAACTGATTGCAGGTCATAGGCGAAAACACGCCTCAGAACTTGCAGGACTGAAAACAATGCCGGTCATTGTCCGAAACGTTGACCACAATACCGCTACCATTATTATGGTGGACAGCAATTTGCAACGAGAAAACATCTTGCCGAGCGAACGAGCCAAGGCATACAAGATGAAACTTGAAGCGATTAAACAGCAAGGAGCACGGCACGATTTAACTTCTACGCAACTTGCACAGAAGTTATCCGTCGAGAAAGTCGCAGAAGAAGCAGGCACAAGCAAAGACCAAATCCGACGGTATATCCGCTTAAACGAGCTTCAGCCCGAACTGCAGAAAATGGTTGATGAAGGTAAAATCGGGTTGACCCCTGCTGTGGAGATTTCCTATCTCAAGCCCGATGAGCAGAAGCTCCTCATTGAGACAATCGACAGCGAACAGGCAACGCCGTCTCTTTCCCAGGCGCAAAGGATGAAGAGGCTCTCCCAAGAGGGCAAGTTGAACGACGACGAAATGCTCGGCATTATGATGGAGCAGAAGAAACCTGAAAATTGGGATTTGAAGCTCCCGATGGATAGAATCCGAAAATACTTCCCTCGTTCCTATACTCCGCAGAAGATGGAAGAAACCATCATCAAGCTGCTTGAAATGTGGATGAAGAAACGACAGCGAGAACAACAGCGTTAAAATGGAATACGGGATATGAGCCAAACAGGAGTTACACTTTTCTTGTTCGGCTTTTTTCATACCCCAAAAAGGAGGAAACATGGCAGTATGTCGAGTTGAGAAAGACAAGAACTATACCACCATGTCGAACTTTCATCTGCGAGACCCGAACCTATCCAATAAGGCACGAGGACTTCTATCCACAATGCTTTCCCTCCCCGAAGATTGGGACTACACCACAAGAGGACTTGCGAAGATATGCAAGGACGGCGTGGATGGGATTACTGCACAGCTCAAAGAGCTTGAACAGTACGGCTATCTCATACGCCACAGGATAAGAGACAGCAACGGCAGAATCGTCGATATGGAATATGTTATCTACGAGCGACCACATACGGCATCACCAGATACGGAAAAGCCGTATATGGTAAAACCGGATATGGGTTTACCACGTCTGGAAACTCCCGCACAAATAAATATAGATAAAAGAATTACTGATGAATCAAATACTGATTTATCAAATACTCATTCATTCCTTTCCGACGGCTCACGCTCGTCTGTGCTTGCAGCACTTGAAGCGAAGCGAAAAGAAGCGGATTACAGAGATATGGATGAGTACAGAGAAATCATCAAGGAGAACATCGACTATGAGTATCTGCTTGCAGATATGCCCTACGACCACGACCGTTTAGAGGAGGTCTTGGAGCTTATCGTCGAGACCGTCTGCTCCACGAAAAAATATATCCGAGTTGCCGGTACGGACTATCCTGCAGAGGTTGTCCGTTCAAGGCTCTTAAAACTGGATATGGAGCACATCAAGTTCGTGTTCGACTGTCTCAAAGAGAACACGACCAAGATACGCAACATCAAGCAATACCTGTTGACCACGCTGTACAATGCCCCCACTACTATCGGCAATTACTACTCAGCTCTGGTTCAGCACGATATGTACGGCGACTCTCGTGATTAAACACGGGAGTATTTTTATGCCCAGGAAAGGAGGCTCTACTTGAAAATCTTTATCTACCATAGGGTGAGACCGCCTTAGCGTGAGCACCCATCAACCGCCTGCACCCATTTCCAAAGGAAGGAGGTATGTCTATTGCAGGAAGAAGTTGAACAGCGAACAGTAACATTGGCAATAAGCACTTCAAAAATGACAGCCAACGTGCTGAAATCAGCAATCTCAAAATACCTTGCGTACCGAAAGGAAAAAAAGCGTGAGGGTCCTGTTAAGCCCTGCGGGAAGCAGAGCGTGAAGCAGCTCGTGGGGCAAGACCAAGGCGTGACCAACATTGAGATAACCGACAAGAACATCAAGGACTTTGAGCGAATTGCGAGGAAATACGGCGTGGACTTCGCTCTGAAAAAGGATAAGACGGGAGAAATTCCGAAGTACCTTGTTTTCTTCAAAGCTCGTGATGCCGATGCTCTGACAGCGGCGTTCAAAGAGTACACGGCGAAAACCGACCGCAAGAAGGAACGCCCCTCTGTACTCAAAAAGCTCCGTAAGTTCAAAGAGGCAGCGGTGGACATCGACACACCGAAGGTACGGAAGAAGGAGCTGGATGCACGATGAAGAACGTGAATTATAAAAAGCTCATTCTGCCCAATATCCCGTATGTGTTCATAGCTTTACTCGCCACCAAGCTCGGACAGGCGGTTCGCCTTGCACCGGGTACGGACTTTTCCTCAAAGCTATTGGGCATTATGGACGGTATGGCGTTGGC
>CAZENN010000095.1:0-7794 GCA_964513605.1 uncultured Oscillospiraceae bacterium
TGGGTAAATCTGCGTACTCCACCCGTTCACCAGTAAATATGACTTTTTCGGCATAAGAATATTCGTTGCGCCGCCAAACTTCCTTGGGCTTCTTTTCCAAATGTTCCCATCTGGAGGTATCAATCCCACATTCTTTTGCATCCTCAAAGGAAATCGGCTCATAAAAGGCATAGCTGCCAGAAACACAAATTGCACTGACACCTGCCTTCAATGTAACCGTGATGCCCATAGAAGAAGGATTATTCTGATTGCTCAGGGAAATGGATGCATCATAGGTTTCAATTTCGTTCTCCAACAACGGATTCCGCGCCAGATCCAATGCCTCCACAGTATCCTTTTGCGGATACAGTTTTCCCATGATGTAATACTGAACCGGAAGTTCAGCAAGGCATTCATCTTTCGTGACAGGTCCAATAAAATCCTGCTCCAGAATGCGGGATACAACCTCCCTGGCTTCATAATATTTTGAATAGTCAGCCATAGCCAAACCTCCGGTTCTGTATAATTAGTAAGTGTCTTTGTCAACTGCCGCAAACCCTGTGATGGTTATGCCAGACCAAACACTGACATCTCCAAAGGTCTTTGCACCTGCGGGAACAGGGGTCATTCCAGATACACAAGTTGTAATGTTGTGGACATACACATCACAAAAAGCATGAGGATATACCTCATAATACACTGAGCAATTCATATTTTTTATATGCTGAATCGCCTTTTCCAGTTCACGCGCAAAAGATTTGCTGGTATAGCCCAGTATAAACTTTTCGTTGTCTTCCAGTACAATTCGATATACCACATAGGGTTTTGTTCCTTCCGGACATTTGAGCAGTTTCAATCTCATTCCAGAATGAACACTTTTCCGGATATACTGCTGAAGCTTATTGTCAGCAGCGAGAGAGCGCAAATCCAGATCGGCATCACTGCCAACCTCGAAATGAGAAATATACCGTTTAAAGCCACCGGTCTTTGCGCACCGTTTGCTTTGATCGTCGTTCCTTGTAATGTAGATCTGTTTATCCTTTTTGGAAATCTCAGCTCTTTCTACCTTTTTCTTGGGCCGTGTCAGCGCAACGTAACATACCTTGTGTTCCAAAAGGTCTTCTGTATCGGGATCTGCCATTGCCTCAATCACATCGTCAATGACAATCACAGAGTCAAACTCCTTGCCTTTTGCCCGATGAATATTGCTGACCGTAATAGCGTGCCTGGACCCCGTTCCGGATTCGTACAGCATTGGCTCCTTGGCATTTCTCAAGAGGCCTTTCAGCAAATCTGCAACCTCGTATCTGTTCCGTGCTTCGCCACGCTGTGTTGAAACAAGGGCCATCCACCGCATATGTGCCATTTTGTACCCAGCCTCCGGAAACAAGGCAAGATGTTTTGCCACAAAGGAAGTTTCATCAACAGATTCGTTTTCGTAGTCACAGAATATACGGGCAATCCAGTCGCCCAGTGTTGGAGACCCCAGACCACGGTGCAGGGCATGCGGAACATCTGCATTTTGGAGCCATGCAGAGATCTGCAATGCCTGTCCGTTTGTACGGGTAAGGATACCCAATGTCTCACTCTGACCAACATATCGCAGTGCATCGCTTCTTGAAAACTTGGTCAGTTTTACAGGCATCCGGGGGATGTGTGCCAATAAATCGCTTGCTGCTGAAACCCGATCTTGGGTGGAACCAGTAAGGATTGCCTTCCGGTATGGAACTGTCAGCTGCCCAAAGGTATCACCCTGACGGTGATTCTCTGTGAGTGCGTAATAATTGGCACTGGGGAAACTTTTGAAAATGTCCTGATAGAATTGTTCAGAGGACATAATCGCAGGATCGCCTTCTGCCATGTAGTCATACAAAGCCTGACAAGAATCGCCCAAAATCGTAAAACCACAAGTGTCAGGGAGGCCTTTCAACATTGCCAAGACCAACTCTGCCCGGCTGCCAACAAGGTCCTGAACCTCATCGACGATGATATGCTCATAATCAGCCAGCATATCTTTTTTCTTTTTGAAAATGGATGTTGCAACTTTTATACGCTGATCATAGTCATACGCTTCCAGAAAGAAGTGCTTGGGAAGTAAATCCTTATGATTATCCTGCACCCATGCCAGCATATATGTAGAGAAGGAGTCAAATGTACGAACATCTACATCCTGCCACTCATAACCGATGCGTCCAGTCTCAGCAGCATCAGAGAGTCTGTTTCGTACAACCTCCACGGCAGAGCGTGAGAAACACAGAACCAAGATATTCTCTGCTTTAGCCTGCTCCTCGTTGATCATATGGATGATTTTTTCAATCAAGGTCCACGTCTTGCCCGTACCGGGGCCAGCATTTACGATGCTGCGCTCTGCAGGTTCCGCTTCAATAATTTCGTCCTGTGTGGTTTCTTTAAAGGAACTGAAATCGATTTTCTTGACCTCCACAGGCTGGGGCACCGGCTGAACGGGTTTCCGGACAACGAACGGATCGTCCGGATCAGGCTTTTTCTCCGCAGGAGTTGGAGCCACCAATTCTCCAGCATGCTTCTGTTCCGGATTGTCTCCTGCAAACAGTTTCGCTGCCGCTCCGGCATCTCCATCTTCTGATGCACGCTTCTTTCGTGCAGCTTCCTCAAATTCAAAAATTGCCGGTTGAGCCCTTTTGTTCTCCTCATGTATCGCCAACTCGGAAGGATCAAAATCGGGACGGCAACTATGAAAGTGGCCGCATTTCGTATTAAGGCACCTGCAGACAACCTGCTCATGACCCTGGTGGTCTCTAATCGTTCCCCAGGGATAGTCATTTTTTGCAGCATATGCACAGTGGACCGATGCATAATCGTATTCCTTCTTCTGAAGGCTCGTCAATGCACATTGTTTTTTGAGAAGCTCCAGCGAAAATGGGTCATGTATTTTGGAGCGGAACGTAGAGTCCTCATAAAAACTCTTTTCTACAGGATACAAATTGCTCCGGAACGCTACAGTACTGATATTACTCTCCATGCTGCACCTGCTTTCCAGGCAGCTTATAATAGCACTTCAACTGCGTGTATTCCCACAGCCGCCGGAACTCTGCGGGCTGCATATTACTTCCAGCAACAACGGTGAACACCATATTCTGATCAACAGAAGCATTGAGTACAATCTGCTCCTGAAGGAAACGGTATGCGGGGACCGACAGTGTCTTATATCTTTCCGGAGAGGCCTCGATATCAGGACTTCCACCAAAAACAAAACGGGCTTCCTTGCTGGAATCCACAATTCCAAAATGACATGTATGCTCCCATCCGCGAATTGGAGTATCCGGCTTCAGGATTTCGTAGTATGCATTGTCACTCAGCACAATACCGATAGACTGGTTGGCATAATAACCACCAGGAGTCATTGCCAGCATAGCAGCACCCTGACCGACATTCCACATGGTTTCTTCCGGGAAAAACAGCTTGTCTCCATACTTGTCATCCATTTTCTCCAGCAGGGGACGCAGATTGCTGCTGCCACCCACCATAACAATCCGATCGATATTGGCAAGTCCAACTCCCGACTGACGGATAGCTTCCTCCAGGCAGTCCATCGCCATAGTGACTTCAGGATCTACAATATCCGCAAACCAGTCATATTCCAATGTTTCACGGCAGGCACCATATACGCCATAGTTATTGATAGAAATCGTGGCGGTGTCATCATCGCCCAGCATACGCTTTGCACGCTCGGCACGAACCCGCATCATATCCTGGGCGCTGGATGGCATATCTGCAAATACCATCTCGACACCTTTTTTACGGGCAATTTTTGCATGAATTCGCTTGGCAATTTTATCATCGATATAATCACCGGCAATATCTCTGCCGACTGTTGCCAATTCAGATACCTTTCCGTTAATATGCTGAAGAATGGATACATCCAGTGTGCCACCGCCCCAGTCAAAAATAGCAACAACAGAAGAACTTTTCAGTTCATCATAATTTGCAAAAAAAGCAGCAGTGGGTTCACTGATAAAAGAACGGATATGGATACCGGCCTTCTTTGCTGCTTCACGCAGTTTTGCACGCTTGGATGCGCTGAATCCAACGGGAATCGCCACAGTTGCCTCTTCCATGTCAATTCCGGTACGATTATGCACATTGGCTTTCAGATACTTAAAAACCTCACTGACCACATCGACAGCAGTCCATTCGCGGCCTGCAATCGTTTTTACCTGCTCAGAATCCAAAATGGTCTTGACTGATGAGATATACTCACAGGATTCACTCAGCTCCATCTTTTTATCCCATGCATCCCGGCCATTGAATACAGCACCTGTGGTTTTATCAATCGCAACAACGGACGGGATCGGACGTCCTTCTTCATCGCCGTATTTAACAGCTTCCGGCTTTTGATCCATCACCACATATCCAACAGTCGCACTGTTAGTTGTGCCGAAGTCAATGCCAAAATAATATTTCAATCCAGTTGCCACGGAGTTTCACCTCACTTAAATTTCATGCCGCCTTTTTCCAGTATGTCGAAGATGCTCTGAAGCTGGAGCCTCAGGTTCTCACCCAAATCGCAGCTCATAGGCACATCCAATGCATCCACAAAATCCCGATATTCGACTCGGATCTTGGATGCAAGTCTCTGGAGCGACTCATCAGCCTGTTTACTTCTGTCCCGGCTGAGAACCTCTGCCATTTTAACTCTTTCTGCTATTTCAGCATCTTTTTCGGCGATAACTGTATCTCTTTGCTCCACAGTCTGTCTCAATACAAAGATATCACCTTCAGCGGCAGACAGTTTTTTTCTTAACTCTGTAATAGTATCCTGCAGGTCTGTTATCTGCTGATTAGCTCCACGAAGCTTATTCTGCTCGCCTTCCAGAGCCTGGGTCAGTGCATCAATTTTAACTCTCTGCTGCGCGCTTTCGGCCTTGACAACGGCTGTAGCTTTAGCAGCCTTCCCCAGCAACTCAGCAAGATATGCTATCATATCGGGGGGAGACTCTTCCTCAGGATGAGAAACAGTCACTTTCGATATTTGAACTTGTTCCTCCTGGGGAGTGGCTGCAACAGATGTGATTTTCGCTTTTTCTGCTGCGACTGTTGTTGCCGCAGGGATTACTTGATCAGGCTTTGTGTCCGCGCTGACACTTTGGGAAATATCATAATCAGCAAACCACTTGCGAATCTTTGCAATGTTTTTTACAACAACGCCTTTTGCAGAACCAGCATTTTCAATTCCATCCATTATGGAGGAAACAAGCGTCACAAACTCCTTAATGAACACCGGTTTGGTCCCAATATCGGCAAGCGGACACAGTTCCACATCCAGGCGCAGTTCAGCCAGAAAGTATTTCTCCAATGTTTTCTCAGCCGTGCCAAGTCGTTTTTTGTCCTTATTAACACATGCACCCGGCAACCGTTCAATTATGGGCGCCAGAATATTTCTGGGAGCATTGTTATTAAGCATCAATGCAAGCAAATGTGCTACCAACCGGAAAGATACATTGCTGTCAATGCCGTAGTATTTCCCGCTGAACAGTGCTGCCAGAGTTGCATTTTGATCTTCCGTTTGGATCAAATAGGCATAGAAAGGCTCTGCACCGCAGAAAGCAAATCCTTCATACAAAAACTGTTCGGCGCGACCGGTCAAACCTGTATCCGCAACAAGGCTAAGCCATGCGCTGCGGAAAGCTTCTTTTTCCTTAATTGTAGGCTCTTTCTTTTTCTTTTCTTTTTTTGCTTTCATTAATGAATCGAGGATTTCGATATACTTTTCCATAATTGGCCTCCGATTATTAAATTATATAAATGATGTGTCCAAAAATATGGACCAAACCAGAATTTGTTGTTCATTTGCTGGAGGTTATTTACCGTTATTCCATGCTCCGGATTGACTCTGCCAAGTAAGCGTTAGTTCCGCCTCGTTTATGATTGCATTCCAAACAGGCCGCAAATAACAATCAATACTGTGCATTACATCATCCAATGCCAGTTCCGGCATCTTCAGCCTCCGCAGATACTGACGCCAACGAACTTGGATGTCCTTATTCTCTGCCAGGGCAATCACCCGGTCGAAGCTGTCCCGCTCGTATGCGGTGCCTCGATTCTGCAGCGTTTCAAAGACGGCTTGCTGGAGTGCCCTGCCATCAAAATCGAACATAGAAGACAGATAATAAATATCGTAAATATCCTTCATGCGGCTGGTCAGTTCCAAACGCTGGAGTAGTGCATCAAATTTCTCTGCAATCGTGCTTTCCAGGGAGTAGGTCAGCACCTCCGGGACATCAAATCCATCCAATTGAACCGGAATCGTCCGCTTGTGCGAGTTGGGAACAATAACATCACCGACACCAAAATCCACATCAAAGGGAGTACGGGTGTTTTTGATTTGGCCCACCAGTTGAAAGCTGACCCCGGTATATTTCCGCTGCGGCGAAATCGTTTCGAATCCCCGGGAAGAAAAGGTTATGAAATCATTGCCGCTGTCTACAGCGATTATTTCATCCACCATTCGTTTGATATCTTCGATCGTTCCAGGGAACTGACGCAGCAGAAAATCAATATCCACAGTGGCCCGGCTCTCAAAATTAGTCAGAGTATAGATGAACAGACCACCCTTTAGCACCAGATTCTCAGCATACCGGGATGCTGCCAGTCGTCGCAGAAACTCCTCCTGGCAGAATAGCTGCAAGTGTAGCTGGAAGGGTTTCCCGGTTTCTTTTGCCTTGTTTTTCAGTCGCGCAATGACCGATGCGCCCATATCCATCAGAGCCACACTCCAATCCGATCCTTTACTTTTTTCAGAATTCTTCTCTTCTCTGCATATTCCAACAGTTTGGGGACATTCTTTTTTGCATCCGCCACATATCCTTGGATGGCCTTGTTATAAGTCTCCCGATCCATCTTGTTTTCGTAGAAAATGCATTCACAAATCAGCCGATCCCGGTCAAATATTTGCATTGTGCAGTCTCCATAATCCGCCGTAGTTATACCAAAGGAAAGAAATTCTTTCTTCACGTAATACGGCTGAACAAATGGATAATCCAGATTAAACCGGGACTTAGATGTATCACGATCCACGGCGACATTCCATTCCAGTGGTGTCCGGTCAGAATATCTGTAATAAAACAGTGCTGTATACATACACAGAACGCCATCCGGAAACAGCTGTGCTACCTGTGCTGCCTCCGAAAGTATTTGGGACGATTCGCTGAGACGGTAATAACCGGATTTTACCCGTTCGATAATTTGTTCATTGACCAGTTTGCGAATGGCATAGGTGTTATAGCCAAGTGCTTTCAAATCCGAGGTTCTGAATACACCACCGCTTGTGTCGGCCATTTTTTGGATTTTCTCTCTGTGGGTCATACATTCACCAACTTTCCGCACAGATTAACTGCAAGATGCAGTTAGCTAAATATAATTATACTCCTGATCTTAAGAATGTCAATTGCGTTTTTCCGCTCCGACTGTCCTTGTGCGGAAAAAAGGTAAAAAACCAGGATTCTCCGTTGCAGAAGAATCCTGGTTTTTTATTTACTTTGTTGTGCTTGGAGTTTTCGCTTTCTTCGGCTGTTTCGTTGATTCATCGCTTTTCTTGCCTTTTCACATTCCGGTTTCCCGCAAGTGACCGAGCGATTCCATCTGCGAACAAATGCCTCACCACAGAAAGGACAGGACATGACAACACCTTCAGGCTTCTCTTTCGAATCGGCAGATGTGCCCTTATCCTCAGGAGCGACATCCTCAGACATTTTCCGGGCCAGGGTAAACCAGCAAATATCAAACACGGAATGTACATCCGCTGCAAATACCATTTTCCTGGTTCGGGGATTGACC
>CAZENN010000096.1:0-7772 GCA_964513605.1 uncultured Oscillospiraceae bacterium
ATTTTCTCTACACGGAACATCTGAGCATAGTGCATCAGTTGCCGTAAATTCTTGTTCTTTCTCGCCGCATACTGTTTCAGCGCATATCGAGATTAGCAAGAAAGTAACCATCATTTTGGAAACAAGCCGGAAAACCACGCTTTGCTCGCCTACCGGGTTCCTTCAATCAGCACTTTTGTGAATATTCCACAACCGCTACCGGTGTATGTTTGACCGACGGGTGGAGATAATGAAGTTACCAACTGTAGGAGGAACGTCATGCAGGGAAAAGTAGAGATCTGCGGTGTGAACACCGCAAGGCTGAAGACCCTGACCCACGAAGAAATGGATACCCTTCTGCGCCTGTCCAAGGCCGGAGACAAGAAAGCAAGAGAAAAGCTCATCGAAGGAAATCTGCGGCTGGTGCTCAGCGTCATCCAACGCTTCGATAAGCGTGGAGAATGCCCGGATGACCTGTTTCAGGTGGGATGCATCGGACTGATCAAAGCCATCGCCAATTTCGACCCGGACAAGCAGGTTCGCTTCTCCACCTATGGCGTACCCATGATCGCCGGAGAGGTTCGGCGGTATCTGCGAGATAACAGTGCCATCCGGGTCTCCCGTTCCATCCGGGATGTGGCATACCGGGTGCTGCAATGTAAGGAGGCCATGCTGCTGCGTTTAGGCAGGGAACCGACTCTGGATGAGATCGCCAAGGAGCTGGAGCTGAACGTGGAGGATGTGAGCGAGGCTCTGGATGCGGTCTGCGCTCCGGTGAGTCTTTACGACCCGGTCTATGCCGACGGCGGCGACCCTTTGACCGTGATGGATCAGGTTCGGGACACCAAAAACACGGAAGCCAACTGGATGGAGCACATCGCTCTGCGAAACGCCTTCCAAAGTCTGGGAGCCAGAGAAAAGCAGATCCTATCCCTGCGGTTCTATGACGGCAAGACCCAGATCCAGGTAGCCAATGTACTGGGCATCTCTCAGGCACAGGTGTCAAGACTGGAAAAAGGAGCCATCGGAGCCATGAGAAAGCAGATCAGCGTCTCCTGAGATAAGATATTCTCCTCTATACCAGCGGTACGATTCTATTTTCCATGGCGGTGTTGGTTCCGGAGGTGGTGAGGTAGAAGCCTGCCTTCTCCATGTTCCGCCAGGTGCTCCCGGAGTACTGATTTTTAAATATCTCAAAAGGAAGAACGATCGTAGTCTCCTCAGACAAAGCCGGGCTGACGGTGGAGCCCTCCTCATGGACGTTCAGCGCCCCATAGAGGGCTGTGTTGAGATAAGCCCGGCTACTGGAGAATTTTCCTTTCAGAAGCAACTTATTTACGGAGAAAGGGGTTCCGCCGTTATTGTCATTGATGATGGTCACGGACACCAGCATCAGCCGCTCAGGAAGCACTTCGTCTTCCGGAAAGATATCCTCCAGCTGATGCTCCCGAAGGTATTCCTCCCGGTCTGTCAGCTCCCAGCTGTTGACCCGGAAAAGGTAGCCCTCCAGTCCCTTGGAGTCCGTCCTGATTTCCTTCCCCAGAGGAACCGCCTCCCCCAGATCATAGGTCACAGTGGTGTAATGGGGCAGCAGATCCCAGTAACGGGCATTGACCGCCCGGTAGCCCATATACCAGCTTACCGCCACGGTCACCGCCCCGATACACAGGGCGATTCGTTTCCACGCTTTTCTTTTCATGGTGTCCCCTTCCTTTCCACCAGACCATCATGGACGTAAAAGATCTCATCACTGAGGCTTTCCAGAACATCTGCGTCATGGCAAGCCAGAACGATCAGTGCCCCCCGATCCCGTTCCCGGCGAATCAGGTCACAGATCTGCTCCACGCCCCGGTCATCCAGAGCGTTGGTAGGCTCATCCAGAAGAATCAGCTCCGGCTGCTCCATCACCGCCGCGGCAATTCCCAGCCGCTGCTTCATGCCCAGAGAGAATTTTCGGTACTTGCGCTTATCATCCGGGCTTAGCCCCACATCCGTCAACGTCTGCCGCAGCTGTGTCTCCCCCACCCGATTGCGCAGCCGGGCAAGAAGACACAGGTTCTGAAGTCCGGTATAATTGGGGAGAAACGCCGGGTTTTCAATGAGTAGCCCCAGAGAGTCCGGGAAATCCATATCAGTCCCCAGCCGCTTCCCATCAATAAGCACCTTCCCCTCCGTAGGGCGGATCAGTCCGCACAGCAGTCGCATGAGCATGGTCTTACCGCCGCCGTTTGGTCCTTGGAGACCATAGATCTTCCCCCCTTCCAAGGTAAGGTTCACTCCCTTCAAAATCAGGGATTTTTTAATGTATTTATCCGCATTTACAACTTCAATTTTCATACGTTATTCTCCTTCATAGCGCAGCAAATCCATGTGCCGGAATCGAAGCAGTCCGACCAGCATACCGGTAACAAGAAACACAGACGCGGTGATCAGTAAAGGCAGCGGCTCATGAAGCCCCGGGGTCAAAAGTGCGCTTCGCAGTGTCATCGCTCCATTGCCCGGAAGCCAGAAGCGGCTGACCAGCAAAGAAACAACCAAAAGGCATACCGAGATCAAAAAACTTAATACGGGTTTGACATACAGACAAAGGCTCATTTGCAGCTGACTGAACCCTGCCATGGTCAGATACGGCAGCAGCACCCCTACCAGCAGGGCACTGCCTAGGCTCAAAGGCTTCTCTGCCCAGATCCCCAGTGACACCATGCTGACCTGTACATCATTGGTCAGGCTGAGCTTACCACCTCCCAGCACCGTCACAAGCAATGCCGTGAGCATCCCCAAAAGGAGGATCAAGCCGCAGCTGAGCAGGTTCCAGACGCATTTGCTCCAATACCACCCCTGGCGGTTGACGGCACGAACCAGCACCTGCTGCCCCTCCTGAGTCAGATCGTCCAGCAAATAGTCCAGATTCAGAAACAGCGTACCTGCCATCACCAGAAACCACAGCACCGGCAGCTGAAAATCCCGGGCCTGCTCAAGAGGCAGCATTCCCTTGAAGCAATAGAGCAGCCGATCCATCCATCCCGGCTCCGGGCAATCCCCGGGAATCTGAATGGCGCACAGGAAACAGCCTATGGCATACAGCAGCGGCACCGCCAGATATCGTTTCCGGGTCAGTCCCTTACGCAGATCATACCGAAGCAGCTTAAACCAGCTCATGCTTTTTCACCTGCCGATAGCCAATGGCATAGGAGCCAAGGGTGAATAAGATCAGAAACCCAAACTGCACCCAGCCCGGGTTGCGTTCCCCCAGTACAAAGCCCAAAAGACGAGGTGAAAGCTGAATTTGCGACCCACCGTAGACCGCATAGATACCGGATAAAACAGCGTCGATACCGATGTACAGAGCATAGGGCACCAGCACCACCATAACTCCATGCCGCAGGTATGTTCCAACACAGTGGCAGATACAGGCAGTGGCACCGCCCCAAAGGAAGACCATGACGCACATGGCAAGGCAAAAGAGCCAGGGGCTGACCAGTGCCAAGTCACTGAGAAAATGATAGTCCGCCACTGTAATACCGCCGTAATCCGGAAGAAGCACACCCATTGCCAGAAGGTTCAGCGTAATGGGCAGGGCATGGACCACACCGCCGCCGATGAACACCGCTATCTGCTTGGAAAGAAAATACCGCCGGACTCCCACACGGCTGACGATCTGGTTGTAAACACCGCCGATTCTCTCACTGTTATAGGACCAGCCAAAAGCCATGGCGGTCAAAAGGGGCCAGATGGTCATCAGCAGTCCGGAGCTATAGGTGCCGCTGCCGGTAAAAATCCAGTTAGACAGGGCACCGACTCCCATCCAGCTATCGTTTCCCTGTGCCCGTTCCTCTTCTACCCGGCGGACCATCTGCCGGAATTCCGAATATTGCTCCAGCAGATCCATGGTACACAAGGCAATACCCACCGCCAGAGCGATCCACAGCATTTTATTGTGAAAAACCTTATATAGCTCTGTGGCAACGGTCTTTCTCAAGGTTGCTTTTTTCATACGGTTTCCTCCAAATTCAGGTCGATGTAAAGCGTGTGATGCTCACCTTCCGAATACCAGGTAACGATTCCAAAAAGGTATCCCGGATCCCGTTTGGCCCCTCCTAATCTTGTGCTGACCATAAAGATAAGGCTGAGCTGCTTGGTTTCCCCCGGAGCAAGCTGTAGAGCGTAGCACTCATTACCAATGGTGTCCGGGTCATCCTCCTGAGCGTATTGCCCCATCTCGCTGAAAAACCTAGCGTGGGACCAATCGGAATTTCCATGCACGTCCAACGTTCCCAGATCCGTCACATGAAAGAGATACAGTGACTCAAAGAGATCCGGCTCCCGGAACGCTGCATAGGGATTGGACGGGTCAAACCTGGGTTCGGCTTGCACCGCCGCAACCGCATCCACATTGGTGATCTCCACCTCCACACGCACCAGCTGTGCGCCCAGATCCAACGCCCCTCCCGGCTGGAACCACTCATCGTAAGGGTACGCGCCTCCCCCATCTTCTTCCTCCGCATAGACATCAAGCCTCGCACCATCTCCGTATTGCCACTCCCGGGGACAGTCCGCAGCCTCCGTCACCAGCCGGGCAGAGGTGATCTTGCATTCCAGATGCCCCGTACTATATTCTGGATACACCGAAAAGGAATCGCCGATCTGGATGACGTTGTCCACCAGCTCCTCCGGTGGGATCCCCGGGTCCACAGAGGGTTCCGTGGCTTGCCCCATAGATTCCTCATCCTTGGTGGCAGGCAGTCCATTTTCCTCATAAAATTTCCAAAGACCAAATCCCAACGCCGCCACCAGCACCAGATAAATGGGCATTCGTTTTAAAACGTCCTTCCATTTTTTCATGTCCTTCATTTTGTTTGCCTCCTTCACTATTATCCGTCTCACACCTTCACTTTACCCCATCGGCTGTCTGTGCGCAAGGGGTTGGGAACGAAACGACAAAAACAAGCCCCTTTTGGTCTTTGCCCACAGGAAAACCTGTGGTATAATGATGCGGTAAAAACGCTTTTTAAGCAACTGGAGGAGACACTACCCTTGCGAATCGTATTTTGTGATGACGAGCTTCACTCTCTGCTGACTGTGCGGCAGGCGGTGGAGGACTTTTTCAGCCGGGAGGAAAGCCTGCAGCCGGAGTATGCCCAGTACCAACGGGGCGAGGACCTTTTGCGGCAGGAGCAGACCGTGGACATTGCCTTTCTGGACGTGGAGATGCCCGACATCAGCGGCATTGAGCTGGGACGACAGCTGAAAGCACGCAATCCCTTTATCAAAATTTTTATCGTCACCGCTTACCCGGACTATCTGGATGATGCCATGGGCGCGCAGGTTTTTCGGTATCTGTCCAAGCCTGTCGATCAAAACCGGCTGCAGACCAACCTCCGGGAGGCGGTGCGGCAGTACCATCTGGATACCCGAAGCTACCCCATTGTCACGGAAGACGGCGTGGTCATGTGCCGGGCAGAACAGCTGATGGCTGTGGAGGCTGCCCAAAAACGGGTGCTGATTCATACGGTGGACGGTCTTCTCATTGCCAAAGAGCCTATGGAACACTGGAAAACCACCCTGACCCTCCCCTGCTTCTACCAAACCCACCGGAGCTTTCTCATCAACATGCGCTTCGTCAATGCCATCCATCGGGACAAGGTGATTTTGAGACATGAAAACCGGCAGCTGGAGGCCTATCTGACCCGGCGGCGGTATTCCCATTTCAAAGACTGCTTTTTGCAATATATAGAGAGGATTCGCTGATGCCGTTTTCTATTTTCAGCTTTGCCGCCATGGGGATCACCACCTGGCTCTATTGTGAATATCTTTTCACCCGGAAGGGCTCCGCACTGGTGCAGGCCGTCAGCTTCTGCATCGGGTATCTTGCCCTGTCGGGAGCCTTTTTCAGTGGATGGGGCTGGCTGAGCATCCTGCCCTTCTTTGCCGTCAATGCCTTTTTGATGCGGCAGAACTACCAATGCGCCACCAAAACCGCCGTGCTTCATGCTGCTTTTCTCACTTTTGGAATGGTCTTTACCCAGGAGCTGGCATCTCTGGGGATCGCCGATCCGCAGTGGGGGCTGCCCTATATGCCCTTTGACACAAACCCGGACACGGTCCTTCCCCGGCAGCTTTACTATCTGGTGCTGTGCGTTCTGGGCGCAAGATGCTTCAAGCCCCACAAGCAGGAATACCGGGAACCGGGTAGGATGGTGCTGTTTTGCAGCCTGCCCATCCTTTGCGCCGTGACTTCCATGGTCGTGTTGTTCATGGAAGCCCGGCAGGAGATCTCTGCGTGGGCAAAAACCATCGTGACCATCACCCAGGCGGCACTGCTGGCAGTGAATCTGATCTTTTTTATCCTGTACAACCAGCTGCAAAAAGCCCATGCCGCCAATCTGGAGCTGCAGCTGAGCATTCAGAAGGAGCAGACCGACACTGCCTATTATCAGGCTCTGCAGGAGCAGTGGGAAAGCCAGCGGATCTTGGTTCACGACATCAAGAACCACCTGCACACTCTGGACGCGCTGGCACAGCAGTCCCAAAGCCGGCAGATCCGGGCGTATCTTCAGAAGCTGGAGATGTCCATGGAACCGGCTTTTCGTCCCCGGCTGGCGGCAGAACCAATTTTGGATATGCTGCTGCAGCAGATCCGGTCCGAATGTGACAAGAAGGGCATCACCTTCTACTGTGACATCCGCAGCGGCTGCACCGGCTTTATGGACGAGCCGGCCATCACCGCCCTTTACGGTAATCTCCTGTCCAACGCGGTGGAGGGAGCGGAGGACTCCTCCGGGCGCACCATTGAACTGCGCGTCACCGGCTCTGAGGCGCAGGGCGTGGTGATCAGCATCGTCAACGACTGCGACATCGCCCCCAAAAAGGACACCCAGGGTCGGCTGGTCACCCGCAAAGGCGACCCCCAAGCCCACGGGGTAGGCTTAAAAAGCATCGAGCGAATCCTCCACCGGTACAACGGAATCCAAACCGTTTATTACGACAAAGCCACCCACCAATTCCATCATGTGATACAGTTCCCAGGACAAACCGACTGTGAGAAGATATGAGATATGAGATTGGAGATAAGAGATATTCCAGTATCGGGATCGGTGCGTAAAGGCATTGACCAAACAACAATTTATCGCACAATCAACGAAGGAATATCTTGTATCTTGTATCTCATATCTTATATCTCACATCTCATATCTCATCTCTCCCCGTCATACACTGAACCAAAACCATTGGGAGGGTCGCTTATGGATGTAAAATTTTCTCAGCTTCGATGCAAGGAGGTCATTTGTGTCAATGACGGGCAGCGGCTGGGGTTTATCAGTGATATCAAGCTGCAAGTGCCGGAGGGCTGTGTGGAGGCCATCATCGTGCCGGGACCATGTAAAATTCTGGGGATCGCAGGCAGACGGGATGATTTCGTCATCCCCTGGGGCTGTATACGCAGAATCGGCCCGGATATCGTTTTGGTGGATGTGAAACCCTGCGACTGCCGGGTGCCCAGAAGCAAACTTCCGTTTTGAAGAATATTTTCTGAATTTTTTGGAAAAAATACTTGCAAATCCGAACTGTTTCCGCTATAATGGTTCGGCGTGGGCTTTGACCCATGACATTATTACACCACACACCCGGTGATCGCACTCCCTCGTGTCCTTCAGGACGGGTCGCTGCGAGATGATCGGGGTGGAGGAACAAACAAAAGGAGAAATTGAAAAATGGCTGTCGTATCTATGAAGCAACTGCTGGAGGCCGGTGTTCACTTCGGTCACCAGACCCGCCGCTGGAACCCCAAAATGGCT
>CAZENN010000097.1:0-7663 GCA_964513605.1 uncultured Oscillospiraceae bacterium
TCATTTGAGACAACCCTTTTTTTACTGCACAAAACAGTTTGACAACTTGTATTCTCTTATGCTTTGGATTATAATGAAAAAGGTAGAATTTGATGGAGTAAGGATTATGAGGAGGAAGAAATATGATTTGCGGTTATTGCCGGTCAGAGATCCCGGATGACAGTGTTTTTTGCTCGGTTTGCGGTCAGAAGCTGGAAGCTGTGCCTGCTGCTCAGCCGGAGCCTGTTTGCTCTGGTTATAATGCCCAGCCGGTTTCACCTGCTGCACCGAAGAAAAAGGGCAAGGGGTTGAAGATCGGTCTGCTTTCGGGTGCCATTACACTGGCACTGGCGGCAGTGGTGGTCCTGCTGTGGCTTTTCCTTGCGTCCGGCGGTCCCATGACGGAAATCGCCGTGGCAGCGATAAACACGCTGACAGCCGACAGTGTGACCATTGAATTGAATGCTGTCTATGACGGCACGGAAGTGGGTGGTCTGTTCCAGCTGGTGATGGACCCTGAGGAGCGTGCGCTGACAATGTATGCCGATGTGGATGTTGAGGGTGAGCAGACGATCATGGCGATCTATGACGGCTATCTCATCAGCGAATATTTTGGCCGCTATTGGGCAGTGGATATCAGTGATCAGCTGGATGAATTCTTTGATGCCTATGAGGAATTTGATCTGGAAGAGATCGACTGGCAGGAACTGCTGGAATCCATAGAAGACGGTCTTTACGAAGAGGCACAGGAATATGTGGATTTTGATCTGCTTCAGACCTGTCTGACCGCCTATGGCAAAAGCCTGAATGATAAGGACTGGCTGGAAGAAAATGCTGGTTTTTCTGAGAGCGGCAGAGGCGGTGTTACTTATTATACCTTTGAGCCGGATGCCTATGATTTTGTCTATGAGAGCTTTATCCATTTCGAGGATGCGTTCCGTGATGCGGATGTGTACGGGGAGGCTCTGGATGAGCTGAAGGATTCCAAGTCCGAAATGCGGGATCTGGATCTGGAGCTGACCTTCGGTATTGACGGGGACGAGCTTACCAGCTTGGAGCTGGATGTGGACATTGATGGCGATGTCTTTGCCTGCGAGATCGATTTCAGCAGCATTGGCAAGACGGACATTGATATGGACGAGCTGGAGGATATGCTGGAGGATGCACAGATCTATTGATACAACTTTTTAATGAGAACCGGTAAAAACAGAGCGATGCGTTCATCCGCCGATTTGGTGGAGAACGCATCGCTTTTTTGTGTGTATTTATGCATTGCCGCTTGTTTTTTGTTCCCGGCGGGCTTTTCTTTGGTGCATCAGGCGCACCATGTCCCGGATGGTCTCCTGATCATCTGGGGTCAGTTCCTTGTATTCGCCATAAAATGCTACGTCCACCCGTTCCAGAATGTCCGGCTGACGGGGGGCACGGGGGTGGGTCTCCTGACCGGTGAGAATCAACTCCACCGGAGCATCCAGATACTCGGCGATCTGCACCGCACGGTCATAGGGCAGCTTGCTCATTTTTTTTGGATTCAGGTATCCATTGGAAAAGCCAAGATCCTTCTCCAGCTGACAGACCGGAATGCCCTGATCCTTACACAGACGGCGAACCAATTCAACACTGCTAAACATAGTGATCCCTCATTTTCAAAAAAGTTCGAAATCCCCCTTGACAAAATAGAAGATAAGCTATATAATTAGAATACACTTAGGAGATAGTCTATGTTCACGGGGATTGTGGGAAATTTGATAACACTACTATTTTAGAGCAAGACCTAATAAAAGTCAATAGAATATTGGTGATTTTCTAAGGTTAATTTTTGTTTTTACATATGGCTCAACTCCGCAAACGATCGCCTACCGTTGGGCTCGGCGTTCTCCCCATTATAGTGCGATTGTCCCCGGCAATCGTTTCATTCGAATCAACTGCGCTGGGAACAAGGTTCGAAGCAATTTTGACCCTCGATGGGGAAATTGTTTTAGTTGGTACGTTTAACAGGTATTGCGGCTTGCCGTGGGTGCGGTGGGGACCGTCCGGAGGCCGGTCGCTACGGTGTGCGGTGGGGACCGTCCGGAGGCCGGTCGGTACGGTGTGCGGTGGGGACCGTCCGGAGGCCGGTCGGTACGGGGGAGGACCGTCCGGAGGCCGGTCGGTACGGGGGAAGGACCGTCCGGAGGCCGGTCGGTACGGGGGAGGACCGTCCGGAGGCCGGTCGGTACGGTGGGGTGGATGGCAGTTTCTCTTACTGGCAGTAGGACAAAATAGGAATTTCGAAAAAAACCGAAAATAGGGCTTGACAACGTAGGTTTAGTCCTATATAATAGGGGCGTACTTAGGAAATACCCAAATGCTTCGGGGGCGTTTAGGATTGGATACAGTGCCGTAAGGCGATGCCCTTCTAATTGAAAATTAGTATGAGTCGGATTCCCCCAGGGAAGGTGTACCCAACGGAGCGCTGCGCAGGATGATGGGGATATATTTTTTTAATCAATAATCGAACAAATGTTCAATAAGAAAGGGAGTGGATGGATCATGCTGGAGCATCCGGAGATTGGATGGATCGAACGCACCGGCTATCCCAGCTGGCTGCAGGAAAGGAAGGAGGGACGGGATGAGTCGGAAGAGTAGGCGACAGGAGAATAAACGCTGGGTTCGGCAATATTTGAACCGTCAGCGAGCCATCAACGCCTATGCCCGTTGCAGGCTGTGTCCGAAAAAGCGGACGGACGTTTTTACGGTGTATCACCCGGAGGAGTACCGGCGGTTTCTGCGGCAGGGGCCTTGTCCCCAGTGTCCGGTACAGGGCTGCTGTGATCGTCCCTGTCAGGTCTATCTTGACTGGTACGACGGACGGATGGAACGGTATCGGCAGCTGATGAATGGGGAGGGATGAGAGTGGAAGAAATGACCAACCTCCAAGGTGTAACCCGGAAGCTGCTGCGGCAGGTAGAGGCGGTGCTGGACGAAGGAGAGGCAGGACTGTCGGAGCTGAAGCAGGTAGCGGCGGTGCTGAAGGATATCCGGGATGTGCAAAAGGAAGCCGCACCCAAGGAGCCGGTTTCCGCCGGTCTTCGGGTAATTTTAGAAGGGGAGGTGGCGGAATTTGGAAAGTGATGCGCTGAAGGTACTGCGGATGCCCCATCCCAATACCAAGCAGGAGCTGGCGTTAAAGGAGCGGCACCGGTATGTGGGCTACGGCGGTGCCCGTGGGGGCGGCAAGAGCTGGTTTGTCCGTTGGAAGGCGGTGCTGCTGTGCCTGCAATATCCGGGCATTAAAATTCTTATCACCCGAAAGACCTACCGGGAGCTGCTGAACAACCACATCGTTCCTTTGCTGTCTCTGCTGGGGGATGCCGCCCGGTATCACAAGGGTGACAAGTGCTTCACCTTCCCCAACGGTTCCACGATTTGGTTCGGCTACTGTGCCAGTGACGCCGATCTGGGGCAGTATCAGGGAGCGGAGTATGATATCTGGTTTGCGGACGAGGCAGGACAGTTTCCGGAGGAATGGCTGATAACCATTGACGCCTGTGTCCGTGGTGCCAACGACCATCCCAAGCGAACCTACTACACCCTGAACCCCGGCGGTCCCAGCCACGGCTATTTCAAGCGGCTTTTCATTGACCGGCGGTTTCAGGAGGATGAATACCCGGAGGATTACGCCTTTATTCAGGCATTGGTCACGGACAATCAGGCGTTGCTCAAAAGTCAGCCGGGGTATTTGCGCAGTCTGGAAAAGCTGCCGCCCAAGCTCCGTCAGGCATGGCTTCAGGGGCGGTGGGATGTGTATGAGGGGCAATTTTTTGAAGAGCTGGCGGACCGCCCGGAGCACTACGCCGACCGGCAATGGACCCACGTTATCGAGCCTTTTGAGATCCCCTCCGATTGGAAGATCTACCGCTCCTTTGACTGGGGATACAACAAGCCCTTTTCCTGCGGCTGGTGGGCGGTGGATCACGATGGAGTGGCGTATCGGATCATGGAGCTTTACGGCTGCACCGATACCCCCAATCAGGGCATCAAGTGGACGCCTACCCAGGTTTTTTCTAAAATTGCCCAGGTGGAACGGGAGCACCGGTGGCTGGCTGGAAAGTCCATCATCGGCGTGGCGGACCCTGCCATCTGGGATGCCCAGACCGGCGAGTCCATTGCCGATACCGCCGGAAAGCATGGGGTATTTTTCAGCCCCGGAGACCACAAGCGGCTGCCCGGGTGGATGCAGGTCCATTACCGCCTTGCCTTTGATGACAACGGCTATCCGCAAATGTATGTTTTTAAAACCTGCAAGGCGTTTCTTCGCACCATGCCCCTGCTGTGCTACGATGCCCACAGCCCGGAGGATCTGGATACCACGGCGGAGGACCATGTGGCGGATGAGGTTCGGTATTTCTGCATGGCTCGTCCCATCAAGCCCACTGCCGCATCCGCAGCCGACCCCTATCAAAGCAGCCCTCTGGCGGCGGTGCTGGAAATTCCAAAGGAGCAGCTGCGTCCGGCAGCGGCAAGACCAAGAATGGAGGTAATCAATGAATGAAGACCAAATCCTTCCCATCGGAAAGGAGCAGCTCCAAAAGGCATGGCTGCTGCTGAACCGATACCGACAGGGTAAGGCAAATCTGGAAAACCGAGTGATCGAAAACGAGCAGTGGTACAAGCTGCGGCATTGGGGCTGTATGGAAAGGAAGAAAAACCCGGTGGAACCGGTGTCCGGCTGGCTGTTCAATGCCATTGCCAATAAACACGCCGATGCCATGGACAATTATCCCTCCCCCAATATCCTGCCCCGGGAGGAGGCAGACAAGGAGCAGGCACGGATGCTCTCATCCATCATCCCCGTGGTGCTGGAGCAGAATGATTTTGAAGAGGTCTATGACCGGGTATGGGATTACAAGCTCAAGGCAGGCACCGGCGTTTACGGTGTTTTCTGGGACAAGAACAAGCTGGGAGGTCTGGGAGACATCACCATTTCCAAGGTAGACCTGCTGAACCTGTTTTGGGAAAGCGGCATTTCCGATATCCAGCAGTCGAAAAATCTGTTCCATCTGCGTTTGGAGGACAACGAGCAGCTTCTGGAGCGATATCCCCATCTGGAGGGGAAGCTGGGAAATGCCGCTCAGGTGAGCAAATATCTGTATGACGACACCGTGGATACCTCGGATAAGACTCCGGTCATCGACTGGTATTACAAAAAGCTCTGCAACGGAAAGACCGTGCTTCATTATTGTAAATTTGTGGCGGACACGGTGCTGTTTGCCACGGAAAATGAGCCTGCCTTTCAGGATCGGGGCTGGTATGACCATGGGCTGTATCCCTTTGTCTTTGATCCCCTGTTCTCCGTAGAGGGCAGTCCCTGTGGCTTTGGCTACATCGATGTGGGCAAGTCCGCTCAGGAGTACATCGACCGGGGCAATCAGGCGGTACTGCAAAATCTGCTTGCCAATGCCCGTCCCCGGCACTTCATCCGTACCGATGGAGAGGTCAACGAGGAGGAATACGCGGACATTTCCAAGGATTTTATCCATGTACAGGGGAACCTGGGGCAGGACAGCATCCTTCCCGTGCAGACCAAGCCCCTGAATGATATCTATGTCACCATCCTGAACAACAAGATCGACGAACTAAAGGAAGTCACCGGCAACCGGGACGTCTCCACCGGCGGTACGTCTTCCGGTGTCACCGCCGCCTCTGCCATTGCCGCCTTACAGGAGGCAGGCAGCAAGCTGGGGCGGGACAACATCAAGGCATCCTACCGGGCTTTTCGTCAGGTGGTGCTGATGGTCATTGAGCTGATTCGACAGTTCTATGATGTGCCCCGGTGCTTCCGCATTTTGGGCAGTGATGGGGTGGCGCAGTTTGTCAGCTACGGCAATCAGCGGCTGTCTCCCCAGCGTCAGGGCAGAGAATTTGGGACGGATCTGGGCTACCGACTGCCCCTGTTCGATGTACAGGTCACCGCCCAGAAGCAAAGCCCCTATTCCAAGCTCAGTCAGAACGAGCTGGCACTGCAATTTTTCGGCAGCGGTCTTTTCCAACCGGAACGGGCAGAACAGGCACTGATCTGTCTGGATATGATGGATTTTAATGAAAAACAGTCGGTGATGCAGAAGGTGGCAGAGCAGGCAAGGCTTTATCGGGAGCTTCAGCAGTGTCAGAAGCTGCTTGCCGGAATGGGGGTTCTTCCTCAGAAACAGGAGGGACGTTCCCCACAGGAAAAGCAGACCGTTCCCAGTGTCACGGGTGAGCATCCGGCGATGGAGAATGCCCGGCGGCGGGTTGCCCAGGCTGCCTCGCCCACATGATCGAGGCAGTCTATGAGCGGCGAGGGCAGACCCTGACCCTCCGGCTTCAGGGTCATGCCGGGGCTGCACCGGCAGGGCAGGATCTGATCTGCGCAGGGGTCACTACCCTTGCCTATGCGCTGGCGCAGACCGTGGCGGATCATGCTGCCCGGGGGCAATTGGGGCAGGAGCCGCAGCTGCAGCTATCCGCCGGAGATGCCCTGATCTGTGCGGAACCAAGCCCTGCCTTTTATGAGGCGGTCCGGGGGGCGTTTGAGATGGCAAATGCCGGCTTGAAGCTGCTTTCCCGGCATTACCCGGACCATATCAGGGTAAAAGAAGATACATTACGGAGGAACAGCCAATGAGAATGATCAAGGAAAAACCGGAACGCTTTTTGCAGCTTTTTGCGGAAGATGCCGGTTCCAATACGGGCGTAACAGCATCCGCCGCCGGGATGCAGGGCGTTAAACAGGGAAATGCCGATGCCGCCGCCCGGGTATCGGAAGCCGGGGAACCGGATCGCAATGCCCGGTTTCAGCAGCTGATTCAGGGAGAGTTTAAGGACCTATACGATGCCAGGGTACAGGATATTGTCCAAAAGCGACTGAAAAGTCAGAATAAGACCCTCGAGCAGTATCGGACGTTGGAGCCTACCCTGGATCTGCTGGCGAAGAAGTACGGCGTTGCCCCCCGGGACATGGAGGCACTGAGCAAGGCCGTTGCCGCCGATGATCGCCCCCAGCCCAGCCCTTCACAGGCTGTGGAAAACCCTCAGCTTCGGGCACAGCGGCAGCATGACCTGTGGCTGCGTCAGGCAGAGCAGGCGAAGCAGCTGTTCCCCAATTTGGAGCTGCGTCAGGAGGCGCAGGATCCCCGGTTCCGGGAGCTGCTGGGGAAGGGGCTTCATGTGGAGGAGGCGTATCTGCTGCGGCATCGGGATGAGATCATTCCGGCTGCCATGCACTACAGTGCCAAAGCCATGGAGCGCAAGCTCGCCAACCGCATTGCCGCCAACGGTGCCAGACCCCCGGAAAGCGGTATGGGTGCCGGTGCCGCGGTGGTCAAGAACGATGTCTCCCATATGACCCGTGCCCAGCGTAGAGATATGATCCGCCGGGTCCAGCAGGGAGAGATCATCCGATTGTAAGCAAGGATTTGAAAGGAGAATGTAAAAATGAAGAATATGAAGAATGTATTTCAGGGTTTGCAGCTGTTTGCCAATCAGGTGCAGACCACCACGGCAGATGGCCTGAGTGCCGAGATGAAGACCTTTTATGACATGACCCTCATCGACGAGGCATCCGCCAGTCTGGTTCACGAGCAGTTTGGTCAGAAGCGTCCCATTCCTCAGGGCAGCGGCAAGACCATTGAGTTCCGGAAGTTTTCCTCTCTGCCCAAGGCCA
>CAZENN010000098.1:0-7614 GCA_964513605.1 uncultured Oscillospiraceae bacterium
AGGCAGACCCCTCTGCCTTCCCCGGCACGGTTGCGGATGTTTCCACCTTTATCCGTCTGGCGGTCACCGGAAAGACCAATTCTCCTGACTTGTATACGGTCATGCAGATTCTGGGCTATGAGCGCACCACCGCTCGTATCCAAAAGGTCATCGAGAGTCTTTGCTAAGCCGTTTTCGCCCGGATGCATCGCTCCAGGAAGGATCCCACTGCCGCTTCATAACGCTGGGGGTCCTCCAAATAGCTCATGCCATGCGTTGCCCCCGGGAAGGTTTGCAGCTCCTTTTCTGAGCCGCAGGCTTGATATAGATCCCGGCTCATATCGCAGGGCACCAGTTGATCTGCCTCCCCATGAATCAGAAGGACCGGCAGCTTGGTTGCCTTGACGCAGTCCAGTGCGCTGCATCCGCTGACCCGGAAATGCCCGTATAATAGTGCCCCCAGGCAGCACATAGCCGCCGCCGGTTTTTCCGGCAAGCCCATTTCACCTGCCACCTTGGTGATGATCGCCTTGGGCGAGGAGTAAGGACAATCGGCAACGATGGCGCAGACCGTTTCCGGAAGCTCCAGATCCGATGCCATCAGTACAGTGGTTGCGCCCATAGAAACTCCGGAGAGAATCAACGGCGTCCCCTTCCCGAATCGCCGGTAAGCATAGTTCGCCCAGCATTGGCAGTCGTAGCGTTCCCGGATACCGAAGGTGATGGTATGCCCTTCGCTGTTTCCGTGGCATCGCTGGTCCACCACCAAAACATTATGCCCCAGCTTTCTGGCAAAGGTAGTACCGCCGCAGAAATCCCGCATGGCACTGCCCCGATAGCCATGGAATTGGAGCTGAACCGGTGCGTTATCGGCAGTGTGATAATACCGGCCGTATAGCTTCTTGCCATCCACAGAGGTAATGGTCACGGCTTCATACGGCAGTGCGCTGAGCTTCTGGATGCAATGGCGCAAGATCGTTCGCTTCTCCTGAGAGGTCTCCCCATCGGGAAGGTCATAGACATCCTGCTGATATCGGGGCGAGACGTAAAAGGCTACACGATAGGCCCAGTAGGAAGCCACCAAAATCAGCGACACCACCGCCGCCGATGCAATTGCAATCATCATTGAAGATCCCCCTTAAATATTCATCTGCATACAATCACCATGAAATGAGGAAAGCTTATGTCCCTTCGCTACATTCTTTTTGATCTGGATGGCTCTCTGCTGCCCATGGATCAGGACATATTTATTGAAGCCTATTTTGGACGCATTGCCGCTTATATCGCGCCCCACGGCTATGACCCCAAGCAGTTTATCAAAAGCATCTGGCTGGGAACCGGTGCCATGATCAAAAACGATGGCAGCTGCACCAACGAAGATGCCTTTTGGAACACCATGGTTCAGATTTACGGCGAGAACGTCCGGCAGTGCGAGCCGATTTTGGATGAGTTCTACCGAACCCAGTTCCCTCTTGTTCGCAGTGCCTGCGGGGTCGATCCTCTTGCCGGCCCCACCGTCAAAAAACTGAAAGAAATGGGCTATACCCTCGCCCTTGCCACCAACCCCATCTTCCCTTCCATTGCCACAGAAAACCGAATCCTCTGGGCAGGACTGGACAAAGAGGACTTTGCGCTGTACACCACCTACGAAAACAGCCGCTATTGCAAGCCAAACCCTGACTACTACCGGGAGGTGCTGCAAAAGCTGGGCGCAAAGCCGGAAGAATGTCTCATGGTGGGCAACGATGCCACGGAAGATCTGGCAGCGGCACAGCTGGGTATCGACGTATTCCTCCTGCCCCAATGCCTGATCAACAAGCAGGAAACAGATATCAGCGGATATCCTCAGGGCGATCTGAATGCGCTGTTACAGTATATCCAGTCTAAATAAAAAACAAACTCGGCGTGCATCATACACGCCGAGTATTTTTATTTCATTATCCTTTTGTCCGGATATCCAGGTGATACTCCACCACGCCACCGCCGCTGTGTTCGATATCGATTCCGTAGACCAGATCCACTGTACCGCCGGTCTCTGAAAGCTGATACTCCACTTTCTGTGCGCAGACCGAAGTCAATAGGGCACCGAATTCCATCTGGTACAGCGACTCATGAAGCACCCCCAGCTCAAAAACCATTTCAGAGCGCAGCGCACCGGCTCTGGTCAGAACGACCTTGCCGGGTTGGAGCTGAAAGGTGGTGGTCACGCCCTCCAAGCCGGTCAGGGGGCTTTCCTCATAGGAAATATGCCAACCGTCCTCCTGCTTTTCCAGTACACCTTCGGTGATCAGCTCGATGACCTCCGGATCCTGATCTTCATAGAGCTGCCTGCCCTGAATGGACAAAATCACATCCAGCTTCATATCACTCGACCTCCATGGCAAGCCGCAGCAGCTCATCGATCAGCGCACCATAGGCAATGCCGCTGGCTTCAAACAGCTTGGGGTACATGGAGATGGAGGTAAAGCCCGGCAGAGTGTTGATCTCGTTGAACACCACCCGCTCCCCCTCATAGGTGACGAAGAAGTCAACACGGCTCAAGCCCTGACAGCCGATGGCACTGTAGATCTTCACCGCCGCCTCTCTGACCTGCTCTTCCACCGCCTCCGGAATCCGGGCAGGGATATAAGCCGTGGAGGTATCGGTAATATACTTGGCATCGTAATCGTAGAAGTCCGCACCGGCATCGATCTCACCGCAGACCGAGGCCATAGGGCTGTCGTTTCCCATGACCGCAACCTCTACCTCACGACCCTGAATGAATTCCTCCACCAGAATCTTATCGTCAAATTGAGCGGCCATGGTCAATGCCTCAGAAAGGGCACTGCGGTCTGCCGCTTTGGACACGCCAACAGAAGAACCGGTGCCGGAGGGCTTGACGAACATGGGATAGGCAAACCGGTTTTCCAATTCGTCCACGGTCTGCTCCAGCCGGGTGTTCAAATCCCCTCGGCGCACCAGATACCAGGCTGCCTGCTGAACGCCCACCTGATCTGCCACCAGCTTGGTCAGGGTCTTATCCATGGATACGGCGGATGCAGACACATGGGGGCCCACATAAGGAATCCCTGCCAGCTGCAACAGTCCCTGCATGGCACCGTCCTCTCCGTTTTCTCCGTGGAGCACCGGGAAGACCACATCCACCTGCTGACGAACCACACAGTCTCCCTCGAAGCACAGCAGTCCCTGTCCCCGAACCGGAGAGATCGCCGCCGGGCGATTATCAGGGCACTGAAGCCACTGCTCCGTGGGCAGCTGAGAATAGTCGGTGCTGCCATAGAGAATCCAATTTCCCTCCCGGGTGATGCCTACAGGGAGAATATTATACTTTTCCGGGTCCATATTATTCAGCACAGATTCGGCAGACCGTAAAGACACCTGATGCTCAGGGCTCATGCCGCCAAACAGGACGCATACATTCCACTTTTTCACTGTGATCGCCTCTTTACACATTCTTTTTTATCAACGCCTCACCGGCACGGTAAATATCTCCTGCACCAACGGTAAGTATCACATCTCCCGGCTGGGCAATGGAGCGAAGGTACTGCGTTACCTCGGGCAGAGTGGCGCAGTAAACGCTGCCGGGTATCTCCTTTTGAATATCCTTGGAGGAAATGCCTGTGGTATTGCGCTCTCTTGCGGCATAGATCTCCGCCAGCACCACCACATCCGGCTTTTTCAGCTCCCGGACAAAATCCTGAAACAGAGCCTGGGTACGGGTATAAGTATGGGGCTGGAAGGCAAGAATCATCCGCTTTGCCCCCATGGAGCGAACCGCATCAATGGTGACCTGCAGCTCACCGGGGTGATGGGCGTAATCGTCATAGACCTTTGCGCCGTTGATCTCCCCTTTGTATTGCAGGCGGCGGTCCGCACCGGTGAAGGTAGCCAATCCCGCACTGACTGCATCGCCGGGAACGCCCAATACCCACGCTGCGGAAACCGCTGCCAAGGCATTGAGCACATTGTGACGGCCAAGGACCTGTAAATTCAGGTGACAGTAGACTTTCCCGTCACATACCACATCAAAGCTGCGCCAATCCGCTGAGATGTTCTCCGCACGGACTCGGTTGCTTTGGGCAAAACCGAAGGAAATATAGTTCAGATCCTCCAGTGCCTCCACGGTGTTATGATCATCACCGTTGGCAATGATTCGATCCGTTGCCAGCTCAGCAAATTGATGGAAGGAATGCTCGATCTGTTTCAGATCCTTGAAGTAATCCAGATGATCCTCTTCAATATTCAGGATCACCGCAAGGGTGGGGTAAAAGTTCAGGAAGGAATCGCAATACTCACAGCTTTCCATAATGATGGCATCTCCATGTCCCACCCGATGCCCAGCGTGAAGAATGGGCAGGTAGCCGCCGATCATCACCGTGGGATCCCACTGGGCTGCCATGAGGATATGAGTCATCATAGAGGTAGCAGTAGTCTTGCCGTGGGTGCCGGAGAAGCAGATGGCGTGTTTATACTCCTGCATGATCACGCCCCACGCCTGAGCGCGCTCAAAGATGGGGATTCCGGCGGCACGGGCTGCCTGAATCTCCGGGTTATCATTATGGGCAGCCGCAGTGCGAATCACACACTGGGCCCCTTCAATATTCTCTGCCCGATGTCCGATGGCAACATGGATTCCCTGACTGATCAGTTCATCGGTAGAAACCGAGGAATTCATATCGGAACCGGTAACGGTCAATCCCATTCCCTTCAGCACCAGCCCCAAGGGACGCATAGAAACACCGCCGATACCCACCAGATGTACCCGACTGCCGGGTCTGATGTATTGCTTAATGGCTTGTTTTCGATTATCCATATATTGTAACATCCTCCGATGTAATTATAACCCATTCATTATATAACAGATATTCGTATTTTACAACTGGGATTCTGTCCAAAAAAACGCACTTAGGCGCAGCTTCTTACAAACAGACCCCCCTTTTGGCAAGAAAAGGGGGGATCATATGCCAGAACTCACCGCCATGATCAGCTCAATATCTTCTGACATCTTACCGGTCGGATGCCCCAAAATAATTCGGTTGCCGTTCTGCGCAATTCGATAGATGCGAGACCAGCCGTACGCACTATCTGTAATTGCAAAGAATTGAATATGCTCTTTTTTGCCTTGGTGCTCTGTGTAAGTGATAACATATGCACGACAGAATTCACGGGAACCCATAAATTCGTCAGGCAAAGATACAACGATATAGTTCTTGTCAGAACTGATCTCTCGATGCCCAACGTAAAAATCGTTGGCTTTGAATAATTTCGCATCATCGCGGCAGCAGATCGGTTTCATTTTTTCGTAGTATTGATTGAAAAGGTCACAGAAAAATTCTTCTTTCCAATTCAGGCAGTTTTCGATAAACACTTGTCCGTTATTGTAGACCATTTCTGGAACAATTGTAAAGTCCAAGTCTTGTCGTACATGATCGGGGACATATGGTAAAGATTTATCAGATTCTTCCATCATCTCTCTCAATTTATCCATTACGTCCATGATTATAACCTCCTCAAACTTATGAAAGACAGGGGACGATAGAACCGTCCCCTATATACTCGAATGGAACTGTTCTTATACTGATCATATTTCTCCTAAAAATGGCGGGTCTGCACCCCGCCATAATATAAAATATTATCAAAACCTTAGCTTACGATAAATTGTATCGCATACCACGGATTATAAGTACTACTACCTGCAGAATCTATTGTCGCCTTGACATAACCCTGATAACTACCGATATCTTCTTCCAAAAAATAAATCTGCAACAGCATATCCTCGTCTTTTAAAGGAACTTCAAAAACACCGATGGGGAACAATGTAGGAAGCCACGTCTCATTATATACCACATCATCGGAAACAACCCGATCAAAATTTGTAGAATAAGCAGAATAAATATAGACATCAGCATCTACAGCGAGAGTCTTTTTAGAAACCTGAACTGTAAGATATTCATCAGTGAATTCAAGAATACTGAACTGATATTCCACCTTGTCCGAATATGATGCGGTAAAGGTCTCTCCAACTTGATAGTACCCATCGAATTTATCGGCGCTGCTAGAGTTTGAGCACCCCGGCAAGGCTATAAGGAGTGTAAGTAGACACAGGAACATGATAGTTCGTCCAAGATGCTTCATGTTCATCCCTCATGTATTCATTATACACTACTTGTCAAGGGTTTTGCAAGTTTTAGGTAGTCAAAAGTACCAACAGATGGCCTAGTGAATCCCAGTTGAAGGGGACGAGGGGACGGCATTCGCACCCATGGACAGGTTCTGTGGGAGGTGCAGAAGGTCCCCGCCCGGGAGCGGGCCGGGGAGTATTTGATGATGCGCCTGCGGACCACGGTGGGCATCAGCCAGGAGGAACACGAGAAGCAGCATCTGATCATCACGGACCTGTTTCTGGCCCATGACCGGACTATTGCCGTCAAATACCGCCAGTAAATTAAAAACCGCGCTGCCCACACAGGCAGCGCGGTTCGTCTTATTTCAGCAGCTCGGCAAAAAACCGGCAGGCTCTTCTGTATCATCTCGTAGGATGGATTTCTTCATTTTATCCGTTGTAGAAGAGATCCAGCTCGTCCAGATACTCCAGCAGGGTGTTGAATACCTTCTCCTGGGCGTCGGTGAGGGAGAAAGTTTTATAACTGCTGGTACACTGGTCGGTGGCGTTATTGTCGCTGTCGTAAATGATCCTGCTCAGCTCGTTGCCGTTGTCGTCATAGGTGTATTCGGTGGTTCGGGTGACCATGTAGCCCTGTAGGTAGCTCTTTTTCACCTCGTGGCGGCCATTATCGGAGAAGGTGGACTCGTATTTCAGCTCGCCGTCATTGGTCTCAGAGGTGCGGTTGCCGTCGGCATCGTAGGTGTAGGTCTGATTCCAGACAAACTCGCCGTCGCGGTAAAAATCGCAGGTCAGCACATTGCCCTGAGCGTCGTAGGTGTAGCGATATTCATCGCTGTCGTTGATTTCGGAAACAAGGTTGCCGTTTTCGTAGGTGTTCGACCACTCGGACCACAGCTCGCCATCCATGGTGACTTTTCCGGTCAGTTCGTTGCCGTCGGCATCGTAGGTATAGAAGTATTCCCAGATCTTTCCGTTTTTGTTTACCTCTCGGGCGGACAACTTATTGCCATTCCCATCGTAGGTGTAGGTGATGGTCCGGTCGTTGTCGGTGTAGGTCAGCACATTTCCCTTTTCGTCATAGGTGTAGCGGTTTTCCACCTCATATTCCGGACTGGTCATCCTCAGCAGATTGCCGTTGGCATCAAAGGAAAAGTTTACTGTCGTAATAACCGTACCGTCCTCGGTGACCTTGATGGCGGTGGGAAAGCCCTTTTCGTCATATTCCACCTGAGCCTGCTGGTTGCGTTCTCCGTTGCTGACGCTAAGGATCTGGCCCTTGTCGGTGACATCCATGGTCAGGCTGGTTTCGGTATTTTCCCGCAGGTCCTTGTAGAGCATCTCCACCAGCGTGCAGACCGACTCAGTACCTTCCTCATCCCAGAGGAAGCGGACTTCGTCGTTGGGCTTGGTGGTGCCGGGTTCGGTGTCCTTGGGCTGGGTGTCTTCGGCGGGGTCGCCGCAGGCGGCAAGACTCAGCATCAGACACAGGGACAAAAGTAGTGTGAACA
>CAZENN010000099.1:0-7574 GCA_964513605.1 uncultured Oscillospiraceae bacterium
TGCAAGGCGGTGCACAGAATCGTGTGCTGCGTGCAGCGTAGCCTGCCTTGAGTGAACATGAGGGGAAGGGAGATCAGACATAATGGTGCTATGGCCATGGCACTTTATGTTATTGCTCCCGGAAACCATGCTTGCAAAAGAGGCTAAGACTATGGAACATCCTGTTGTGGAAATCACCTAGGCTGTCGCAATTGGGCAGGCAGGGGATTACAGTACGGACTAAGTGGCAATCGGGTATTCATTTTGGCAACAATTGAGCGGACGGATCAAATGGAAACGGCCTGTGCGGCAACGGCAGGTTCTGTCTGGGGAAAACCAACCCGACCTAAGCCGTAAGATTTATCCTGCCTGCTACCGTTTCACATGAAAAATCGTAATGAAAGGGACATCTACAGTGCCTAAATCTGACCCAACCGCTGCAAAAAAGGAGCGGAATAAGACGATCCGCTGGGTCGTCACTATTTTTTTCGTTACCATTTTGGTTTCCGGCATTATTTCCTTTGCGTCTGACCGTCTTATGTCTGTCAGCGGTATAGCGGTTGCTTTTTTGGTATTGCTGGCAATCATCTTAATTGGCATTATTTTTGATGTAATCGGCGTTGCAGTAACATCTGCAGATGAAAAGCCCTTTCACTCCATGGCTGCCCGAAAAGTGCCCGGTGCGCAGGATGCGATAAAGCTTCTGCGGAATGCTGAGCGGGTAAGTTCTATTTGTAATGATGTGGTTGGCGATATCTGTGGCGTTGTTTCCGGTTCCGCATCTGCTACCATTGCGGCTCAGGTTCTCACGAATTTAGACTTTGCTTGGCCGCAGCTGATCACCTTGCTGATGTCTGCCCTTGTAGCTGGCTTTACCGTTGGCGGAAAAGCCATTGGAAAAACCCTTGCGATCAATTCGTGTACCAATATTGTGCATGGGGTAGGCAGGATTATACACAGTATTCACCATTTCCCTAAGCTTTTTAAAAAGAAAAATAAAAGACGTTAGGTTGTGTCACTGCGTGGATATATTAGAAAAAGTAACTTCCCATGAGGATCTGCTGAGTCTGAGTGATGAAGAATTAGTTCTGCTGTGTCAGCAGATTCGTAGGTTTTTGATTGATCGGGTTTCTAAAACAGGAGGTCACCTTGCTTCTAATTTGGGCATGGTGGAGCTTTCTGTCGCCCTTGAGACTGTTTACGATACAAAAATAGACCGTCTGGTTTTTGATGTGGGTCACCAGTCTTATGTTCATAAGATGCTGACCGGCCGCCAAGCGGATTTTGACCACTTGCGCCAATTTGGAGGCATGGCTGGGTTTCCGAAACCCAGTGAGAGTATTACGGATTCTTTTGTTGCCGGACATGCATCCAGCTCCGTTTCTATTGCCTTAGGGATGGCTCGGGCAAGAACAATGTCCGGTTCCGGCTATCATGTGGCAGCTGTGATTGGCGACGGTGCCGCTACCGGCGGCATGGCTTATGAAGGGCTTAATGACGCTGCTGAAAGCCATGAACCGATGGTGATCATTCTCAATGACAATGAGATGTCCATTGATCGCAATGTTGGTGGAATGGCAAAACACCTCTCCCGCATCCGTGTTAAGGAGAGTTATCTTGGTATGAAACAGCGATATCGCCGTTTTATGAGCAAAACACCTGTGGGGGCTTTTGTCTACCGCAGAACACGGGCGGTTAAGGATTGGTTTAAACGAATGATCATTCCGACCACTATTTTTGATAATATGGGATTGACCTATCTTGGACCGGTGGATGGCAATGATCTTCATAGCCTCATCAGCCTTTTACGCCTGGCTAAGGGGATGAATCGTCCGGTGGTTGTGCATGTTGTCACCAAGAAGGGAAAAGGCTATCCTTATGCTGAGGCGAACCCTTCAAAATTCCACGGGATTGGGAAATTTGATCCGGCTACTGGTGAGACTGCATCCAAAAAGGCGGATACATTCTCCGATCAGTTTGGAAAGACGATGGTAGAATTGGTCGATTTGGATCCAAGAGTATGTGCCATAACAGCAGCGATGCCGGGCGGCACCGGACTGCTGGATTTCAAAAAGAAGCACCCCAAACACCTGTTTGATGTGGGCATTGCGGAAGAACATGCGGTATCTATGGCAGGTGGCTTGGCAAAACAAGGGATGATTCCTGTTGTTGCGCTGTATTCCACTTTTCTTCAACGCTCTTATGATATGATCCTGCAGGATATAGCCATGCTTCACCTTCATGTGGTGCTGGCGGTGGATCGTGCAGGTCTGGTTGGTGAGGATGGTGAAACGCACCATGGAATCTATGACGTAGGTTTCCTTCGTCACGCTCCCGGTATGATGGTGCTGTGCCCCGGCAGTCTGAAGGAACAGGAAGTCATGCTCCAATGGGCAGTGAAAGAGCACAATGGACCTGTGGCAATTCGTTATCCCCGGGGTGGAAATCGTGGATTTGACGGATGTAACTGGAAAAATATTGAAGGAATTGCCGGTACTGGTGCTCTCGCTTGCCATCGAATGGGTTCGGATGTTACGCTGATTACCTATGGCACAATGATCGAGCAGGTCATGCAGGCAGCTGACATTTTACAGCAGCAGGGGATTCAGGCGACTGTGCTGCGTTTGCTGACGGTGGCACCGCTTCCGGTTTACCATATTTTGACCATGATGTCCGATACGCCTCACGTTGTCATTATCGAAGAGGCTGCGGGGGGATGCGGCATCCGTGAAGCATTGGCTTGGGAGTTGCTGCATTTGAAACCTGATGTCCGGATCGATGGTATTGATTTGGGACACCGGTATATTACCCATGGCGATTTGAAGTCGTTGTACCATCATTATAAATTAGATGCTGCGTCCATTGCGGCGTATGTACAGGAGGTGCGTCCTTCTTGAAAATTAAAAAGAGATTGGATGTGCTGCTGACCGAGCTGGGCTATGCCGAGAGCAGGAGCAAAGCGCAGGCGATCATCATGGCGGGGCAGGTTTATGTGGAGGGACAAAAGGCAGATAAGCCTGGAATATCCTATGAGGAAACCGTTTCCATTGAAGTGCGTGGAGAGACGTGTCCTTATGTCAGTAGAGGCGGATGGAAGCTGGAGAAAGCGTTACGTCACTTTCAAGTAGATCCCACCGGATATGTGTGCAGTGATTCCGGTGCTTCCACAGGTGGCTTTACAGATTGTCTTCTCCAGCAGGGGGCTAAAAAGGTTTTTGCCATAGATGTTGGATATGGTCAGTTGGACTGGAAGATTCGCTCGGATTCACGCGTTGTAGTGATGGAGCGTACCAATATCCGTTATGTAACTCCCGACCAATTGGGAGAACCCTTGGATCTCTCGGTTGTGGATGTCAGTTTCATTTCCTTGAGAATCGTTCTGCCTGCGATCAAAGCATTGCTGAAACCTTCCGGTCAGGTGCTGTGCCTGATCAAGCCGCAGTTTGAAGCTGGACGGGAGAAGGTAGGGAAAAAGGGGGTCATTCGGGATTCTGCGACCCACAAGGAAGTGCTGGATGATTTTGTTTCATTGGCTGGGGAATTGGGGTTTGCGATTCTGGGGCTGACCTTTTCTCCCGTAAAGGGACCTGAGGGGAATATCGAATTTCTCGGTCATCTGACACTGGAAGCCCGGGAAGGCATTCTGCCTGATACGGCTGATGTGGTTCGTCAGGCTCATGATACACTGCAGGGGTGAGTAATGATGAAAAAAGTAATTTTAACCCCAAATCCCTATCGGGATAAGAATTTTCAGACGGTTCGTGGGGCTGTACAAATCTTGCGTGAGTGCGGTATTGAGACAAAGCTGTGCCTCCCCTTTGAAGTGGATAAGACCTATGAATTACCGAGGGATCTGTATTTCCATAAGCTGGATCGTGAGATTCAGAGTACAGATCTGGTGATTTGCTTTGGCGGAGATGGGACCATTTTGCATATGGCGAAAGCAGCCACGCGACATGGCGTGCCGATACTGGGTGTCAATATTGGCACCATGGGATTTATGGCTGAGCTGGAAAGCTCTGAGATGTCCAAGCTAAAGCAGCTTGCCTCCGGTGAATTCGAAATTGATCGCCGTATGATGCTGGATGTAACGGTCCGGAGGGAACGGGACATTGTTTTTCATGATATCTGCTTGAATGATGTGGCAATCACAAAGGGGGCGGTGGCGCGTATCGTCCATCTGTCTGTTCGCTGTGATGGTGTACAGGCGATGGAGTGCGGCGGTGATGGTATTATCATCGCAACTCCCACCGGATCTACAGCATACAACCTTTCTGCAGGCGGTCCAATCGTTGAACCGGAAGCAAAAAGCATTTTGGTGACTCCGATTTGTGCCCATGACATGGGAAGCCGTTGTATGGTAGCATCCGATAAACGTGTGATCACAGTCGGTTTGATTCGTAATGCTCGACGCAATGCGTTTTTATCCGTGGATGGAGGAAAGGCATTTCGTCTGAATATGGGCGACATTGCAACGGTTCGGCAGTCACATATGGAAACCAAGCTGCTTCGGCTTAAAGAGCGAAGCTTCTTCGATATAGTTAATACGAAATTCAAGTGCGTTTGATGAGGTGAAAAGTTGAAAACACAAAGACAGGCAAAAATTTTGGAGATCATTGCGACCAAGGATGTGGACACCCAGGAGCAGCTGCTGCAGGAACTGCAGGATGCGGGTTTTTATAGTACACAAGCCACCATTTCCAGAGATATCAAGGAGCTTCGTATTGTTAAGGAGCTAACCAGCTTTGGGAAGTACCGCTATATTACCTCCACCAAGGAAATAAAAGGTACATTTTCTTCCCGACTAAATACAATTTTCAGGGAATGTGTTACCGGCTTCGATTATGCGCAGAATATCGTAGTGATCCATACACTTCCCGGTCTTGCATCTGCTGCCGGTTCTGCCATTGATGCTATGAACATGAATTTTATACTGGGTACACTGGCAGGCGATGATACCGTGATGATCGTTATGCGTGATACCAATTCTGCCGCAGCCTTCTGCGGTGAGATCAAGAATTTATTAAACTGATTGCTGGGAGGGGTCTGGGATGCTGAGTTTGCTGCACATCGAGAATATTGCGGTCATTGAACGCTCAGATATTTCCTTTGACCGTGGCTTCAATGTGTTGACCGGTGAGACCGGTGCCGGTAAATCCATCGTGATTGATGCAATTTCTGCCATTTTGGGTGAGCGCGCGTACCGGGATATGATTCGTACCGGCTCTAATAAAGCATCGGTACGGGCAGTCTTTACGGAAGTGCCGGAGTTGCCTTGGTTTGAGGAAAACGGTGTGGAGTACGATGCGGAGACGGTCATTCAGCGTGATATCCATATGGATGGCAAAAATGTTTGCAGGGTCAATGGTTCTTTGGTTTCAGTATCGATTCTGCGCAAGCTGGGATTACAGCTGATCAATATTCATGGTCAGCACGATTCCGCATCACTGTTGGATGAAGCGAATCATCTGGCGTTTCTGGATGCGTTTGCTGACAATGAGTCCTTGCGGCAGGCGTATTCCGACAAGTTTCGATTGGTCAGTGACCTGCGCCATGAGATCCAACGTATGACCATGGATGAAAGCGAAAAGCTGCGGCGTATGGAGACACTTCGGTTTCAAATCGAGGAGATTTCCAAGGCGAATTTGCAGCCTGGGGAAGACGAAGCACTGGAAGAGCGTCGTAAGCTCCTGCAAAATGCCGAAAAGCTTTCCAATGGCATGGACACTGCGGTGCAATGCCTCTATGGAGGCGAGGAAACGGATGGTGCCGCATCTTTGCTTGCTCAGGCAGAGCGAGAATTGGGACGGCTATCAAAGTATACGGATGCGTTCTCCCAGCTCCATGAACGTGTGGCGGATCTGATGTATCAGGTGCAGGACGTGGCAGAAGAGGTAAGGGATGCCCGGAATGATTTGAGTTACTCTGCTGATGAACTGGAGCAAATCGAAACAAGGTTGGATGTGATACATCGGTTACGCAGAAAATACGGCGTTACCTGTGAGGATATCCTGTCCTATTTGGATGCTGCCAAAAAAGAATTGGACGAAATTGAGTTTGCGGATGACTATCTGGAGCGTTTGAAAGATAAACAGAAGAAAGCGGAAAAGGAAGCCTGGGATGCTGCCATTGCTCTGCGTGAAAGCCGCAAGCAAACCGCAGTGGTTCTTTCTGAACGGATACTACTGGAACTGAGCCAGCTGGATATGCCCAAAGTTCAATTTTCCTGCGAATTTACGGAGACGGAATTGACAGCTGACGGTGCTGATAATGTGGTCTTTTATATGTCTGCCAATGCAGGTGAAGCTTTAAAGTCCATGAGCAAGGTGGCATCCGGCGGTGAGCTGGCACGGATCATGCTGGCAATGAAGAATGTTCTGGCAGAGCAGGATCAGGTTGCTACCTTGATTTTTGATGAAGTAGACACCGGTGTTTCCGGACGTGCCGCTCAGAAGGTTGCGGAAAAGCTTCGAAGCGTAGCAGCCCATAAGCAGGTGCTGTGTGTGACCCATCTGCCCCAGTTGGCGGCTTTGGCAAATACCCATTTCCTGATAGCCAAAAGGGAAGAAAATGGACGTACTTATACCAGCGTGACGCCACTGGAATTGGAAGGCAGAAAGCGAGAGCTGGCCCGAATCATCGGAGGCACAAACATTACAGAAACCACCCTTAAAAGTGCGGAGGAAATGCTTCGTTGTTAGAAATTTACGTTGGATAAGTCTTGACAAAAAGAAGGTTTTTTGTTAGGATATCGAAAAGCTTCATATGAACGCAAGGATGGGAAGAAGTAAGCACATCATTTTCTTTCAGAGAGCTGCCGGGGGGTGCAAGGCAGTAAGAAAACGTGCCCAAATACCTCCCGGAGCGGTCTTCCTGAACAACTCAGTAGGGGAGAACGGGTGCGCCCGAAACAGCGTGAGGTGTTGTTTGACACTGTGAGGATGCCTGTTGAGAGATGGGTGTCGAATTTGAGGTGGTACCGCGTAATTTACGCCCTCTGTCTGTTTGGACGGAGGGCTTTATTTTTGGAGGAATGAATATGAAACTGTATGATGAACTGGTTGCCCGTGGCTTGATTGCGCAGGTCACCAATGAAGATGAGATCAGAGAAATGATCGACAATGGTAAGGCAACCTTCTATATCGGCTTTGATCCTACTGCCGATTCTCTTCATGTGGGTCACTTTATGGCCCTTTGTCTTATGAAGCGGCTGCAGATGGCCGGTAACAAGCCCATTGCCCTTATTGGCGGCGGCACGGCTATGATTGGTGATCCCTCCGGGCGTACCGATATGCGTTCTATGATGACCAGAGAAGTTATTGAGCACAACTGTGCTTGCTTCAAAAAGCAGATGGAGCGTTTTATCGAGTTCGGTGAAGGAAAGGCCCAGATGGTCAACAATGCCGACTGGCTGCTGGACCTGAACTATGTGGATGTACTGCGTGAAGTGGGTGCATGCTTCTCTGTTAATAATATGCTCCGGGCTGAGTGTTATAAGCAGCGTATGGAAAAGGGTCTGTCCTTCCTGGAATTCAACTACATGATCATGCAGTCCTACGACTTCTATTACCTGTACCAGAATTATGGCTGTAATA
>CAZENN010000100.1:0-7481 GCA_964513605.1 uncultured Oscillospiraceae bacterium
GTCGTGATTCCAAAAGAAAGTGTGGAGCAACTTCTAAATCAAATTGACGGTTTGCACTTACAGGCCACCAGTCAAGGGAACGCTGTCAAAGGTTGGGAGTATCTTTTTACCATAAAATATGATGATAGGAGCACAACACAGATTTCTCTTTCTGAAGAAAAGATAAAAATTGACGAAAAAGTCTACGAAACCGACCTATATCAATCGAATGATTTCTCGGTATATTTTGAATAATCTACTATTGAGATAATCAATTTGAACATTGCTTGCTAAATCAATAAAAGGCGTCGCAGGAATGCGGCGCCTTTTGAGTATTGGTGGAAAATTTCGAAAAAATATGTTAAAATATAAAAAACTCCTGTAACAAACCTGATTTTCATTAGTCTTATAATTGAAAGGTGGTGAGAAAGTGATCGAGTTCGAGGAAGTACATTTTTCATATCTATGTGAATGATGCGGAAAAGACAAGGTATTTTATTATTGACAGTGAACTTAATTTGTATGGAAATTACTCTAAAGAACAGATGGAAACAAAACAAGAAGAATTAGTTGAGTGTAGGGACACGGTTCAAGCGATCATCAATGATGCGATTGCAATGTGGCCTTTCCTCTGACATCCTCACCGAATTCCGAGGCCGCAGTGACGAGATTCATGTCCATCCGCTGAGTTTTGCAGAGTATTATTCTGCCGTTGGCGGCGATAAGCAGGAGGCCTTTGATAACTACGCCTTCTTTGGCGGTATGCCCCTGGTGCTTTCCCGGCCCACCGATGCAGCAAAAATGGCATATCTGAAATCCCTTTTCACCGAAACCTACCTGAAGGATATTATCGAGCGGAAGAAGATCAAACGTCCCGATGTACTGGACTCCATACTGGACCTGCTGTGCTCCTCCATTGGCTCCCTGACCAATCCGACCAATGTAGCCAATACGCTCAACACCAAACAGAAGCGCGGTGGCGAACATACCGTCGCACCGAACACCGTCAAGAGCTATATGGATCACCTGACGGACGCATTCCTGTTTAGCGAGTGCAAACGATGGGATGTGAAGAGGAAGAATTATTTTGATTACCCCAACAAATACTACTGCGAGGACCTGGGGCTGAGAAATGCCCGGATCGGTTTCCGCCAGCAGGAAATGACCCATATCATGGAGAATATCATCTACAACGATTTGATCATCCGTGGATGTTCCGTAGATATTGGCATCGTGTACGGCAACGATAAAGATAAGAAAGGGCGCACTGTCCAAGTGGCACGGGAGATCGACTTCATGTCCACCATCGGCGGCAAGAAGGTCTATATCCAGTCCGCCTACGCCTTGCCTGATGATCAAAAAGCAGAAAACGAGAACAAGCCCTTCTCCCTGACCGGCGACTCCTTCCCCAAGATCATCATCCGGCATGATATCCGCAAACGATGGTATGATGACCGCGGTGTGCTGAATATCGGGGTGATGGATTTTCTTCTGGATCCCAACATCATATAAAAGTAGTGCCTATCTAAATCAAGAAGGGTTTTTGGGCAAACTGTTTTTGCAGCACTTTTGCAACACATTCTTTTCAAAGAATTTTTGCAACGGATGAGATTGTTCACGGTGGTTTAGGGGTGATTTGCACGATTGATGAATTGTTCTCTTATCTATATTATATAGGTGCACATGGGAAGTCAAAAATATGAGAGTTAGAAAGAATGATCTGCATTTAACAGAAGAAGAACGAAGCATAATAACACATTGGTGCGTTGGAATTTGAATTGGAATACCCCCAGCCTGTCATCCTGAGCGCAATGGGGCGAAGGATCTTCCCGCTTTCGTGACCTTTGCAATCCGGTCGGTGTACAGATCCTTTGCTCCGCTCAGGATGACAGCACTTTGAGGTCTTCAAACAATCATTTGTCAAGCAGTTTGCACAAGCTGCTTTCTTGATGAGACAGCCCCTAACAGACTGTACCTACAGCGTTACAGGAAACCTGCAAACATCTCATATCTCCATCTTCCCACCAGCCACGACAAAGAATATCTTATCTCTTCCCCTGCTGCCCATTCTGGGTCTTATACAGCTGGGCATAGATGCCATCGGTTTTTATAAGCTGGTCGTGGGTGCCGCATTCGGTGATGATGCCGTCGGCAATGGAGATAATGCGCCCGGCGGCACGGATGGTAGACAGGCGGTGGGCAATGATAAGGGTGGTCCTGCCCTTTGCCAGTTCGTCAAAGGCTCGCTGGATCTTTGCTTCGGTGACGGAGTCCAGTGCAGAGGTGGCTTCGTCCAGAATCAAAATGGGAGGATTTTTCAGGAATATCCGCGCAATCGCCACACGCTGCTTCTGACCGCCGGAGAGCAGCGTGCCCCGTTCTCCCACATAGGTGTCAAAGCCCTGAGGCATGGCAAGAATATCCTCGTAGATCTCCGCCTTTTTCGCCGCCTCCACCACTTCCTCATAGGACGCATTCGGTTTACCATAACGGATGTTTTCAAAAATGGTATCGGCAAAGAGGAACACATCCTGCTGGACAATGCCGATGTTTTCGTGGATGGAACGTTGGGTCACATCCCGGACATCCTGACCATCGATGCGGATGGCACCTTGGGATACGTCATAAAACCGGGGAATCAGTTGACATAACGTGGTCTTGCCGCCACCGGAGGGTCCCACCACCGCCAGCGTTTCGCCGGGCTGTACCGTCAAAGACACATGGTTCAGCACCGCCAGATCTCCATCGTAGGCAAAGGACACATCCTCCACCTGAATCTTGCCCTGCACATTTTCCAGGGGCTGGGCGTTGGGCTTATCCTGAAGGGTAGGCTCGGTGCGCATCAGATCCACAAACCGGTTCAGTCCCGCAAAGCCATTGGCAAACAGCTCGGAGAATCCGGAGAGCTTGCGCATAGGGGCAACGAAGCTGGCGATATACAGCGTAAAAGTAATCAGGTCCCGGTAGTCCATCTTCCCCTGCATGATCAGATAGCCGCCCACACCGATGACCACCACATTCAGACTGCACAGGAAAAACTCCATGGAGCTGGCAAACCGTCCCATTGCCTTATGAAACTGCCGCTTGGAGGTCTTGAACTGCTCATTAGCGGCACAAAACCGGGCGTTTTCAATTTCCTCATTGGCAAAGGCCTTGGCGGTGCGGATGCCGGAAAGGCTGGACTCGATCTCCGTATTGATATGGGCCGTCTTCTCCTTCACCGCCTTGGAGGCACGTCCCATGCTGCGGCGCATGAGCATCACCGTCAGCAAAAAGATGGGAATCATCACCGCCACCACCAGAGCCAGCTGCCACTGGATGGTGCCCATGACGATCAGCGCGCCGATGATGGTCAGCACCGCCGTGATCAGATCCTCCGGGCCATGGTGGGCAAGCTCCGTCAGGTCAAACAGATCCGAGGTCAGACGGCTCATGAGCTGACCGGTGCGGTTCTTGTTATAAAAATCATAGCCCATTTCCTGCATATGCCGGAACAGGTTCGCCCGAATATCCGCCTCTACCCGAATGCCAAAGGTATGCCCGTAATAGCAGACGATATAATTCAGGAAGGTCCGCAGCACATAGCAAAGAACCACCGCCCCCATGATGCCGAAAAAGACCTGATACAGTCCCTTGGGCAAAAGGTCATACAGTGCCGTCCGTGTCACCAGCGGAAAAGCCAGATCGATCCCGGCAATCAAGATAGCACACAGCAGATCCACCGTAAAGAGCTTCCAGTGCCGTTTAAAATAGCCCAAAAAGATGAACAGCGGACGCTTTTTCTGATATTCTTTTGTTGTCATTTCTCATTACACCTTCTTTCAGTTCCATTATACTAAAACTTTTCCCAAGCCGCAAGCATAGACTTTTCCTCCCATGGGTGATATACTGTAGAAAATACAGGAGGGATTTCCATGGAGATTATTTATTCAGACAGCGGCATTGTGGTATGCGTCAAGCCGGTGGGTTTGGACTCGGAGCATCAGCTGCCCGATGCCCTTCGGGAGACTCTGGGGGGAGACATTTTCCCCATCCACCGGCTGGACAAGAATGTGGGTGGCTTGATGGTTTTTGCACGGACAAAGCAGTCCGCCGCCGCCCTGTCCAAAGCGGTGCAGGAAGGGACCATGGTGAAAGAATATGTGGCAATGGTCCACGGCACACCGCCGGAAACCGGAGATTGGCAGGATCTTCTTTGGAAAGACAGTACGAAAAACAAGGTCTTTGTGGTCAAACGGGAGCGCAAGGGTGTTAAAAAAGCCCGGCTGGAGTTTCGCAGACTCCAAGCCGGGGAATGTTCTTTGATGCGCATTCGGCTTCACACCGGGCGCAGTCATCAAATTCGGGTGCAGTTCGCCAGCCGGGGGTATCCGCTGGTCGGCGATCGGAAATACGGCGGCAAAGACGATGCGTCTTCGCCCATGCTCTTCTCCTGCTGCCTGCGCTTCCCCCACAAGGGAAAAGACATGGTATTTGAAGCACTGCCGGAATGGGCATAACCATCGTAGGGACCGGCCTCCGGACGGTCCAACCCGGTGATGGTTTGCATAAGGGGCGGTATTTTCGAAGACGTTACGGTTTTGGTAGCGATTGGGTGCGGTTCCGTTTATCCGGCACAGCGGCGAATCGTAGGTGCAGTATGGACCGTCCGGAGGCCGGTCGCTACTTTGGTGCGGTATAGACCGTCCAGAGGCCGGTCGCTACGGATTAGCGGAGCACCAATTCTCCGTTTTGAACGTCCACTGTGACGGTGTCGCCGGGGTGCAGATCGCCTCTGAGAATCTGCCGGGAGAGCATGGTTTCCACCGTATGCTGCAAATACCGGCGCAGAGGACGGGCACCGTACTGGGGATCGTAGGCGGCATCCACAATGAAGCTCTTCGCCTCAAGAGTCAGCTCACAGCTTAGCTGCTGCTCCTGAAGCCGTGTATTGAGCCGGTTCATCAGCAGGTCGATGATGCCGGTGATGTTTTCTTTCGTCAAGGGCTTATAGAACACGATCTCGTCCAGCCGGTTCAAAAATTCCGGGCGGAAGGAACGGCGAAGCAGGGCTTCCACCTGTTCCTTGGCACTGGGGAGAATGTGACCGGCAGAATCGATGCCATCCAGCAGGTACTCCGAGCCAAGATTGGAGGTCAGAATCAGGATGGTATTCTTAAAGTCTACGGTCCTGCCCTGAGAGTCCGTCACCCGACCGTCATCAAGAATTTGCAGCAGTACATTGAAGACATCAGGATGAGCCTTCTCCACCTCGTCAAACAGCACAACGGAGTAAGGCTTCCGGCGGACCGCCTCGGTCAGCTGTCCTCCTTCCTCATAGCCCACATAGCCGGGAGGCGCGCCAATGAGCCGGGACACGGAGAATTTTTCCATATATTCCGACATATCGATGCGAATTAGATTGGCTTCATCATCGAACAGGGCTTGGGCAAGGGTCTTTGCCAGCTCCGTTTTGCCCACACCGGTGGGTCCCAAAAACAGAAAGGAGCCAATGGGACGGTTGGGGTCCTGAATACCGGCACGGCTGCGCTGAATTGCCTCCGTCACCGCCTGCACCGCTTCCTCCTGCCCCACCACACGCTGGTGGAGGGTCTCGTCCAGGGTCAGCAGCTTTTCCCGTTCTCCCTGAACCAGTCGGGCAACAGGAATCCCCGTCCACCGCTCCACGATCCGGGCGATCTCTTCCTCGTTGACCCGATCCCGGAGGATGGCATTTTCATTATCCGCCGCACTGTGCCGCCGCTCCTGTTCTTGCAGCTGACGCTGGAGCTGGGGCAGTTCTCCATATTTGAGCTTTGCCGCCTTTTCCAGATCATAGCTCTGCTCTGCCGCCTCGATCTGCCGGTTCAGATCCTCGATCTGCTCACGCAGCTGCTGCAAACCGCCGATGGCGTTTTTCTCATTTTCCCACTGGGTCTTCATGGCGGCAAATTCCTCACGCTGCTCTGCCAGCTCCTTTTGAAGCTGCTGGAGCCTACCTTTGGACAGGGAATCTTCCTCCTTTTTCAGTGCCGCTTCTTCAATTTCCAGCTGGATGATCCTCCGGGATACCTCGTCCAGCTCCGAGGGCATGGAGTCCAGCTCCGTTCTGATCTGGGCACAGGCTTCGTCCACCAGATCGATGGCTTTATCCGGAAGAAACCGGTCCGTAATATACCGATGGGACAGGGTCGCCGCACTGATGAGGGCAGGGTCTGCGATCTTCACGCCATGGAACACTTCATATCGTTCCTTCAAGCCACGCAGGATGGCAATGGTATCCTCTACTGTGGGCTCCTGCACCAGCACCGGCTGGAAGCGGCGTTCCAAAGCCGGATCCTTCTCGATATACTGGCGGTATTCATCCAATGTGGTGGCACCGATGCAGTGCAGCTCGCCCCTCGCCAGCATGGGCTTTAAGAGATTTCCGGCATCCATGCTGCCCTCGGTCTTTCCGGCTCCCACGATGGTATGCAGCTCATCGATGAACAGCAGAATCCGTCCCTCAGACCGGCGGACCTCATCCAGCACTGCCTTCAGCCGTTCCTCAAATTCACCCCGGTACTTGGCACCGGCGATCAGGGCACCCATATCCAAGGAGAAGATGGTCTTATCCTGCAAGCTCTTAGGCACATCCTTTTTCACGATGCGCTGTGCCAGCCCCTCGGCAATGGCAGTCTTACCCACACCCGGTTCGCCGATGAGCACCGGGTTATTTTTTGTTTTCCGGGAGAGAATGCGGATCACATTACGAATCTCCTCGTCTCTGCCGATCACCGGATCCTGCTTCTGCTCCCTTGCACGGCGGACCAGGTCAGTGCCGTATTTTTGCAGGGCATCGTAGGTATCCTCCGGGCTGTCGGAGGTGACACGCTGGCTGCCCCGGACGCTTTGCAGTGCCTGGAGCACGTCTTCCTTTTTGATCTGATAGGTTCGCAGCATGGGGCCGACGGTGCTGTCCGCCGTGTCCAGCAGTCCCAGGAACAGATGCTCCACGGAAACATACTCGTCCCCCATCTGCTTGGCTTCCCCGTAGGCATCGTTCAACGCATCATTGAGACTATGGCTCAGATACACATCATAGCTTCCGGTGACGCTGGGGAGCTTTTTCAATTCCGAACGGGCGGCGGCGATCAGGCTTTCCGTGACCACCTCCATCTTCCGCAGAAGCTGAGGAATCAAGCCTCCCTCCTGCTCCAACAGAGCCAAAAGCAGATGCACCTGCTCCAGCTGCTGATGATTGCCGGCCAATGCCAGCTGCTGTGCGCTCTTGATGGCTTCCAGTGATTTTTGGGTATAGTTATTCAAATTCATGGCACACACTCCTTTTTTGATTTTAGCACTCTCAACGTTAGAGTGCTAATTCTTTAGGTTTACTATACTCCATTTTTCCAAAAAGTCAAGGGCTTGAACCAAGGGTCACAAAAATTTCACACTCTTATAGCATTTACCGGATTTTGGCGGCACAGCAGGAGGTTCAGTTTGCGGAAGTTACACCGTTACAGCCTGTCCGCGACCGCAAT
>CAZENN010000101.1:0-3080 GCA_964513605.1 uncultured Oscillospiraceae bacterium
CCCAGGCACCAACCACCAGGAGCAGGACAATAACGATTCCAAGCAAGCGAAGTCTTTTTTTCATAGTATCGACTTCCTTTCCACGAGCCCTTCACTGACGGTAAAAATCTCATCACAAATACCTTCCAAAACAGCCGCATCATGACATGCCATAACAATCAATGCACCTCGCTGCCGCTCTCGGGAAATCAGCTGACAAATCTGTTCCACACCCTTTTCATCCAGGGCATTGGTGGGCTCATCCAACAAAATCAGATCTGGTTGTTCCATAATGGCAGCAGCAATCCCCAACCGTTGCTTCATTCCCAGAGAATATTTTCGGAATTTTCGCCGGTCATCAGGAGAAAGTCCCACATCCGTCAGCGTTTGCCGGAGCTGCTCCGCGTGAGCCCTCCTTTGCAGCTGTGCCAAAAGCCTAAGATTTTCCAGACCAGTATAGCCAGGTAAGAAAGCAGGATTCTCGATCATCAAGCCCATGGGCTGAGGGAAATCCATATCCTTCCCCAACTGCTTCCCATCTACGATCACCTGACCCTGAGTGGGACGAATTAATCCTGCAATCAGCCGCATCAGCATGGTCTTTCCCCCACCATTGGGACCTTGCAATCCATAAACCTTTCCGCTTTCCAACCGCAGTGTTACATTTTTTAAGATAACCGCTCTTCTAATAATTTTTGTAGCATTTTTAATTTCAACGATCATGTTTCCCACCTAACCTTCCCAGCGAAGAAAATCCATGCGACGAAACCGAATGACTCCGGCAAGGATGGCAGCAGCTATCACTCCTACACAAAACAGTGCAGTTTGATCCAATGCCAAAGCCCCTTCCTGCAAGCTTCCGCTTCGCATGACCATAGCACCATTGCCCAGCATAAAGGGTGAATATATAAATATAGATACCACCAGCATGCAAATGCAGATCAGGAAGCTGAAAATTGGTTTCATAAAGAGACACAAAACCATTTGGAGCATATGATATGCTACCATGGTCAGATAGGGCAGCAGCACCGCCCCAATCAGCACCTGTCCCGGGGTCACCTCCGGGACATACAGCCCCATCACCTGCTCGTAAAATTGGGAGCTGACCTGAGCATCCAGTCCCCTTCCGAAGACTGCCCCGGAGAAAAAAGCAGTGATCGTCCCTAACAGCAGATACACGCCACAGCTGAGCAAACACCATAGGCATTTGGACAGAAACCAGCCCTTTTTGCTGACGGAGCGAATCAGCACCTGCTGACCTGCCTCGGTTAAATCATTGAGAGGATAGTCCAGATTTAAAAAGAGACCTCCCCCCATTACTAAAAACCAGAAAATAGGAAATTCAAAATCATTTGACCCGGCTTCCAGAGGGCGTACACCCTTTAAGCAATAGGAAAGAAAGTCCAGTCCTCCTCCCAGAGCTTCACCCTGCCGGGTTATACAGCTGAAACAGGGAATCCCGAAAATAACCAGTGCAGCCAAGTACCGCCTTCGGAGTACTCCGGCGCGCAGATCGTGAGCTGCAATTCTAAACCAGTTCATGCTTCGTCACCTGCCAATATCCAACGGTAAAGCTGCCGACAATCAGCACGGACAGCACAGCAAACAAGAACCATGCCGGATTTCCAAATCCGGTGACTACATGAGCCATTCGCAAGGGGGACAAGCTTAAATTGACATCATTCATGAATGTACTTCCTACTGCCGCAACCAAAGCATCCACTGCCACATAGATGGCATATGGCAGGAGCATCACAATGACGCTATAGCGCAGTTTTGTTCCAGCCAGGAAGCACAGACACGCCGCTGCGCCCCCCCACAAAAAGGTCATACCACACCACACCAACCCATATGTCCAGCAGCTTGTGTAGAAAAGACCCGACAAAAAATTGCTGCCATTGATCGGGCCAAGATCCGCAGATAACTGCTCATAGGGACAAACCAATGCGTTTCCCAGCAAATTCAGCAGCACAGGAAGCCCGACTGCCAGGCCGCCGCTGACAAATACCGATAGATACTTTGCAATATAATACTGCCTCACCGTACAACGGGACACGATTTGATTATAAACACCACTTCTGCGTTCCTCATTGTAGGACCAGCCGTAAGCCATCGCCGCCAGAACCGGCCAAATGGTATAAAAAAGATAGCTGCAATATGTTTCCGGTGCTAAGCCCATCCAGAGGTAAAACAAGGAGTACCCATCGTGATCTGTGCCAACTCTCCCCTCCTGTCTGGAAGTCAGTTGGTGCTCCACCCACTGGGTAAACTCCTGAACCTTGAACCCGTTTTCCACAATATCTCCACAGCATAGTATCAGTCCAATGCCCAGGGATGCCCACAGCAGTTTGCTGCCCAGAGCCTTTTTCAGTTCCGTAGAAAGTACCGTTTTCATAACGTTTCCTCCAGATTCAGCTTTATCCCGATCATATTCTGGAGCTTTGTCTCAAACGTTTCGACCTGAAGTCCCAGCATAGAAAGCTCCTTCCGACTCCCATCATCATTCAAATGGATAGGAAAGCACAGGGTAATGTCCTGACGCTCCCCCTCCGGCAGGCAGAACGTAAAGGGATCGTAGTGATCCCGGGGATACTCCAGCTCCTGGCCAGTCAGCTTTCCGCACTCGCTAAAGCCCACCATTGTATATGGCTGAAAGTAAACCTGATCGGTGTTTTCGTCCCGTACCAGACTCATATCCACCAGTTTTAGGAACGAGGATGCATAAAAGGCATAGGGATGATCAAAGCTCCCTCCTTCATCGATTGGAATGTTCCGGGCGTTCAAATTCTCCACCGTTACGTCCACCAGAAGCAAACGACAGCCCTGGTCAAAAGCACCACCCTCCGAAAACCACTGGTCGTAATGATACACCTGATTCGGTACGCCCAGCCATTCCTCTCCCTGAAACCAATCATAGGGGGGACAGGTCTCCTGGGAGTCCACCACATGAACTTTATTCACGGTACACCGCAGTGATCCGGTCATCTGTGCGGTATCTGTAAAATCAAAGGAATCGCCGATCTTCAGCCAGGTACCATAGTCCGGGACATCCTCCGTTCCGTTACCACAGGCTGAAAAAGAGAGTACTATAATCATAAGGA
>CAZENN010000101.1:3180-7427 GCA_964513605.1 uncultured Oscillospiraceae bacterium
AAAAACGAAGTTAGGAGTAATTCACATCCATATCGCAGAGTAGGCTCATTTACGTTGTGAAGTTTTCCTAGTGATATGATACTTTTGGCGCACGCTGTTGAGATCTTTTGAATCAATTTCATCACTTCCTTTAAGCTGATTTACTTATAACAGGAAGAAGCTCCCATTTCAAGAAGGTTGGCGTAGGTGGCATGATTAGCGGCGTAAGTGGAATAGAAAAAGCTTGAAATACCAGTGCTGCTATTTTATAATAACAGTGCCACTCAACTAATTTGCTTTGATGTTTCGGATATAATAGGAGCATCTCACGCAGATTGGTGGCGAAATAATGTTAATCCTGCAGGAAAGACTTGCAAAAATCATTAGAACCAGGCGGCTTGATATGGGACTCTCGCAAGGACAATTAGCTGAGAAAATCGATAAATCAACAAGTTTTATCGGACAGGTTGAACGTGGCGAATGTTTCCCGAAGTTTGAAACACTGCAGGCGTTGGTCGCTTGTCTCGGAATCGACGCAAACGAGCTATTCGCAGACAAACCGATAACAAGGGATAATCTTGCTGAACTATTTGATATCGCTTTACATATGGACGAAAATAAGCGATCACTGCTGATTGAATTTGCGCGACTCCTACATAAAATGTCGCTATGAGGAACAGAGGAGATTCAAAAATGCGCATTGCTATCTGTGATGATGAAGAGAAAGATTTGCAGGCACTTAAAGAAGCTGTTAATGCCTTTGATCTAAGCGGTGCTATTGAAGTGTGTGCTTTTTCGAGTGCTACTGCGTTATTCTCGTCCGGGCTAAAGAAACCTTTTGATATTGCTATTCTTGATATTGAAATGCCACCACCTAATGGATACGCCATTGCAGAAAAGTTGGTTCAAGGAGATCCTTCGCCCATTATTATCTTCTTAACCAACAGTATGGAATATACAATCAGGGGGTATGGAATTGCATTTCGGTATCTAATAAAGCCAATTAATCAAACCAAGCTGAATACCGCACTGTCTGCAGCGGTGAAAGAAGCGTCTGCAAAGCGTTTTGTTTTTTCTGTGGATGGATCTTCCCATGTTATTCGGATGGATGACATCTATTACTTTGAGGTATTCAACCACCACACAATCCTCCATACTATGGATCAAGCATTCACATTCCGTGCCACTCTGAAAGAAATTATGTTAGAGCTTCCTGTGGGTTATTTTGGATCTCCACATCAGAGTTACATTATTAACTTTAATCATGTAAAAACGTCAATGACCAAAGCAATCCATCTGACTAATGGGGCAATAATTCCTGTCAGCCGCCGTAAACAGCAGGACTTCGACAATCAGTTCCGAATGTACCTTAGGGGGTAGCTATGTACTACGTCGTTGAGATAGCTTGTGTTATTACAGAGATGTGGATGATCCACATGTTCCTTAGCAGTTTTTTTGAACGAAAAGACAACAACAGATATGTGCCGCTGTCGCTTTACCTTATTATCGGCGTAATTGTAACTGTTCTATCTTTGATAGAGGGGCTTGAGTTTGTGCGACTTCTGTTTGCAATAGTTAGTGTTTTTGGTATTAGCACAATTCTTTTCAAAGGACGCCTATTACCGTCGGTCATATCAAGTATTACATTCTGTGCAATAATAGCAGTTACTGATATTGTTACCGCATTAGTTTTCCAGATGCTTGGTGTCTCAAACGAAGAGTTGATGGCAGATCGTACATACAGATCCTTTTATCTTGTAGTGTGCCACATCCTTATGTTTGGCATTGTCCTTTTGGTGTGCTTGATAAACCAGAAAACCAAAAGAGATATATCGATTAAAATACTGCTCCCGGTTACTCCTTGCTGGATTATTTCCATTCTTCTTTGTTTCCTGCTTACGTGGCAGTGTTTTACGATGGAGTATAGGCTTCACCCGTTGTTTGTCTTTGTGTTGCTTGGTCTGCTATACACAAGTATTATCGTAATCTATTATACAAATCGCATTCATGATCAGGCACAAGAAAAGAAAACATGGGAGATTGCAGAGCACCACTATGCTATGCAACAGGAATACTACGAACAGCTTCGTATACAGCAAGAAGAAACCAGGGCACTGTGGCACGATATTAGCAAATATCTTCGTGCCTCCAAAGCGGAAGGTTCAGATGGTGCACTTATCCAGGTGCAGGAAATGCTTGATGCAATCTCTTGCGTTGTGGATGTAAATAACCGTGTGGTCAGTGTTATTTTGAATGAGTACGTTCAGATTATGCGCACGTCTGAGATCGTATTCGAAATGGACGTAAAAGTGCCTGAAGTGCTCTTTGTTACAGCTGCTGATTTGTATGTTCTAATTGGAAATACGATGGACAATGCTGTCGAAGCTTGCCAAAGCCTCCCAAAGGAACAGAGAAAAATTTCTCTCACAATAAACACACACAACAATATTCTTTTCTATGAATTGTCCAACCCCTATGTTGATAAGCATCTGCACCGCATTAGAAATAGATATCATGGATACGGTTTAAAAAATGTAGCCCGATGCGTAGGGAAGTATAATGGCAAGATAGAAATATCAAGAAACGAAGGCATTTTTCAAGTTGCCGCAATCCTTAACAGTGTATAGAAATAAAAGCCCGTACAGATTTTGTGAACTGTACGGGCTTTTCAATTAGTACAATAAAGCAAGCCGGGAAAGAGCCTGAATCGCCATCAGCGGCGAGAACGAGGATATTCTAGTTGGGGGACGAGGGGACGGTTCTATCGTCCCCTGTCTTTCACAGAACCGTAGTAAAAGGACGGCTCCGTGTCAACACACAGAACCGTCCCCTGTGCTAAATGTGCTAAATACAAAAAACCTGTTGCAATTATCCTGATTATGATTATAATTATGATTAGGATGATAATTAGCAACGGAGGTATCTCTATGCGTTTGGAAAGCAAAACGATTGAGTTTAAGAGAGAGTACACGGACGATCTGAAGTATGCCGTGGTAGCCTTTGCAAATTCAGACGGTGGCAAGATTTATGTGGGAATCAATGATGATGGCAGCATCCAGGGTATCCAGAATGCCGATGCAACCATACTGCGGATCACCAACATGATCCGGGATGTGGTGCGCCCAGATGTGACCATGTTTACCGAGTGCGCCGTGGAAGAAATCGAAGGTCAGCCGGTGATTGTTGTGACAGTCCAGCGGGGTACAGCACGACCCTACTACCTGTCCGGCAAAGGTGTGCGCCCGGAGGGTGTGTATATCCGGCAGGGTGCTTCCTCTGTACCTGCTTCGGAAACTGCGATCTTGAACATGATCAAGGAAACCAGCGGCGATTGCTACGAAGATGCCCGTTCCCTGAATCAGCAGTTGACCTTCGAAAAGGCAGAGAATTACTTTGCCAAGCGCAAGCTGCCCTTTGGTGATCAGCAGAAGCGCACTCTGAACATCATCGGCGCGGACGGAACCTACACCAACCTCGGTATGCTGCTGTCCGATCAGTGCGTCCATACCATCAGGCTGGCTGTGTTTGAAGGCAGCAAAAAGAGCATCTTCCGTGACCGCAAGGAATTGTCTGGTTCCCTGCTGACCCAGCTTGAGGATGCCTATGCTTACATTGATCAGTTCAACCGCATCCGTGCGGAATTTGCAGGCCTGGACCGCATCGATAAGCGGGACTATCCCGCCGAGGCTCTGCGCGAAGCATTGCTCAATGCCATCACGCACCGGGATTACAGCTTCAGCGGCTCCACGCTGATCAGCATTTTCGATGACCGCATTGAGTTTGTGACCCTCGGTGGATTGGTTCGTGGCCTGACATTCAACGATATTATGCTGGGCGTGTCCGCGCTCCGCAATCAGAATCTTGCCAATGTGTTCTACCGGCTGAAGCTGATTGAAGCTTACGGTACCGGCATTTTGAAGATCAATGAAAGCTATGCCGACTGCGCCGTGAAGCCCCAGTTCGAGGTCACGGACAACGCATTTAAGATCACGCTGCCTAACATCAATTATGCAGGCGAACGCAAGGAACTTCCCACCGCACCGGTAAAAATCAAGGATAAGTCCGACCGCAAGGAAATTGTCCTCCGGCTGGCAGAGAAGCTGGGTTACATCGTCCGCAAGGATGTAGAGGCTGAACTGAATGTGTCCCAATCTACAGCAATCCTGCTCCTGCGGGATATGGTAGAATCCGGCCTGCTGGTCAAAGTTAAAGACGGCAAGCAGATGAAGTACCGGGTTGCGGAGTAAAAACTACGGTTCAGGGGGACG
>CAZENN010000102.1:0-7334 GCA_964513605.1 uncultured Oscillospiraceae bacterium
CCTCGGTGGTAACGGTGTAAGTATTGGCATCATTGGTCAGCTCTACGGTGATGGTACCGGTGGTCTTCTTGCCGCTGGTGATGGCACCGCTGACGGTGGCACCGCCTGTGGAAGCACCGGAAACGCGGACGGAGCACATTGCGCCCTCGCCGGTGTAGATGTCCATAGCGGAGGTGTCCAGAGTCACAGTGACGGTGGAGTTATCCTCAGCAACGGTGACGGAGCAGTTGCCGCCATTGACCCAAGCGTCGTAATCAACGCCGGACTCCATGACTGCATCGGCACCCCAGCTCAGATCCCAAGTGCCGTTGGCAGCAAACTTGAACTCGTAAGTACCGGCAGCGATACCGGTGAAGGTGATGGTGTAGATGCCGTCCTTGCCGGTCATCTCGTTGGCGGTGGGATCCCACTCAATACCGGTCAGACCGGCAGCACCAACAGCGTGGATGCAGTCGATCACCAGAGGATCTCTGACGATCTCGCCCAGGCAATCACCGGTGACGGTGACAACGTAGTTGACGGAGTCGAAGGTAACGGTAATGGTGCCATCGGCGTTTGCCTGAATGTCATAGTTACCGCCCTCGCCGGTGCCGCCCCAGGAGTTGTCCCAGGTGCCATCGGTGACCTTCAGGGAATGGCTGCCTTCGGTGACAGCGATATCCAGCGTGTAGATGCCATCCTCACCGGCGGCCATCCGGAAGCCCTCAGCAGCACTGTTCCACTCATTGAAGGAACCGGCAACATAGTAGTTGATTACAGGATCAACGGCAATTCCTTCCTCATAGGACACAGTCAGGCTGCCGTCTTCATTTTCCGTCAGGGTGAAGGTCAGTCCCACATTACCCGGGACGAACATCTTCTCACCGTTGCCGATGGCGAAGGTGCAGGTGGTATCCTCACAGTAGCTTTCTGCCAGATACCAGTTGGCATTGTCGCCGGTCTTCAGGAAAACATAGCTGTCGGAGGTGAAGGTGGCGGTGAGCTTGCCGTCAACAAACTTGTATTCGCCCAGATTCTCCCAGTCGTTGTTACAGCCGTAGTCCGCTCCGTTGATGTAGCCTACCAGATAGTAATCCGGAGCCGGTGCCACATAGTCCGGGTCTGCTCCGCCGCAGACGGTACAAGTACCCTCGGTATAGGTGTGACCCACATCTTGACCACAGGAGGTGCAAACGCCATCCGCGTCGTGTCCGGTATGGGCACAGCTGAGTACCTGCTGATTGTAAACGGACTCCTCGTGGATCAGGTCGCCCTTGACCAGAACGGTGGCAGAAATGCCCTCCACGCCGACACTGCCATCGGTGGTGGACCACAGGGCAGAAGTACCTGCTTGGTCACCATGGATGCAGGCCTGCCAGGTGCCCTGAGGAACGCCGTAGTCGTAGATATTGACCCACTGAGTCGTCTCCTGGGCATTGTAGATAATGACGATGCCATCGGAGCACTCATAATTGGGGTAGCCATCCACATAGAACAAAATGCAGTTGTCGTTGATCTTATGATACTTCACATAGTTCCAGGCATCGCTGCCGCTGGCACAGCGCAGTGCCGCGTGGTTCTTACGGAATGCCACCAGACCGGCATAGTAATCGTCGGTGACCTGAGCATAGTCCTTGTTCACCAGATCGGACCAGCGAATCTTGTTTACATAATCATTGGTGCCGTGGGCATTGTCGATGCGGAAGCCATCCTCATTCTTCTTTTCCCGAAGCAGCTCTTCACCGGAGTAGATGAGGGGCGTACCCTGGGCAAGCATATAAATGGCGGCGGACAGATTGTTCATCTTCACCAGCTGATCCCAGTAAGCACCCTCGCGGCTGATGCACAGCTTGTCCATCAGGCAGTAATTATCATGGCAGGAAACATAGTTGATGGTCTGGGTGGGACTGGTGGACCAGGCGTTACTGGCACGGAAGTAATTGGCAATGGCATCAGCCTTATCACTTGCGCCGCTGGCAAAGCCGGTGGAATTGCCGTTGTCACCGGCGATGGCGTTACGGAAGCTGTCGTTAAAGAAGCCAAAGCCGGGAGTCCTCCAGGCGTTACCCTGATAGGTAAGCTCATAGCCCGGCTCAACAGCGGTATCACCGCCGCCGCTCCAGCCTTCGCCGTAGAAGATCACATTGGGGTACTTGGCATGGACCGTATCCACGATCTCATTGATGGTCTCGGTGTCGATGAGTCCTGCCAGGTCGAAGCGGAAACCGTCCACATGGTACTCCTCCACCCAATGCATGACGGAGTCCACAATATAATTACGGGCCATGCTGCGCTCGGTTGCCACATCGTTGCCCACACCGGAGCCGTTAGACCAGCTGCCATCCGACCAGAACCGGGAGAAGTAATTGGGAACGATCTTGTTATAGCAGAAGTCGCCGCCGGTATAGGTATGGTTGTAAACCACGTCCATGACCACATTGATTCCATTGGCATGGAATGCCTGGACCATCTGCTTAAATTCCGTGACTCTGACCTCACCGTTGAAGGGATCGGTGGAGTAGGAGCCTTCGGGGACATTAAAGTTTTTGGGATCATAGCCCCAGCCGTACTGGTCCCAGGCATCCAGATGGTATTCGTCTACGCTGTTGTAGTCGTAGGTGGGCATCAGCTGCACATGGGTAATGCCCAGTTCCTTCAGGTGGCTCAGACCGGTGGCACGTCCTTCGTAGCTGGTGCCCAGCTGGGTCAGACCAAGATACTTGCCTCTCCAGTCTTCCTTCACGCCGGAGGAAGCGTCAATGGTCATCTCCCGGATGTGCATTTCATAGATGATGGCATCGGTATAGCTCATGCCCTGATTGGGGCTTACATCATTGTCCCAGCCTACCGGGTCCGTGGAGTCCAGATCCACCACCATGCCCCGGTCACCGTTGACGCCGGTGGTGTCGGCATAGGGGTCGGTGGCCTCTGTGGCATAAGTGGGGAAGTTCACCAGATAATTATAGTATGTACCGTTCAGATCGCCTTCAATGGTAAGCTCCCAAACGCCCATGTCGCCTAAGGTCATGGGGGTGGTGGAGATCCAGTCATCGTTGCCGTAGTTGCCGCCACGGTAGAGCATGACGCTGACCCCAACGGCAGTGGGAGCCCAGACCTTAAAGGTGGTGGAATCGGAAGACCAATTCGCGCCCAGGTCGTTGCCGGAGTAGGTGTAATCCCGTTTAAAGCCATCGCTGGAGAACAGTCCCTCGATGCCGATGCTGCAGGTGGAACCACTCTTGACCTTCAGGGTCTGAATCTCGCTCAGCTTCACCTCATCGCTGAGGCTCAGGGAGTAGCCGCCATTGTCCACGCTGACACCGCTGACACTGACATCCGCCGCCTGACCGGAAGACTCCAACAGAGAGAAAGCGGTGCTGAGGGTGCCGCTCAGAGGCAGACTGGTCTTGACCCAGACTTTTCCGGTATCGTAATCATAGTTTGCATAGGTGGGCTTGCCGCCGAAGACCACGTCCGGTCCGTAGACCAGATAGCCGCTCTCCTGCCCGGAGGTCAGATAGTAGTGGACCGTACCGGAGACCACCTTGGAAAGGTCGATGCTGCGATCATAAAATTCCTGATCGGACCAGTTGGTTTTGCGGACGATGTAGCTGACAGCAGCATTGTTCTTGCCGTCGGTGGTGAACGTTGCCACCTTGCCCTTGGCATCGTTGGCAAAGGTACAGCCCGCACCGGCATCGGTGGCGCTCCACATCCAGGCATCCCAGCCGGTGTAGCTGCCGCTTTCACGGTAGAAGTGGAGCTTCACCGTCACCTTGCCGGTATCCACTGCACTGTAGCCGCCTACAATGACGATGTTATTGCCGTCATAGCCGCCGATCTGACCGTTTCTGGGGTCCAGAATCCAGTTTCCATCCACCACGAGCTTGTATTCATGGATACCCTCATTCAGAGTGGTGGTATAAGTAAAGACATTGCCGCTCTTCGTCATGGGGGCGGCAGTGGTGCTCCAGCCGTTGAAGGAGCCTGCCACATAGACCTTAGAGGCCGTGCTGCTCTCATAGCGGAAGGTCACCTGATCCCCGTTTACCTCCACGCTGCGGAACTGCGCATCCAGCGTATTGGTGACGGCGCACACATACTTTTCGCCGTCCATGGCACCGGTGGGCTGAATCCACAGCTCCACATCTCCACCGGAAAGGGCGGCGGCACTGATGGTCAGATCCTGGGTCTGGGTACCATCGTGATTATGGAACAGATAGCCCAAGTTCTGACCGGCAACATAATAATGGGTCAGCTCCAGCGTATAGTAGCCGTTTTCATCCCGCTGGAGCACCTGACCGGGCCAGCTATAGCCACTGACCGCCGCGGAATCGGAGGCGGACTGGGTCCAGGCACTTGCCGCCACGCCATTCCAGCCCAGACTGTCCATGAAGTGGAGCGTTATATTGACGGCACTGTCCTGAGACACCAAATTCACGGTGACATCACAGGTATAGCCATCCTCGGTGGACGCAACCAGCTTACAGCTGTTCAGATAGCAGGTGGAGGTGACGGACAGACTGCTGCCGCTGAGGCTCACACCAGAGGGCGTGCCCTGGATGGTGTAGCTCACCGGACGCAGCTGCTCATTGCCATCGTCGGCAACAAAGGTCAGCTCGGTGGGCAGCTGGGTCTGCATACCCTTCACTGCGCTGATGCTGGTATCCAGAAGACCGGAAACCATAACATAGTTATTGTAATCGCTGCCGGTGAGGTTGGGATTGCCCGGATCGTTGATCCAGTTTCCATCCACCACGAACTTGTATTCGTACTTGCCGGGCTTCAGCTGGCAGGTATAGGTATAGGTGCTGCCGCTTCTGGTCATGGGCGCGGACGAGGTGCTCCAGCCGTTGAAGGAGCCTGCCACATAGACCGAGGAACCGGAGCCGGTATAGGAAAAGGTCACCTCACTGCCGCTGATCCGGGGCGGCGCGTATACCTGAGGCTGACCGCCGCTGCCGCCTACCCAGAAAATATCCCCGGAAACCAGCTGGGCATAGTTCAGGCTCAGGTCGGCAGTCTGACCGCCGTTGTTGTTATTGAAAATAAAATTAAAGCTATTTGCCACATTGGGCACAACGTTCAGGGTCAGCTCATACAGCCCCTCACCATTGATGCTGAGCTGCTTACCGGGCCATTCTCCCATCAGCTTGGTATCATTGCCATCCCAGACATAGCCATAGACCTCACTCCAGCCATCGGTGTTGCTGAAATACAGCGTTACCACTTGGCCGGAGGTCGCTTGCGCCTGCATGGGCACCAGAGAAAGCAGCAGCAGGAACGCCAGACACAGGCTTAACAGCCGTTTTGCTGGCACTGTACGGATATTTTTTTTACTCATTGAAAGTGCCTCCGTTCATAATCTTAGTCTCTTACAGCTTATATTATACCGAACAGATCCGCACCGTTTCAATTAGATTTTTTTACAAAACCAAAGCACGAAATTTGTGTAAAGTTACCACCGTCACTTTGGAATGGTAATGGTCAGCACGATCTCCGCTTCCGTTTCCCGTCTTTCGGAAACAGCACTGATTCCGGACATCTGAAACCGGGCAAGGGATTGGTTGATGTTATTCAAAAACAGCCCCAGATTGGGGGCGGTGGGCTTGTCCTGCTTCCCCTCCAGCCGCTGCTCAATGTACCGCTCTGTCCGGGCCACGCTCATGCCCAGCTGTACCACGGTGGAAATGACCTGCAGCTTTTCCTGCTCGGAAGGCAGGCGCAGAAGGGCACGGGCATGACGCTCCGTCAGTCCTCCCTCCCGGATGGCGGTTATGACCTGCTCGCTGTGGCGCAGCAGCCGCAGTTTATTGGCAATGGCACTTTGGCTTTTCCCCAACAGCTTCGCCGCCTGATCCTGGCTCATGCTCCAATGCTCCATGAGCCAGGCAATGCCTCGGGCTTCCTCGATAAAATCCAGATCCTGCCGCTGTAAATTCTCGATCATTGCCGCAAGACCCGACTCCTTTTCGTCCATGGACATGACAATGCAGGGAATTTCAGTCAATCCTGCCAGTCTTGCCGCCCGAAGCCGCCGTTCTCCGGCGATCAGCTCATAGCTGTTCCCCATCCGGCGCACCGACAGGGGCTGCAAAATGCCATGCTGCCGGATGGAGTCGGACAGCTCACGCAGGGCATCCTCCCGAAAGACCTTCCGGGGCTGTGCCGGGTTGGGGCGGATGCAGCGTTCCGGGACAAATACCACCCGTCCGGTTTCCATGTATGTTTTCAGCTTTTGACATTGCATAGCCGTTCCTCCTGTGAATGTGATGATGCTACCCATTTTACCCACCGGGAAATGGGAAACCCCACGAAAGAGAAAGAGCTGGTCATAAAACCGAACGACAAAAAACACCCCAAAGCCGAAGCCTTGGGGTGTTGAAGTTGTTCATTAGTCAGCAACGTAGGGCAGCAGAGCGATCTGACGGGCACGCTTGATGGCGGTGGTCAGGTTGCGCTGGTGAGCGGCGCAGGTACCGGTGGTACGGCGGGGCAGGATCTTGCCGCGCTCGGACAGGTAACGGCGCAGCTTGCCGGTGTCCTTGTAATCAATGCCGGTCGCCTTGTCCACGCAGAACGCGCAAACCTTCTTGCGCTTGCGGGGGCGAACACGCTGTTCGTTAGCCATGGGTTTTCTCCTCCTTGTAAGTCTAGTAGAAAAGTTTCAATGAATCAGAAGGGAAGCTGAGCGTCATCGTCCTCCAGCATTGCGAAATCCGACAAGCCGGGGGAAGGGGGAGCCGCATAATTGACGGGGGCTGCGCCGTAATTATTACTGCCGCCGCCATAATTATCGCTGTTTCCGCCATAATTATTACCGCTGCCGTAATTACTGCCGCCGTAATTGTTGTTACCGCCGCCGTAATTGTTGCCGCCGCCGTAGTTATTGCTGCCGTAGCTGTTGCCATTGTTGTAGGAGCCGCCCTCATTGGAACGTCTGCCCTCACCAAAGTAAACATTATCCGCTACGATCTCTGCACTGCGGCGCTTGTTCCCATCCTTATCGGTCCAGGGTCTGATCTGGAGCCGACCGGAAACCACGATCATGGAGCCCTTGGTGAAATACTTGGAGACAAATTCTCCGGTAGTCCGCCAAGCGACACAGTCGATGAAGTCGGTTTCCTTTTCGCCGTTTTCGTTCTTGCCGAAATCACGTTCCACAGCCACAGAGAAGCTGGCGACCGCAATACCGCTGTTGGTACGGCGAAGCTCAGGGTCACGGGTCAGGCGACCCATGATGACAATGTGATTGAGCATTTCTTAGCCCTCCACTACAGTGGTCAGGCAACGCATAACGCCGTCGGTGATCTTCATCACACGCTCCAGCTCTGCAGGGAACTCGGGCTTGGACT
>CAZENN010000103.1:0-7149 GCA_964513605.1 uncultured Oscillospiraceae bacterium
TTTCGACCTGGCATCACTCATTTTTTGTTGTTGTTTACCAACCCCGCCTGACAGATGACGTAAAATAGTTAAGTTGTTCTTAACTGTTTTACGGACACCCGCCTAAAGGGGCGGCCTTTTTATTAGATAATTTTATATTTTTCTTCTTCCATTTCCAAAAACCTCTGTTGTGTCCCAGGGAAAGCTGTGGTATAATGTTGGGTACTGATAGAAACGGAGAGCTTTTGATGAATATTGACAGTATCCAAATCGATGGGGGAGACCTGCGGCGGCTTTTGAGCGCGGCCAGTGGAGATGCTGCCCTGCTTTACTTATACATTCGCGGCGGTAATGATCCTGCATCCGCTGTCCAAACTCTGCGGATGCCTCAGAGCCGGTATTCCTGCGCCTGCGCCACGCTGCGGCAGCTGGGACTTTGGGAGGAAGAAAAGCGGTTGTCCATCGCCGCCGGGGAACGTCCCAATTATACGGAGCGAGATGTGCTCCAGATGATGGACACGGATGCCTCCTTCCGTTCCCTGTACGGCGAAATTCAACGCCGACTGGGAAGGACTCTGAACACCGAGGAACTGAAAATTCTATTGGGCTTCGTTCGATATTTGGGGCTGTCGGCAGATGTGATCTGTGTGCTGGTCAGCTACTGCCAAGAGCGGGCGCGCCGCCGGGGAAGCCAGCGTAATCCCTCTCTGCGCACCATCGAGAAGGAAGCCTACGCCTGGGCAGAGCAGGGCATCGACACCTTGGAGGAGGCGGCAGCCTTTATTCAGCGGCAGAATGTTTACTACAGCCGCCTGTCCCAGTTGACCCGTCTGCTGCAAATTCGGGGCAGAAGCCTTACCGCGGCGGAAGAACGTTATGCCAAAAGCTGGCTGGATATGAATTTTGACGATGACGTGATCGCTATGGCATATGAGCGTACTTGTCTGAACACCGGCGGTCTCAGCTGGGCGTATATGAATAAGATACTGACTCGGTGGCATGAAAGCGGCTTTCGCACAGTGGAGGATGTCAAGGGCGGCGACCGGAAGCCGGTGCCAAAAGGTGCATCCGGAGAACTGGGCGAGGCAGAGCTGGAAGCCATTCGCAGAGTCTTGCAGGAGGATTGATCCATGGGATACAGTAAAGAAGTGGTTCAAAGAGCACGCACCCGTCTGGCACAGGCAAAGGCGGACCGGGAGTCGGAAAATCAACGGCATCTGGCACAGGCTTACGCCAAGGTTCCCCGGTTGAAGGAGATCGACCTGGAGCTGCGCCGGACCATGATCATGGCGGCGCAGGCGGTGTTCACCAAGGGCGGCGATATTCAGGCAGCCATGGAGAAGGTGAAGGAGGAAAACCTTTCCTTACAGCGGGAACGGGAACAGCTGATCAGCAGCTGCTTTGAGGAAGGCTATCTGGATGACAGCCCCCTGTGTCCTCACTGCGGCGGCAGTGGCTATATCGGTTCGGCTATGTGCGAGTGCTTACTGGAGCTGTGCCGTCAGGAGCAGAAGAAGGAGCTGACCATCCTTTCAGGAGGCAAGGAGAGCTTTAGCAGATTCCGGCTGGACTATTACAGCAATACTTACGACCCGAAATACGGTGCCAGCCCCAGAACCATCATGGAGAAGAATTTGAAAAACTGCCGCAGCTATGCCGCAACCTTTGCCCCCAGCTCCGGGAACCTGCTGTTTGTCGGCGGCACCGGTCTGGGAAAGACCTTTTTGGCAGCCAGCATTGCCAGAGATGTGGCGGACCGGGGATGCAGTGTCTGCTATGAGACCGCCGCTCAGCTGTTCGCAAAGCTGGAACGGGCAAAATTCAGCGCAGATGAAGAAGCACGCCGGGAGTCTGAAAAGTTCAGCGCATCGGATCTGCTGATCATCGATGACTTGGGTACGGAAATGCCCGGTCAGTTCGTTACGGCGGCACTGTACAGCCTGCTCAATGACCGTCTCATTGGAAATAAGCCTATGGTGATCACTACCAACTTAAATGTAGAGGAAGTCGGACGGCGGTATTCTCCCCAGGTGGCGTCCCGTCTTTACGGCAGCTTTATCCGGCTGACCTTCGTGGGAGAGGATATCCGAGTTTTGAGAAATAAGGTGATGCTGTGAGAAAAATTGGCGTTATTTTCGATATGGACGGCACTCTGCTGAATACCTTGGAGGATTTGACCGATGCGGTGAATGCGGCACTGGAACAAAACGGTCACCCCCGGCGAACGCTGGAAGAAGTGCGCCTGTTTGTGGGGGATGGAGCGGCTGCGTTGATTCGCAGAGCAGCTCCGGAGGGTGCGGAGCAAAAGCCCATCGTGGATGCGTTTTTTAATTGGTACGGTTTGCACTGTCAGGACAAGACCCGTCCCTATGATGGTATTATGGAGGCATTGGAGGCATTGAAGGCGAAGTATCCCGTGGCGGTGGTCTCCAATAAGCCTGATTTTGCGGTGAAGATGATGTGCAAGCAGATCTTCCCCGGTGTCCATGGGGTAGGGGAGGTCAAGGGCGTACCGAGAAAGCCTGCTCCGGATATGGTGTATGCCGCCATGGAACAGCTGGGCGTGGAAAAATGCGTCTACATTGGCGACAGCAGCGTGGATCTTCAGACCGCGAAAAATGCCGGTGTCCCCTGCATCAGCGTTTTGTGGGGCTTCCGAACCAAAGAGGAACTGATGGAAGCCGGTGCTGCCAACTTTTGCAGCCACCCAAGCCAGCTGATGACGGCGGTAGAAGAAGCAATTTCCAAATTATAATCCCTTCCGGGCTTGACGGAACCTCAAAAATGTGATACCATAACCGAGCCGCCGCTGTGGTGGAATCGGTAGACACAGGGGACTTAAAATCCCCCGGTAGCGATACTGTACGGGTTCGAGTCCCGTCAGCGGCACCATAATACCTACCCTTATTTGATACAATCGTATCAGCAAGGGTAGGTATTTTTATGCCCATCTTTACCCCTAAATAGGGTGAAATTACAAACTTTGCAACGCATTTTGCTTTCCGTTGCCACGATATAGTGGTTTGTCCCGGCTTTGGAGACCCCATAACCCCTACATATTGCGCTTTCAATTCGTTAAAATACCGCAATTCGTTAAACAACTGGTATTCGTTATACAACCGAAATTACTAAAAGAGAGCCAGTACATTTGGTAAACTTAGCTACTTGCATACTTTTGGTAGCAGAGTTAACATCACACCCACACTGGGAGGTGATGACAATGCAAACCTTTTTAGAACTGCTGAAACGCTGCGCCGAGAATCACACCTTTGACTCCGGCGATCCGGATTGCAAAACGGTGCTGGATCAGCTGTACCGCGCCTATGCGGAATCCCATGAAAACGACCCACCGGGCATCCGGGAGGGCTTTAAGGAATTGGAGAATTTCTTGGAAGTCCTGCCCCTGGATGACAACAATGCAGTATTCAACCTGTGCTGCCGGATCTGCGTGGCCTACGAACACAAAGCCTTCATCGACGGCTTCCACTACGGAATCCAGTTTATGCAAGAAATAACATAATGCCCGATTTACTTCTAACAATAAAAAGACACCTCGCTAGTTTATAATCTGGCGAGGTGTCTTTCTTTTATTGGGGTTAATTCGCGCACCATTCTAAAGTGCCGACAAGATCCCCTGTTGAGTGCGAAGAATGGATCCGGTAAGTAATGCTAATCCTGCCGTCAATAGGCTTAAGTAGCATTCCACAGCAAAGCCATTTGCATTCACCGGGCCGTAAAGTATCTACATCAAATTCATAATACCCTTGACCGTCTGTCTTTGCAACAAATTCTTGCAACTCCAGCGCATAGTCTTTTTCGTTTTTCCTAGGATAAGCAAAACCATTTGCGGTAAGCATGGGCATCCGCACTTTGGCTCTCTCCGGATCAAATGGAATGTCTTCCGTATGGATGACCCCATCTTCAGGCAAACTGAATAATTCAAAAATGATACCCACATCACTATCGTCATCATCGTCTGTGCACAAGAGTCCCTGTACACCATCAAGTTCACTCCAGATTAATTGGGTATCAGGCTCGATAATCTCGCCAGTATTAACATTCACAACCACACGGATATTTTCATCTTGAACAGCTGAAATGTTCTGAATCGCAAGCGGGATAAAACACATTCCCTCAAAGGTTTTCAGGTAATCAGTTCTCACCTGAAGCTGTGTAATCTTATACTCAAGATCCCGCAGTTTATTGTATTTTTTCTTTTCTTCATCTGTGCCATTGAGTGATGGCTCTGACAGGGCAAAACCAGGCACAGTACGTTTTAATCCACCCAAGTCAAAAAATGCATCTGTTACATCCAGACCCAGCCATTGCTTAATGGTTGCTTTATCCAGGTCTTCTTCCTTCCACTGGACTGGAACCTCAGAGCCACTTATTTTTTCAACCAACGCCTGCAGGCTTGACGATGCCGGTGACTGGACTGGCAAAGCGGGATCGGTTGAACTACTGTCTCCGGTAGCAATCGGGTCAATGGCAATTGCTTGTATTTCAGCTACTAGCTGCTGTGCTGCAAGTAGTAACTCTTGATTGTGGCAGACGTATCCCTCCCTATTGGCAACATCAACTGGGACCAACCCCTCGATAACTGAGTGATCACCAGAATCATATGCTCCAATAATGTGGGTTGCACTACCTGCCTTTGCCATAGGTTTCAGTTTGCGGATATCCCGGATATTTGTAAAAATAATCTTTGTCAGGTCGCTCTCAACCTCTTTTGGTGTCTTACCTTCGAAGGAGTAGTTTGTGATTCGGTTGTGAGCAATGTCAAAAGGATACTCTCTACCGTAATCCACGTTACAGAGGCAGATGATTCGTTCCCAACCAAGCTTTTTCACAGCATAACCCAGTTCCAACATTACATTCGGATTGGGGCTTTTCTTCTTGTCGTTCCCAATTCCAACAAAACACAGGCTGATATCAGCAACAAAGAGATCACAATCATCAATTTTATCAAACAGGGTTGTTACAATGTTGGGTGAACCGGTAACTCCCGTTGTGGCTTCGTCTCTTTCAGCATCAATTGCCTCCGATTCTTCGGCCAGAGCGATTGCTTCATCGATGCACCTGCGGATAAAGTTCTGGGTCTTATTTCCGGGCAGATCCGATTGCCAAGAATAAAATATCTTGAATTTCCCCATAGTGTACCACCGTCCGTTTTCTTTTTATTATATTCTGTCGATAGCATTTTTTCAACATAGAAGTAATTGATTGGAACTGGCACCAGCGGCAAAACTGCTTCCTATGGTACTATTTTTCGTATTTTTTCAATAAAATGAGTTTATAAACCATCACCTTACACCGGATATGCGTTTTTGTTCGTTTTTGTACGAAACACTTGTCGCTTGAATATGAATGTCCGTTCGTTTATAATGAACTCACAAATAAGCCGAACAGGAGATGTCATTATGATCAGCAAGGACCAAGAACGTTTTGTAAGAAATCATATTACACCGGAATACTTTGATCCTGATAAGGTGGTGAATTATTTAAATATTCATGACCGTGTTGGAGCAGAGATTTTTGATCTGGCATTAAAGCCTCAGATAAAAAGAAATATACGATTGGTAAGCGAAGGTTTTGGTTTTTGCACTGTGGCTGTAGAAACTTTTATTAAGCGCGTTCCTTTCTATTTCTTTGAGCCGGATTTTGAAAAGGGCCAGCACGGCGATTTGGTGTCATTAATTTGCGGAAAAGCACATGACGACCGGGATAACAATTTTGAAGAAGTCTATATTGCGCTGGAAAAACTTTTTTATCAGTATAATATTGGTGTCCCGGAAATCATGGGCTATCCTATTGGATTGACGGGCATCTATGGACGTGCTGACATATTCTTCAACTGGGTTCACTACTTGGATTTGTGTCACGAACTGCATATTGACAATAAATTCCCAAAAGAATTCCTTTATGAATACAATCGAATTTTGGTCTTGGCAGGTGAAGAACCCATCATTTATACACCGGGGCTCGTTGGCTTTAATGAGAATTTCTTGCGGAGGGATAAAGAAATTGTTATCGCTGGCGAATTCCCATGTGATAGCCATAACACGCCTGCACTGGAGTGGATCGGCCTTTGGATTGAAAATGCTGCTTATATTAAAGCAACCAATTGCTATTCCATGGGCAATAATCCTACACTCGAAAAGGAACTGCATATTGGTTTGGCACCGGACACCAAGATTTATATGCCAAACATTTACAACGGTGGTGATTGTGGTGATACTTGGTATCCAATCTATTTTGGCCCCCTTGCAATGGAGTTCGATAAAGACGCTTTGAAATTTTACCGTAAGCAGATCGATGTTACACAGCAGGCAGTAGCGGATGCCATTGGTGTTCAGTTGAGAACATATCAAAAATGGGAAAAGGGCGATACCATCCCAGATGGATACAATCTAATCAAATTGATGAACTATCTCAGCATTGAATCCGTCCAAGACTTTGTGGTCAATGATCCTATTTATGACGATGGGTTTGCAAAGTTTAAGGCAAGGAAAACATATAACTAATAAAAGCCTCGCACCTAGAACTGACCGGGTGCGAGGCTTTCTTGTTGTGGGGATTATTCGGTTATCTTCTTCCAGGCATCCTCGCCGGGGATGAGGCCAAGGCTGGAGCCGCAATCCCAGGAGACATGGATCGTACCCATATCATCCACCCAGCGGATAGTGCCTTGACAGCCCGGAACCAGCTTCCGGTTGTAGGGATCGTCCATGTGGATCAGTTCAACCCGTGTGCCAACGGGATACTCCTCACGGAGTTGCTTCAGCTCCTGTTCTGTTATCATTTGCATATCTTCACCTCCGTTTCTGAGCCGTTTTTGAAATGGAACACCAAGCGATCATCGGCAAAGACCGTCACGTGGTCAACCACCGTGTTCCACAGGCCGTCAGTAAAGGCAATCTGCAGCAGATCCAATTTTTCTAAAGCATCCAAGCAATTGCCTACGGACTCCGCCTGGATCTGCCGCCGCTGGAGTTGTGTTTGCAGGGCATCATACTTGACTTGCAGATTTTCATATCGTTCAACCAAGGAATTGTACCGATCCGCATAGGCGGTTTGGTCGGTTGCCTGGTTTGCGTTTTCGCTCACCATCTGCCGGATCATCCCGGCAACCACATCCATCTCCTGCAAGGTGCTTTCGCTGTCGGCATC
>CAZENN010000104.1:0-6971 GCA_964513605.1 uncultured Oscillospiraceae bacterium
ACTATGCTCGATATCTCTCCGAAGACAAACCTTTTGGAGCAGAAGACCTACAAGTACTCTCTGCAAGACATTACGGAGCCGAACCTGCACCGTGAGATCTACTCCTATGGCACCATCCCCAAGGTGGCATTCAACCATCGTCGGGTGCCTATGGCAATGCCCGAGGAGATCTGGATCACCGACACCTCCTTGCGGGACGGTCAGCAGTCCGTAGAGCCTTACACCGCCGATCAGATCGTAAAGATCTACAAGCTGCTGAACAAGCTGGGCGGTCCCTATGGCATCATCCGTCAGACAGAATTTTTCATCTACAGCAAGAAGGATCGGGAAGCCATTGAAAAATGTATGTCCCTGGATCTGAAATTCCCGGAGATCACCAGCTGGATTCGTGCCAGCAAGGAAGACTTCAAGCTGGTCAAGGAGCTGGGCATTAAGGAGACCGGTATTCTGGTCAGCTGTTCCGACTATCACATCTTTAAGAAGATGAAGATGAACCGCAGTCAGGTTCTTGACTTCTATCTGGGCACCGTGAAGGATGCCTTTGATGCCGGGGTCGTTCCTCGCTGTCACTTGGAGGACATCACCCGTGCCGACTTCTACGGCTTTGTGGTGCCCTTTGTCAATGAGCTGCAAAAGCTGAGCCGGGAGGCAGGCATTCCCGTTAAGATTCGTGCCTGCGACACCATGGGCTACGGCGTTCCCTATACGGAGGCCGCTATGCCCCGAAGCGTTGCCGGTATCATCTACGGCTTGCAGCACTACTCTGACGTTCCCAGCGAATGCTTGGAGTGGCACGGTCACAACGACTTCTACAAGGCAGTCGCCAACGCCTCCACCGCATGGCTGTACGGTGCCTGCGCCGTCAACTGCTCTCTGCTGGGCATCGGCGAGCGGACGGGCAACGTGCCGCTGGAAGCCATGGTCTTTGAATATGCTTCTCTGCGTGGCTCTCTGGACGGCATGGACACCACCGTCATCACCGAGATCGCCGACTTCTTCAAGCATGAGATCGGCTACGAAGTGCCGCCCATGACTCCCTTCGTTGGCTCTGCCTTCAACGTCACCCGTGCCGGCATCCACGCCGACGGTCTGATGAAGGACGAGGAGATCTACACCATTTTCGATACCAAGAAGATTCTCAACCGCCCCGCCACCGTGCAGATCAGCAAGACCTCCGGCTTGGCAGGCATCGCCTACTGGGTCAATCAGACCTACAACCTGCCGGAGGATCAGAAGCTGGATAAGCGTGACCCGCTGGTGGTTGCCCTGAAGGAGTGGGTGGATCTGCAATACGAGCAGGAGCGTCAGACTGCCATGACCGACAAGGAAATGGACGAAAAGATCCAGGAGCTGGCCCCCGGCCGCTTCAAAATGAGGTAAGGAGGCAGCACTATGAAAGGATTTAAAAGCACTTCTCTGGCAGATCAGGTTTTTGATAAGCTGGAAAATGATATCATTCAAGGCGTTTATCCCAAGGGCGAGATTTTGACGGAGCTGAAGCTGGTAGATCAGCTGGGTGTCAGCCGTACCCCCATCCGGGAAGCACTGCGCCGTCTGGAGCAGGAGCGGCTCATTGAGGACACCGGTAAGGGTAGTTTGGTTCTGGGCATCACCTTTGAAGATCTGCAGGACATTATGAATATCCGGGAGCGGATCGAAGGGCTGGTCGCCTACTATGCGGCTCTGAACGCCACCGACGAGGAAATTCAGGAGCTGAAGCATCTGACGGATCTGCAGGACTTCTACTTCTCCAAGCGGGACATTGACCGCCTGCGTCAGGTGGACGATGAATTTCACGATGCCCTCTGCCGCATGAGCAAGCGCACCGTCATTTGCGACACCCTGACGCCTCTGCACCGCAAGACACGCCGCTATCGCCGCATCGCCATGGAGAACTGGGAGCGCGTCACCGAGTCCACCAAGGAGCATTATGCCATTTATGAGGCCATTGCAAACCGGGATGCGGAGCTGGCAAAGCAGCTGACCAAGCAGCATATTATTCATGCCAAAGAGTACATGAAAAATAAAGAGGTATAAGATTATGGGAATGACCATTGCACAGAAAATCATTAAGGCGCACCTGGTCAGCGGTGATATGACCCCCGGCAGTGAGGTTGCCCTTCGTATTGATCAGACACTGACACAGGACGCCACCGGTACCATGGCCTATCTGGAATTTGAGACCATGGGCATCCCCCGGGTCAAGACGGAGCTGAGCATTGCCTATGTGGATCACAACACCTTGCAGTGCGGCTTCGAAAACGGCGACGACCACCGCTATTTGCAGACCGTCACCGCCAAGCACGGCGTTTATTTCTCCCGTCCCGGCAACGGTATCTGCCATCAGGTCCATCTGGAGCGGTTCGGCAAGCCCGGCAAGACTCTGATCGGTTCTGACAGCCACACCCCCACCGGCGGCGGCATTGGTATGCTGGCCTTTGGCGCAGGCGGTCTGGACGTAGCGGTTGCCATGGGCGGCGGTGCTTACTACATCACCATGCCCAAAATGTTCAAGGTCAATCTGACCGGCAAGCTCAGCCCCTACGTCACCGCCAAGGACGTTTCTCTGGAGCTTCTGAGAATCCTTTCCGTTAAGGGCGGCGTGGGTGCCATTGTGGAATGGGGCGGCGAAGGCGTTGCAACCTTGTCCGTTCCCGAGCGGGGCACCATCACCAACATGGGTACCGAGCTGGGTGCCACCACCTCCATCTTCCCCTCTGATGAAGTGACCAAGGCATTCCTGGCCGCTCAGGGGCGTGAGGAGGACTACACTCCCCTGGCCAGCGACCCGGATGCGGAGTATGACCGGATCATTGACATCGATCTGTCCTCCCTGAAGCCCATGATCGCCTGCCCCCACAGCCCTGACAACGTGGTTCAGGTCAGCACCCTGAAGGATGTGAAGGTGGATCAGGTCTGCATCGGCTCCTGCACCAACTCTTCTTTGATGGACCTTCTGAAGGTTGCCGCCATGCTCAAGGGCAAGACCATCCATTCCAGCGTCAGCCTGTCCGTGTCCCCCGGCTCCCGTCAGGTTCTGACCATGCTCTCCGACTGCGGTGCTCTGTCTGACATTCTCGCCAGCGGTGCCCGTGTGCTGGAATGCGCCTGCGGTCCCTGTATCGGCATGGGCTTCTCCCCCAACTCCGCCGGTGTGAGCCTGCGGACCTTCAACCGTAACTTCTTGGGACGCAGCGGCACCAAGGACGGTCAGGTTTATCTGGTCTCCCCGGAAACCGCCGTTGCCTCCGCCCTTACCGGCTACATCACCGATCCCACCACCATTTCCGAGCCTCTGGAGATTCGGATGCCCGAGAAGTTCCTGGTCAATGACTCTGCGGTGCTGGCTCCCGTTCCTGTGGAGCAGGCCGCCGATGCGCAGGTCCTCCGTGGTCCCAACATCAAGGAGTTCCCCAAGAGCAAGGCATTCACCGACACGCTGGAAGCCAAGCTGGTACTTAAGGTGGGTGACAACATCACCACCGACCACATCATGCCTGCCGGTGCCAAGATCCTCCCCTACCGCTCCAACATTCCTTTCCTGAGCAAGTTCTGCTTCGAGGTCTGCGATCCCAGCTTCCCGGAGCGTGCCAAGGCAGCAGGAGACGGCATCATCGTCGGCGGCAGCAACTACGGTCAGGGTTCCTCCCGTGAGCATGCCGCACTGGTTCCCATGTATCTGGGCATCCGTGGCGTGATCGCCAAGAGCTTTGCCCGTATTCATGTGGCAAACCTGATCAACGCCGGTATTCTGCCCATGACCTTTGAAAATCCCGAGGATTACGACAAGGTCAGCCAGGATGCGGATCTGTGCATCAACGGCATCGTTGCCGGTATGGACGAGGGCAAGCTCACCGTCACCGACAAGACCACCGGCAATCAATTTAACGTACTGTGCAGCCTGTCTCAGCGTCAGAAGGCCATTCTTCTGGCCGGCGGTCTGCTGAACTACACCAAGGAGGGTGGACAATAATGGATATTATGAACGCCTGTGAGGCATTTAAGAAGCTGCTGGAAGAGCAGCAGGCTCGTATCGCAAAGATGGACTGCGAGAAGACCGATTTCACCACCAAGAAGGTGGTGACCATCGGTGTTGTGGATGGTGACGGCATTGGTCCCATCATCACCCAGCACGCCGCCCGTGTTTTGAAGAAGCTCCTGGCTGACGAAGTGGAAGCCGGCAGCATCATCATCAAGGAAATTCAAGGTCTGACCATTGAGAACCGTATTGCAAAGGGTCAGGCGATCCCCGATGACGTTCTGGCTGAGATCAAGAGCTGCGATGTGATCCTGAAGGGACCCACCACCACCCCCCACGGCGGCACCATGGAAAGTGCCAACGTGGCAATGCGCCGGGAGCTGGATCTGTACGCCAACTGCCGTCCTGTGTGCATCCCCGAGCAGGGCATCGACTGGATGTTCTACCGTGAGAACACCGAGGGTGAGTACGTTCTGGGCAGCCGTGGCGTAGAGCTCCCCGGTATGGCTGTTGACTTCAAGGTCACCACCGATCTGGGCACTCGCCGGATCGCCCGTGCCGCCTTTGAGTATGCCAAGAACAACGGCAAGAACCATGTGTCCATCGTCACCAAGGCAAACATCATGAAGAAGACCGACGGCAAGTTCACCGCCATTGCCCACGAGGTTGCCGCCGATTATCCCGACATCACCGTTGAGGATTACTACATCGACATCATGACCGCCAACCTGCTCAAGGAAGGTCTGAGAGAGAAGTTCCAGGTGGTGCTGCTGCCCAACCTGTACGGCGACATCATCACCGATGAGGCTGCCCAGATTCAGGGCGGCGTTGGTACTGCCGGCAGTGCAAACATCGGCGACAAGTACGCCATGTTCGAAGCCATCCACGGCTCCGCTCCCAGAATGATCGAGCGTGGCATGGGTCACTACGCCAACCCCGACAGCATCCTGAAAGCCGCCGCTCTGCTGCTGCGTCACATTTGCAGAGCTGAGAAGGCCGAGAAGCTGGAAAAGGCCATGGCAGATTGCCCCCTGACCGTCAAGTCCGACGGCTCCTGCGCCACCTGCCAGGAGTACGCCGACGCTGTTATTGAGCTGTTGTAATAATTTTCAGGGCTGTCAAATGTGACAGCCCTGAATTTTAGGTTATGGATTTCTTTTTTCTTTTGCACAGTGCTGTTGCAATAACGAGAAACACCGGAGTAACCATACGCTGCACTATGACACAAAGAATACTATTGGCATAGGCGTAGCTGCTGACATACTCACCGTTAAACGCGCCCATTATGGTGTAAATCTGGCAGGCCCACAAGGTAAAATAGCCCAAACAGCTGCTACTCAGAAGCAGCGCACCCACGGGAACCTTCCCATGGGATCGGTTCAGAATGAAGCGAATGCCCAAAATCAGTTCCACTCCGGCGATGATCCCTGCTACACCATGGACAATGACACCTATGTACCACTGCTGGGGCAGTTGCTTTTCATCCCAGCATGACATGATCTGCCAGGCATATCTCAGACTGAGCAGCAGCATCGCCATCGTAAACACAGCGAACACCACACCCAATGACTGCAAACATTCCCGACAGCCACGTTTCTTTGCCGGAGTATCCAGCTTACAGCGCTTCCTTATAACCAGCTTTTTAACCAGCTTTTTAACCAGCAAACCAGGGATCCAAACAAGCAGGAAGCACCACAGCATAAGCAGAGCAATCATGATCTGATCTTGGCTGACGATGCCCAACGGCTTCCATCCGGTATCCATACTCCAGATGCAGATAATCCAAAGCCAGCTCAATACCGTAATCAAACTGGATACCAGTGCCAAGCCGGTGGCAAATACCATTCCGGTCCTGCTTTTATCCTGAACATAGAGCGCATATTTCGCTGTTCCTACCAAAGAAGGTACGGTAAATACCAACAGCAGTTCAAAAAAGCCAAATATCATATAAGTGAAAACATTTTCCAATGGATGTTGCGCCATTGCCTCTTCGACCTTGATGACTTTATCCATGCTGAACGTAAAGAGAACCACTGTAGCAACGCACACCATCGTAAGCAGTACCAGTAGGATCGTGTTTCTCTTACGATTGAGTAACCTTTCCATTTTCATTCCCCTTTTTAATAGTCTGTGATATAGGATTTTCCATCGCGAACACTATTCATAAAATCGTATGTATCAGGATAGTTGGTTCTAATCTGATCCACATGGTATTGCTCATCGTAAATAAGATTTAAATACCTGCTTTTCACATTTGCATCTGTAGCATTATAATACAGAGCCCATAGTGTGATATCAATCAATCTATAATATATTATTATATTAAATTAATTTTTCCTGCTTTACTATAACGCAAATCAACTTCCCACGGGACTTACCTCTTGCAAAATAAATAAGCAAATGTATAGAAAAAACCATTCTCAAATTTTATACACTGTCAGTTATTTTATATCACATTTTCTTCCCATGCACAACTCTTCATTGTTGCCTTGGACAAGAATCATTGATTTGTATAATTTGGGTATTATTTTTTGTTGAAATTGTCAGTTTATTTTAAAAGCAGGGCTAGTTCCAAAAGGGAACAGCCCTGCTTTAGATAAAAAGTATCACTTTTTAGAATATTTATCGCACAAAGCATTGACCTGATCGGTAAACCTTGCCAGTTCCTTATTGGAAAGTCCCTTGCTGCCTTCGATGATATGCAGCAGCCGCTTTCCGGCGGCAAGAAGCTTTTCGAAGATGGCGTTGCCCCGGCGGCGGCCGTCGCTCTGCTGCTGCGTCACATTTGCAGAGCTGAGAAGGCCGAGAAGCTGGAAAAGGCCATGGCAGATTGCCCCCTGACCGTCAAGTCCGACGGCTCCTGCGCCACCTGCCAGGAGTACGCCGACGCTGTCATTGAGTTGCTGTAATTAAAAATTTACCAAGGGGGTATCACACAATGATATGCTCCCCATAGAGTAGACACTCGAAATAACAAAAATTTCGAGACTAC
>CAZENN010000105.1:0-6904 GCA_964513605.1 uncultured Oscillospiraceae bacterium
GAGATATGAGATATGAGATATTTCCTGTCTTGGAGTTCGGATCTGACCGCTTGCGCGCTTACTTCGCAGCCAGGTATTGCTGAATTGCGGTCAAAAAGGTCTTAGCGTTTGCAATCTGTTCCACAACTTCAGACTTGGAGATTACAAAGAAATCATCGTAGTCGCTTTCCTGTCGGATGTCAAAAAGCATTGTGATGATGGGTGACAGCGATTTGTCAAGAATCCCTGTCTTGATATAAAGACGGCGAAACTCAGATATGACACCGCTATGATGCTTCATATCAATTTCATCAAAGGCCAGAACAGAACGCATTGCATGAAAAATCGCATAATAAGAACGGTTTGCGGCACCCTTGTAATCACCGGCTTCCAGCAACACACTTGCTGATTTTAAGCATTCTTTGGCACGGATGAAACGAGCGTTGGATAATCCTTTTTTATCTTCAAGACGCATACCGGATACCCTCCCTTAGAATATTCTTGTAGTAGGGCAGGACATCGGCGTATTGCTTGAATTGAGCCAGGGGTTTTACGGTAACCGATACCGTTATATCATGCTCCAAGCTCAATTCGCTGATAACAAAAGCGAGGCTTTTTCGCAGTCCGGAAATCGCTTCTGCCTCCAAGTCTACGGTCAGAAGAATATCAATATCGGATTCGGCATGATAGTCCCCACGCGCATAAGAACCATACAAATATGCGTCCATAATGGCATTGTTGAAAATCGGATTGCAGGAAGCGTAAACTTCACCCAAAATAGCGATTGCCTGCCTTTGGTTACACATATTATCCCTCCATTGTGTTTCGTTGATCATTCGTTATTCAATAAGTTGTCCGGGAGGCTGCCCACTACGGAAAGGGGGCGGAGGCTTTCCTCCGCCCCCTGTTGATATAGAGATGCGATGTTTTGTTATGATTTATTCTGCTGCTTCTGCTGCCTCGGGAGCGGCTGCTTCCGGTGCGGCTTCGACTGCTTCTGCCTTCTTGCGACCCTTCCGGGCGGGCTTGTGGGCATAGATGGTCAGGGACATGGGGCTGATGCGGAAGTTGCCGGAGCACTCATACTCACGATAAGGCACTTCCTCAGACTCCACTGCCCAGGGTAGCTGGTTGGTGCCGCCGTAACGCCAATCGTCGGAGCAGAATACCGGCTCCCAGGTGCCTGCCTTGGGCAGACCCAGACGGTAATCGTCCCGGAGCACCGGGGTAAAGTTCAGGACGCAGATCAGCTCCTTGCCCTTCTTGGGATCGATTCTGCGGAAGGCCATGACGCCGCTGTCCGCATCGTCGGGCTGGATCCACTGATAGCCTCCCCAGCTCAGGTCATCTGCCCACAGCTCGGAATGCTCCTTGTAGAAGTGGTTCAGCTCCTTGTAGTACAGATGGATCTTCTGGTGCATCTCATAGTCCAGCACCGTCCAGTCGATGTCCTTATTGAAGTTCCATTCGGTGAACTGACCCAGCTCCGCGCCCATGAAGCACAGCTTCTTGCCGGGATGGACCATCTGGTAGCCACGGAGCAGTCTGGCACCGGCGAACTTCCAGAAATAGTCACCGGGCATCTTATTGAGCAGGCTTCCCTTCAGGTGGACCACTTCATCGTGAGACAGAGGCAGGATGAAGTTCTCGGAGAAGGCGTAGGTCATGGAGAAGGTCAGCATATTGTGCTTGTACTTGCGGTAGATGGGGTCTTCCTTCATGTACTTCAGGGTATCGTTCATCCAGCCCATGTTCCACTTCAGCAGGAAGCCCAGACCGCCATCGAAATCAGGACGGGTGACCATGGGGAAGGCGGTGGACTCCTCAGCGGCGGTGATGATGCCCTTGCGGCAGCCGAAGCAGGCGTGGTTCAGCTGACGCAGGAAGTCGATGGCCTCCAGGTTCTCTCTGCCGCCGTAACGGTTGGGGCGGTAGTTGGGACGGGCGTAGTCCAGATACAGCATGGAGCTGACCGCGTCCACACGGATGCCGTCCACATGGTACTCATTGATCCAGTACACGGCGTTGGAGATCAGGAAGCTCTTGACCTCGGGACGTCCCCAGTCAAAAATACGGGTGGTCCACTCGGCATGTTCGTTCATCATGGGATCCTGGTACTCATAGGTGCAGCCGCCGTCAAATTCGTACAGACCGTACTCATCCTTGGGGAAGTGGGCAGGAACCCAGTCCAGAATCACACCAATGCCTGCCTGGTGCAGCTTGTCGATCAGCATTTTCAGCTCATCGGGTGTGCCGTAGCGGCTGGTGGGAGAGTAGTAGTTGGAGACCTGATAGCCCCAGCTGGGATCGTAGGGATACTCACTGACGGGCATCAGCTCAACGTGGGTATAGCCCATATCCTTCAGGTAGCCGGGCAGCTGCTCCGCCATTTCGGCGTAGCTCAGGTAGCCGCCGCCGTCCCAGCGACGACGCCAGGAGCCCAGGTGCATTTCATAAATATTGATGGGGCTTTCCAGAGGCTCACGGCGACCCTGGCGAGCCAGCCACAGGCTGTCGTGCCACTTATAGCTGTCCAGACGGCAGATGACGGAGGAGGTATCCGGAGCCTTGCAGCTCTGGAATCCCACGGGGTCCATCTTATGGATCCGGCGGCCGGACCAGTGATGGATCAGGTATTTATAAGCCTGACCCTCCTTTGCGTTGCCGCTCCAGGCCTCCCACACGCCGTGGGAGATGCGCTCCATGTACAGGTCTTCGCCGTTCCAGTAGTTAAAGTCACCGACGACGCTGACCGCCTGCGCATTGGGTGCCCAAACCCGGAATACAAAGCCATCCACACCATCTCTGGTCTCGGGATGACAGCCTAAAAATTCATAGGCATGGGTGCTGACACCGTTATGGTAATAGTACAGGAAGGTTGAGAGTTCTTCAGTCATAGGCATTGGTATCAAATCCTTTCTTTTGTGGGTAAGGGCGAGCTTCTGCGGTGCACAACCCCCTACCCATAACATACCACATTTTCGCCAATAAGGAAAGAGACAATTTCAATAAAATGTTGAAAAATTTCATAGCAATTTTCACAAAACCCAAAAATGTTCCCATGGACGGGATTGGTGAAGTGCATAATCGCCCCCTCATTCCCTGAAATCAGGTTGAAAATACCGCCGTGGACAGCGGAATATTTCGCCCCTTTTCGCTCAGTGGTATCTTCCGGCTTCGTGTTGGCGTATGCTGACCACATGGCAGGCTTCCTTGCCCAAGGCTTTGTTGATGGCGGAACGGAACATTTCCAGCTTTTCCATGGGAACGTAGGCCTGAACCGTTCCGGCGAAGCCGCCGCCGTGGACACGGAAGGCACCGGTGCCTTCCAGATAGGTTTCACACAGGGCAAGGGCGACCGCCATGTCCTGATGAGCGATGCTGCCTGCCGGAATCACGTTTTGCAGATACATCCAGGAGGAACGTCCGCTTTCCCTGACCAGCTCCAAAAAGGTGGAAAAGTCTCCCCGTTCCAGTGCCTCCACCTGCCTGCTGACCCGTTTGTTTTCCTGATACTCATGGATGCCCCGGAGCACCGCCCGGTCACCGCAGCGTTGCCGCAGCATGGGCAGGGCGGCGTAAAATTCCGCTTCGGAAACCTCCGTAAGGACCTCCTTTCCGAAACAGGCACTGATCTTTCCCAGCTCCAGGGGGATGGCGGCATACTCCTGCGTCAGATCCGCATGATCCGCACCGGTGTCGATGATGCACAGGGCATGACCGCAGCCGGAGAAGTCGAAGTCCACCGAGCGTATCACCGGCTTCTGCTTGCAGGCGAAATCCATGTACACCAGTCCCCCCACTGCGCTGGCCGCCTGATCCATCAGACCGCAGGGCTTTCCGAAGTATACGTTCTCCGCATACTGCCCGATCATAGCGATTTGAGGGGCACCGGCTTTCCCATCAAAAAACAGGTCGTTGATGATAACGCCCATCAGCACCTCAAAGGCGGCAGAGGAGCTAAGCCCGGAACCGGGAAGGACGGTGGACATACAGTAAGCGTCAAAGCCTCCCACCGGACAGCCCAGCTGGATAAACCTCGCGGCAACGCCCCGAACCAGTGCCGCCGTGGTATTGCGCTGTTCAGATACCGGCTCCATCTCCCGAAGGTCCACCTGACACAAGGGATACCCCTGAGACAAAACACGGATGGTATGGCTTCCGTTGGCACGAACCGCCGCCACCGTATCCAGATCCACCGCCGCCGCCAGCACCCGACCACGCTGATGATCCGTATGATTGCCTCCGATCTCCGTCCGTCCCGGCGCGGAAAAATACCCCTCCGGGCTTCCCCCAAAGGCATCGGCAAAGCCCCGATCCAGCGCGGTTCGTCTGTGAAGTTCCATTCTTTCCATAACCCACACTCCTTGTCTTCGATGGCTCCATTATAGCGCAATCTTTTCAGGAATGGAATACCCTTTGCGGCTTGATTTTGGACGTTTCGCATGATATCATCTTCAAAAAACAAGGAGGCTTTATGATGGAGCATTCGAATATCCACCCCTTCGGTGTCACAGAACACGATGAGGCGGTGGAGCGGATCTGTCTGGACAATGGTTTGATCCGCTGTGAAGTTCTGACTCTGGGGGCAACCATCCGCACGTTGGAGGTGCCGGACCGGGAAGGACATCCGGTGGATGTGGTTCTGGGGTATGACGATTTGGAATCCTATTTCCGCTACGGCGGCTACTTCGGTGCTACGGTGGGACGGTTCGCCAACCGCATCGCCTGGGGGCGGTTTTCCCTTAACGGAGAAGTCCATGTTCTGAATACAAATATAGGAGATCATCATCTCCACGGCGGACACCGGGGGTTTTCCCACCGGGTCTGGCAGGTGGAGGAGCTGACCCGGGAGTCCGTTACCCTATCCCTTCTGAGTCCCCATGGGGAGGAAGGGTATCCCGGCACTCTCAAATGTACCGCCCGGTTCCGGCTGGAGGGGAATTGCCTCATCCTGCGCCACCGTGCCGTTTCTGACCGGGATACGATCTGCAGCCTGACCAATCACAGCTATTTTAACCTGTCCGGTCACAATTCCGGATCGGCACTTGACCAGCAGGTTCAGCTCTTCGCCCGGTCCTACACCCCCACCGACGAGCAGACCATCCCCCTTGGAACATTGGAGCCGGTTTCAGGGACTCCCATGGATCTGAGCCACCTCTGTCCCATCGACTCCCCTCAGCGCCGAGCCTGCCCAACGCTGCGGCAATTCGGCGGCTTTGACCACAACTACGCCATCGACGGTCCCGTGGGCAAGCTCCGTCCGGCGGCAAGGGCTGTTTCCGAGACCACCGGCATCTGTATGGAGGTGGAGACCACCCTGCCCGGGCTTCAGTTCTATACCGGCAATTTCATCTATCCCGAAACCAAAGGCAAGGACAACGCCCTCTACCGCCCCTGGCAGGGCTACTGTCTGGAAACCCAATTCTTCCCCAATTCCCCCAACCAGCCCAATTTCCTTTCCCCCGTCCTGAAAGCAGGCGAAGAATACGACCATACCACCCTGCTGCGTTTCACGAAACAGCCATAGTGCCCTCTTGCTTTTTTTCTTAAAAAGCGGTAGAATAGACAAAAATACAATTTTGGAGGTTTCCTATGAACGTACTGGTTACCGGCGGTGCCGGATATATTGGTTCTCACACCTGCCTGGAGCTTTTGAACGAAGGCTATGGTGTGGTAGTCATCGACAATCTTTGCAACTCCAGTCCCAAAAGTCTGGAGCGGGTCATGGCTTTGACCGGTAAGGAGCTGACCTTCTACGAAGGGGATGTCCGGGATGAGGCACTGCTGAAAAAAATCTTCGCCGCCCATGACATCGGCTGCGTCATCCACTTTGCCGGCTTGAAGGCAGTGGGCGAAAGCGTTGCCAAGCCTTGGGAGTATTACGACAACAACCTGAACTCCACGCTGGTTCTGACCAAGGTGATGAAGGAAGTGGGCATGAAGAACATCATCTTCTCCTCCTCCGCCACCGTCTACACCGCCGATAACGAGATGCCCCTGCGTGAGACCAGCCGCACCGGCAACTGCACCAACCCCTACGGCTGGACCAAGTACATGACCGAGCAGATCTTGGGCGGTCTGTGTACCTCCGACAAAGAGTGGGGCGTGGTGCTGCTGCGCTACTTCAACCCCATCGGTGCCCATGCCTCCGGTGACATCGGCGAGGACCCCAGAGGCATTCCCAATAACCTGATGCCCTATATCACCCAGGTCGCCGTTGGCAGACGGGAGAAGCTCAGCGTCTTCGGTGACGATTACGATACCCACGACGGCACCGGTGTCCGGGACTATATTCATGTGGTGGACTTGGCAAAGGGTCATGTGGCGGCGGTAAGATACGTCACCGCCAACCCCGGCTGCGAGGTCTTCAACTTAGGCACCGGCACCGGCTACAGCGTGCTGGACATGGTCAAGGCCTTCCGCTCTGTCAATAACGTGGCACTGCCCTACGTCATTGCCCCCCGCCGCCCCGGTGACATCGCCACCTGCTACGCCGACCCCACCAAGAGCCGGGAACTGCTGGGCTGGACCGCGGAACACACCCTGGAAGACATGTGCCGGGACTCCTGGAACTGGCAGAGTAAAAATCCCATGGGATACGATAGTTAAGATAAGAGCGTAGGGACCGGCCTCCGGACGGTCCGCACCGCACCCACGATTCGCCGCAACACCGGATAAACAAAACCACCCACAATTACCATCAAAACCGTACCGTTTCCCAAAATACCGCCCATTGCGCAAACCATCACCGGGTGGGACCGTCCGGAGGCCGGTCGCTACGTTTATTATAAAAACTGCCCTTCCGCAGGTTTTGCGGAAGGGCAGTTTTTATAGCTTCAAAATACTCTTTGCAAACAGGAAATACACCAGCAATGACAAGGCATCCACAATGGTTGAGATAAAGGGGCTTGCCATCACCGCC
>CAZENN010000106.1:0-6817 GCA_964513605.1 uncultured Oscillospiraceae bacterium
TAGGTTGTTGCACTCAACCGGCGTTGTTGGAAGAGTTCGACGGGTAGGACCGTCCAGAGGCCGGTCGCTACGTAGGGTGTGGTTGTCGGGAAGGACCCTCCGGAGGCCGGTCGCTACGGAGTGTGTGGTTGTCGGGAAGGACCCTCCGGAGGCTGGTCGCTACGGAGTGTGTGGTTGTCGGCATGGACCGTCCGGAGGCCGGTCGCTACGGAGTGTGTGGTTGTCGGGATGGACCGTCCGGAGGCCGGTCGCTACGGAGTGTGTGGTTGTCGGCATGGACCGTCCGGAGGCCGGTCGCTACGGAGTGTGTGGTTGTCGGGATGGACCGTCCGGAGGCCGGTCGCTACGGAGTGTGTGGTTGTCGGCATGGACCGTCCGGAGGCCGGTCGCTACGGAGTGTGTGGTTGTCGGGATGGACCGTCCGGAGGTCGGTCGCTACGGAGTGTGTGGTTGTCGGGATGGACCGTCCGGAGGTCGGTCGCTACTGTGGTGCGATCATCCGGAATATCTTGTATCTTGTATCTTCTATCTTGTATCTTCTCGGTATCTCATTTCCGTAATATTGTAATTTCCTCTGACCTGTGCTATAATGGCGTTAACTGTTTCCTTTGGAGGTTTTTTATGAATATCATCATTGCCGGTGACGGTCGGGTGGGTTCCACTTTGGCTCGGCAGCTTAGTGCGGAAGGATATGATATTACCATTATTGACCACGATCAGTCGGTTTTGGATGACACCCTCGCCCGTTATGATGTGATGGCGGTACTTGGCAACTGCGCTTCCATGCCCACACTGCTTCAGGCAGGTGTTGCGGAGGCTGATCTTCTGATCGCTGCCACCAGCGCGGACGAAATCAACCTTTTGTGCTGTACCACAGCCCACGGATTAAATCCCAAATTACATACCATTGCCCGTATCCGCAACCCGGAATACACGGATCAGATCTATGAAATGCGGGATACCTTCGCTCTGTCCATGGTGGTCAATCCGGAAAAGCGAGCCGCCAAGGAGATCGACCGGCTTCTGCAATTCCCCGGCTTTTTGCGACGGGATATTTTTGCCCGGGGCAGAGCGGAAATCGTGGAGCTGCGTGTGGATGCCGAGAGCAAGCTGTGTGGAAAGCCGTTGATGGAAATGGCGAGCATTGTCCGCTGTCGGACACTGGTGTGCGCCGTGCTGCGAAACGGTGCCGCCATGGTTCCCTCGGGTAACTTTGTTTTACAGGAGGGCGATCGAATCTTCGTCACCGCTCCCACGGAAAATCTGGCGATCCTTCTGAAAAATCTGGGTATCATCACCCGGAGGGTTCGCCGAGTCATGCTTTGCGGCGGCAGTAAAATCAGCTTCTATTTGGCAAGACTTTTGAGAAAGAGCGGCATTCAGGTACAGATCATCGAGGCTCGCAAAGACCGGGCCGAGGATCTGTTTGCCCAACTGCCCGGGGTGGATATCATCCATGGCAACGCAACCGATTTGGAGCTTCTGAAAAGCGAGGGGCTTTCCAAATGTGATGCCTTTGTAAGCCTTACCGGTTCTGATGAGCTGAATATGATTCTCTCCCTCTATGCCACCAGTCAAGGGGTACCCCAGGTCATTACCAAGCAGTCCCAGTCCGAGGACCGTTCCATCATTGACAGTCTGCATCTGGACCGGGTCGTCTGTCCCAAGGATCTGTGCAGCAATGCCATTGTTCGCTATGTCCGGGCCATGCAAAACCAGACCGGTGCCGCCCTGTCCGTCCACGCCATTGCCGACGGTCAGGTGGAGGCCATGGAGTTCCGGGTGGATGAAAATACCAAAAACTGCGGCATTCCCCTGAAAAAGCTGAAAACCAAGCAGAATGTGCTGGTGGCCTGCATCATCCACGGCTCCCAAACGGAGATTCCCAACGGCGACTCCACCTTCGAAAGCGGGGATACGCTGGTGGTGGTCACCAGTGGGCGTGGCGTTCTGAAACAGATCAACGATATTTTTATGTAAGAGGCATTGCCATGAACTTTAAGATAATGGGGCGTTTCAGCTCTCAAATTTTGACCATTGAAGGTCTGTTTATGATTCCGGCACTGCTCATCAGTCTCTTTCAAAGGGAATGGAACGCGGTCTATGGCTTTCTGATTGCCATAGCCGCCATTGCCGTGGCTGCCGGTGTTCTGTTTTTGCTGTGCCGCAAGGCACCAAGAGCACTTGATGCCCGTGAAGGCATGGTATGTGTGGGCATCAGCTGGATCGTACTGAGTTTATTTGGCTGTCTTCCCTTTTTCCTGTCCAGAGAGATTCCCAACTATGTTGATGCCTTTTTTGAAATCGTCTCCGGTTTTACCACCACCGGTTCCTCTATTTTAACGGATGTGGAAGCCCTGTCCATGGGATTGATTTACTGGCGCAGCTTCAGCCACTGGCTGGGAGGCATGGGCGTTCTGGTGTTTCTGCTTGCCGTTGCTCCCGGCGGAGGGGACACGGGCTTTACCATGCATCTGCTGCGTGCGGAAAGCCCCGGTCCCAGCGTAGGCAAGCTGGTACCCCGGATGCGCAAGACCGCCTTGATCTTGTACCTGATCTACATTGCCCTGACGGTTTTGGATATCATTTTCCTGCTCATCGGAAAAATGTCCCTGTTTGAAGCCGTTTGCACCGCCTTTGGCACTGCCGGCACCGGCGGCTTTGGCATTAAAAACGACTCCATGGCAAGCTATAGTCCCTATTTGCAAAACGTGACTACGGTGTTCATGCTGCTGTTCGGTGTGAATTTCAGCTGCTACTATCTGATTTTGCTGAAGCAATTTCGCAGCGTCTTCAAGGACGAGGAACTGCGGGCTTATGCGCTCATTGTGCTGACCAGCATCGTCCTCATTGCCTTTAATATCCGGGGGATGTACAAGACGCTGGAGGAAACGGTTCGCCATTCTGCCTTCCAAGTCTCCACCTTCATCACCACCACCGGCTATGCCACCACAGATTTTGACCAGTGGCCTGCCTTCTCCAAGGGTATTCTTATGTTTTTGATGGTGGTCGGTGCCTGCGCCGGCAGTACCGGCGGCGGTTTGAAGGTGGCACGACTGCTGATCCTTGTGAAAAGTCTTCGCCGGAACATCACCAAGGTTGTCAACCCCAAAAAGGTCCGCATGGTCCGCAACAACGGCCAGGTCATGGACAAAACCGTGCTGGATAATACCAACGCCTATCTTGCCGCCTATGTGCTGATCATTATTTTCAGCTATATTCTCATTTCCATTGACGGCTTCTCCATCGGCACCAATTTTACCGCCGTGCTGTCCTGCTTTAATAACATTGGTCCCGGCTTTGAGGCGGTGGGTCCGACCTGTAATTTCTCCCAGTTCAGTATGTTCAGTAAGCTGGTGCTGTCCATGGACATGCTGGCAGGGCGGCTGGAGATCTTCCCGATTTTGCTGCTGTTCTCCAGAAGTACATGGAAAAGATAGGTAATATCCCATTCGGCACCTCTCCAAATCTTTAAGTCCATCGTCTTATTTGTCAAAAAGAACAAATATTATGCTTTCGTTCTTTTTCATTTTAGTCGGGATTCCCTCTTGCAATTCAGGTAGAAAATCGTAATAATATTAAGGGTTAAAAGGGGATATTTTCGCCCCCTTGCCCTTCCTTTGAGCGTAGCTCTCAAGGATACTTGCTCGGCATTCTGAATAGATATGCCGGAGAAATGAGGTTTCATTATGGAAAGAAAAGTCGGAACCGTCTCCCGGGGCATTCGCTGCCCGATCATCCGTGAAGGTGATGATCTTGCCGGGATCGTTGTCACCAGTGTGCTGGAAGCCGCCGAAAGCGAAGGCTTCTCACTGAGAGACCGTGACGTGGTTGCTGTTACCGAGTCCGTAGTCGCCCGTGCACAGGGTAACTACGCCAGTGTGGATGCCATTGCAAAGGATGTTCGCGCTAAGCTGGGTGGCGAGACCGTTGGTGTTATTTTCCCCATCCTGTCCCGTAACCGCTTTGCCATTTGTCTGCGTGGCATTGCCAAGGGTGCAAAGAAGATCGTGCTGATGCTCAGCTACCCTTCTGACGAGGTGGGCAATGAGCTGGTCAGCTTCGATCAGCTGGACGCTGCCAACGTCAATCCCTATTCCGATGTTCTGTCTCTTGAAAAATACCGTACCCTCTTCGGTGCTAACCCCCATCCCTTCACCGGCGTGGACTATGTTCAGTACTACGGTGATCTGGTGAAGGAATGCGGTGCTGAGGTTCAGATCATTTTTGCCAATGATCCCCGTGCCATCCTCCCCTATGCCAAGAAGGTGCTCAACTGCGACATTCATACGCGCAAGCGTACCAAGCGGCTGCTGCTGGCCGCCGGTGCGGAAACCGTCTGCGGTCTGGATGACATCCTCACCACTCCCATCGATGGCAACGGCTATAATGCGGATTACGGTCTGCTGGGCTCTAACAAGTCTACTGAGGACACGGTGAAGCTGTTCCCCAGAAGCTGCGGCGATCTGGTGGCAAATATTCAGTCCCAGCTGCTGGAAAAGACCGGCAAGCACATTGAGGTCATGGTCTACGGCGATGGTGCCTTTAAGGATCCTGCCGGAAAGATCTGGGAGCTTGCCGACCCGGTGGTCTCCCCCGGTTACACCGCAGGCTTGGAGGGCACTCCCAATGAGCTGAAGCTGAAATATCTGGCAGATAATGACTTTGCGGACCTGTCCGGTGCTGAGCTGAAGGCCGCCATCGAAAATGCCATTCGCCAGAAGAAGGGCGATCTGGTGGGCAATATGGCCTCCCAGGGCACCACTCCCCGCCGCCTGACGGATCTGATCGGCTCTTTGTGCGATCTGACCTCCGGTTCCGGCGACAAGGGCACGCCCATTATCCTGGTTCAGGGATACTTCGACAACTATACCAATTGACCAATAAACGCTCCCGGAAGTCCCACGACTTTTGGGAGCGTTTGTGTACCATGGACTATTGACAACCCTCCCGAAAACGTGGTATAATTTTCGGAGGATTTGAGGTCCACAATCCACGAAAAGGAGAACGTTATGATGATGCGAAACAAGATTCAAATCATGAATACCGCCTGCGACAAGGCCTTTGCAGATCGTGTTTTGAATTTCCTTTCCAACGTCGGAATTCGTGTTTCCAATTCTCAATACGCTGTATTTCCCGGCTTTTGTGATGTGCATGTGCATTTCAGAGAGCCGGGATTTTCATACAAGGAAACCATCCGAACCGGCTCTTTGGCAGCGGCACGGGGCGGCTACAGTGCGGTATGCACCATGCCCAACCTGGACCCCACCCCGGACACCGCCGAGCATTTAAACCGACAGCTCCAGATCATCGCAGAGGATGCCTGCATCCATGTCTATCCCTATGGTACCATCACCATGGGGCAGCGTGGCGAGGAATTGTCCCAGATGGATGCCATGGCGAAGGATGTATGCGGCTTTTCCGATGATGGGCGTGGTGTTCAGCGTGATGAGATGATGCGTGCCGCCATGCGCAAGGCAAAGGAACTGGGCAAGCTCATCGTTGCCCACTGTGAGGACAATTCCCTGCTCCGTGGGGGCTATATCCACGATGGGGAATACGCCAAAGCCCATGGTCACAGGGGCATCTGCTCCGAAAGCGAATGGGGGCAGATCCAGCGGGACCTGGAGCTGGTCAGGCAGACCGGCTGCGGCTACCACGTCTGCCACATTTCCACCAAGGAAAGCGTGGCTCTGATCCGGCAAGCCAAGGCGGAAGGGTTGGATGTGACCTGTGAAACCGGTCCTCATTATCTGATTTTGGATGACAGTTCCTTGCAGGAGGATGGGCGGTTTAAGATGAACCCCCCTCTGCGAGGACGGGAGGATCGTCTTGCGCTGATCGAGGGCATTGCAGACGGCACCATTGACATGATCGCCACGGACCACGCTCCCCACAGTGCCGAGGAAAAATCCAAAGGCTTGGAGCACAGTGCCTTTGGCATCGTCGGACTGGAAACAGCATTTCCTAGCCTGTATACCCATCTGGTAAAACCGGGTATCATCACAATGGAGAAGCTGGTGGCACTGCTGTGTGACAATCCCCGAAGTCGGTTCCAAATTCCCCTGGGGCTGGATTTCAGTCTTTGGGATTTAGAGAAAGAATATCCGGTGGACCCGGCAGAGTTTCTCTCCATGGGAAAAGCCACTCCCTTCACCGGTATGAACCTGTTTGGACGCTGTGTCCTGACCGTCTGTGACGGCAAAATCATCTGGCAAGAAAACAACTCATCAACATTGGAGGCAAATTCTTATGGCAAAGCGCACTGATTTGAAGAAAATTATGATCATCGGCTCCGGTCCAATCGTCATCGGACAGGCTGCCGAATTTGACTACGCCGGTACTCAGGCCTGTCTTGCTTTGAAGGAGGAGGGCTATGAGGTGGTTCTGGTGAACTCCAATCCTGCCACCATCATGACCGACACCACCATCGCCGATAAGGTGTATATGGAGCCGCTGACTCTGGAATATGTAGCGAAAATCATCCGCTACGAGCGTCCTGATGCCATTCTCCCCGGTATTGGCGGTCAGACCGGTCTGAACCTTGCCATGCAGCTGGAAAAGAAGGGCATTTTGAAGGAATGCAATGTGCAGCTGCTGGGAACCTCCAGTTCGTCCATCGAACGGGCGGAGGACCGGGAGCTGTTCAAGGAGCTGTGCGAATCCATCGGCGAGCCGGTGATTCCCTCTGAGATCACCTACTCCATTGAGGAAGCCAAGGAAGCAGCGGCGCGGATCGGCTATCCTGTGGTGCTGCGGCCTGCCTTTACCCTGGGCGGCACCGGCGGCGGCTTTGCCTACAGCGAGGAAGAGCTGA
>CAZENN010000107.1:0-6771 GCA_964513605.1 uncultured Oscillospiraceae bacterium
TGGCGATGACCCATCTTCTTCTTCTCGCCCTTCTTGGGCTTGTACTTGAAGATGGTGAGCTTCTTACCCTTGCCGTTCTTCACGACCTTGCCCTCGACCACGGCACCCTTGACGATGGGAGCGCCGATCTTGGAATTCTCGCCGTCCAGAACAGCCAGAACCTGATCGAAGTTGACGGTGGTGTCAGCCTCGGCGTTCAGCTTCTCAATGTAGAGAACGTCGCCCTCGGCAACGGTGTACTGCTTGCCACCGGTAACGATAACTGCCTTCATTTCTTTTTCACCTACTTTATATTGTGTAGTCTCGCTCTTGAGGCGGGTGCAGAGCGCACCAACTTAAGCCCCTTCGATGCGGCTGGTCTATTTTAGCACTTAAAATTCCAAAAGTCAAGAGATTTTCTTGTATTTTTCCACCGTATTTCCATAATGTTTCCACTTTACAAGAAACTTGCGTGTCTGTATAATGAGGACGATTTTATAAAACTGTCCACTGATGGCGGACAGGAATGGGGGAGGTGGCATCCATGGTAAAAAATCCTTGGCGATTTCAAAAAGGGGATATGCTTGCCGTGGCGTTGGTGGCGGTGCTTGCTGTGGTGCTGTTTCTGTTTTTTCTGCCCGGAGCAGAGCCTGCTGCGGCGGTTCATCTTTATCAGGATGGAGGCTTGATCGGTACTCTGCCTTTGCATGAAGACCGGCAAGTTACCCTGACCGGCGATTATACCAATACCGTCACCGTCCGGGATGGAGCGGTGGCCATTACCAACTCTGACTGCCCCGGGAGGGACTGTGTGGGCTGCGGCTGGATGGACCGTCCGGGAAGAAGCATTGTCTGCTTGCCAAATGCCCTGGAGCTGCGGCTGGTGGGCGGCGAGTCGGATGTGGACTTCGTAGTGGGGTGATGGCAATGAGCAAAGCAAAGCAGATCGCCTTCTGCGCCGTGATGACCGCCCTTGCGCTGACCCTTTCCTATGCGGAGCGGTTTCTTCCCCTACAGCTGGTAATTCCACTGCCGGGGCTGAAATTGGGGCTTGCCAATATGGTCACAGTGACGGCACTATACCTGTTCAAGCCCTGCCATGCCTATGCCATTTTGCTGCCCCGGTGTATTCTGGGGGCGGTCTTCGGGGGAGGGATGACGGCACTGCTTTTTTCCCTCACCGGCGGACTTCTTTCTCTGACCGTCATGACGTGGGCAAAGAAGCTGCCCCTGTTTTCCGTCTACGGAGTCAGTATCCTGGGGGCCGCCGCCCATCAGATCGGTCAGATCCTGATGGCAATGGTACTGCTGGGTTCTATGTATGTTGCCGCATACCTTCCTTGGCTGCTGCTGGCTGGTATGGTCACCGGCTTTCTCATGGGCGCAGCCTGTGCCGGAGTGCTCCGTCCCCTACAGACTGTATTCGCTTCCCCGGAAGTGAGCAGATAAATTTCACATTTTCCTATGGAGGAACCTGAAATGAAGAAAATCCTTTCCTTATTGCTGGTGACGGTGCTGATGCTTGGACTGCTCACCGGCTGTGTGGGCACCACTGTGGTAGTGGGAGAGTGTACCTGTACTGTTCCCCCCACTGCCGACAGCAATTCCTTAAAGACCGGGCTGGCGGTGACTGCTTCCGCCGCAGACAGCATATCTGCCACCGCCGAGGCAAACGGTGCGGTCAAGTACGATGTGACCGTTGCCGCCGTCACGGTGGACGATGCCGGTGTCATTCAAAGCTGTGTCATTGACAGCATCCCTGCCACAGTAGAATTTGACACCGCCGGCGTGATCACCACAGATGTGACGGCGGCTGTTCCCACCAAGAATGAGCTGGGAGAGCGTTATGGCATGGCAGCCTATGGCGGCGCAGTTGCCGAATGGGATGAGCAGGTGGCTGCCTTTTGTCAATATGCCGCAGGCAAGAGTGTGGCGGAATTGAAGACCGGTGCCATTGACGAGACCGGTAAAGCACCCGGTGGCTCCGATCTTGCCGCCTCTGCCACCATCTATCTGGGAGGCTTTGTCAGCCTTATCGAGGCGGCGGTCAACAACGCCCAGCATCTGGGGGCGCAGGTAGGAGATCCCCTGAAGCTGGCAACGGTGAATAAGCTCAGCGGCAGCACCTCCGCCCTTGAGTATACGGAAGGCTTCGCCCAGCTGGATGCGGACATCACCGCTGTGACGGAGCGGGGCGGCGTGATCACCTCCTGCGTCATCGATTCCTTGCAGGCAAAGACCACCTTTGATACCGCCGGTGTCATCACCACAGATGTGACCGCCTCCATCCCCACCAAGAATGAACTGGGGGAGAACTACGGCATGGTTGCCTATGGCGGTGCCTCTGCCGAGTGGAACCGGCAGGCCGCAGCCTTTGCCGCTTACGTCACCGGCAAGACCGCCGAGGCGGTATCCGGCATCGCCATCAGCGAGACCGGAAAGGCGGCGGATGGGTCAGACCTGGCTTCCTCCGTGACCATTGCCATTGGTGGCTTTCAGGCATTGATCCGCAAGGCACTGGCATGAAAAAGCGGCTTGTTTCCGGGGTGGTTCTGCTGAGTCTGCTGCTGTGCGGTTGTGGGGAAAGGGAAACCAAACACTACACCGCCACCTTCCTGACCCTCTTTGACACGGTGACCACCATTATCGGTCCCGGAGAAACGGAGGAAGCGTTTCAAGTGCAGGCCCAGCAGCTCCACGATGAGTTGATGGTATATCATCGACTGTTTGACATCTATCAGGAGTACGAGGGGCTGAACAATCTGAAAACCGTCAACGATCACGCCGGTGTTGCCCCGGTGACGGTGGATGGAGCCATCATCGATCTGCTGATAGACTGCAAAGGGTACTATGAATTGACCGACGGTATGGTCAACCCAGCCATGGGCAGTGTCCTGTCCCTGTGGCATACGGCGAGAACCGAAGGCATTCGAGATCCACTCCATGCCGCCCTGCCCGATGCCAAAGAGCTGGAGGAAGCCGCTGCCCATATCAGCATGGACAGCCTTGTTATCGATGAGACCGCATCCACCGTTTATCTCACGGATCCACAGACCCGGCTGGATGTGGGTGCCATTGCCAAGGGCTGGGCAGTACAGCGTGTGGCGGAGTCCGCCCCGGAAGGACTGCTGCTCAGCGTGGGCGGCAATGTCTGCGCCACCGGGTCGAAGACCCTGACCGGAGACCCTTGGATCATCGGCATCCAAGATCCTGATGACAGCGTTTCCAATTTGCACACCATCACCCTCACCGGCGGTGCTGTGGTCACCAGCGGCGACTATCAGCGTACCTACACGGTGGAGGGGCAGCAGTACCACCATATCATCGACCCCAAGACCCGGATGCCGGGCACTCTTTGGCGCAGTGTTACGGTGGTTTGCGAAGACTCCGCCCTGGCAGATGCCCTGTCCACCGCCTTATTCCTGCTCCCCCTTGAGGATGGGATGGCGTTGGTGCGCAAATGCAATGCGGAGACCTTCTGGCTGGATGGGCAGGGACAGGAATACGCAACACCCAATTTCGAAAAACTCATAAGAACCTAAGAGGTGATTACATGAAACGCCTGTTTTTTGGCGGCATCCACCCCAAAGATAAGAAGGAAATGTCCATCACCGGGGACCCATTGCAAACCATTACCCCAAAACAGGTGGTACTTCCTATGCGACAGCACATCGGCGTCCCCTGCGCCCCTCTGGTGCAGGTAGGGGATCGGGTCAGCCGTGGGCAGAAAATCGGCGACGCAGAGGGGCTGTGTGTGCCGGTCCATGCCTCCGTCTCCGGGAGGGTCATTGCCATAGAGCCTCGTCCCCACACCGGTGGAGGGCAGGTCCTGGCAGTGGTGATTGAAAACGATTATAAGAATGAGACCATCACTGCCCCCATTCCCAAAACTGAGGATGAGATCATATCTGCCATCCGGGAGGCTGGAATCGTAGGCATGGGCGGCGCAGCCTTCCCCGGCAATGTGAAAGCCCTGTCTGCCATGGGGAAGATAGATACCCTGATTGCCAACGGCTGTGAGTGTGAGCCATACATCACCGCCGATGACTGCCTTTTGCAGACCCATCCGGAGCAGGTGCTGGAGGGCATGATGATTTTTTATAAGCTGTTGCAGCCGGAAAGACTGGTGCTGGCGGTGGAGGATAATAAGCCGAAGACCATTGAGATGCTGCGCAGCCTTCAAAGCTGTTTTCATAAAATTGAACTGCGGATATTGCCCACCCGGTATCCCCAAGGCTCGGAGAAGCAGCTGATTCAGGCGATCACCCGGCGGCAGGTGCCTTCCGGAATGCTGCCGGTCAGCGTAGGCTGTGGGGTGTTCAATGTGTCCACCTTTGCCGCCATCTTCCGGGCGGTGCGGCAGGGGGAGGCATTAACCAGCAGAATCGTCACCGTCTCCGGTGAGGGGATTTGGAAGCCTCAGAATTTCATTGTACCCATCGGTACATCCTTCCGGGAGCTTCTGGAGGCGGCAGGTGGGCTGAAGGAGGGGGCAGACCGGGTCATCAGCGGCGGACCCATGATGGGAATCGCGCAAGGAGATCTCAGTGTCCCGGTCATCAAAGCCACCAACTGCGTGCTGTGTTTGCTGAAGGAGTCAAAGGCTGAGCGTTCCACTGTGTGCCTGCGCTGCGGAAAATGTGTGCAGGTATGCCCCATGGGGCTGCAGCCTCTGTATCTGCATCGCTATATTCATGCCCAACAGCCGGACCAACTGGAATGGCTGCACCTGATGGATTGTGTAGAGTGCGGCTGCTGCGCCTACACCTGCCCCGGAAAACTGCCGCTGGTGGAGACCTTCCGCAGGGGTAAAAAAATGATAAGGGAGGCAGGTAAACAATGAATTTGACCGTTGCGACCTCTCCCCATATCCGGGGAAGGTTCCGTACCAGCCGGATCATGCTGGATGTGATACTGGCTTTGCTGCCTGCCCTTTTCGTGGGTGTTTGGGTCTTGGGACTTCGGGCACTGTGGGTAACGCTGGTCTGCGTGGTCACGGCTGCGGCGGCAGAGGGTCTGCTTGCCTGGGGGATACACCGCCGCAATACCCTTGTTGACTGCTCCGCTGTGGTCACCGGGCTGCTGCTGGCCATGACCCTGCCCCATACCGTCCCCTATTGGCTGGCGGCGTTGGGCAGCGTCTTTGCCATTGTGCTGACCAAGGGTTTGTGCGGCGGACTGGGGCAGAATGTGTTCAATCCAGCATTGCTGGCAAGAGCCTTTCTGATGCTGATCTGCCCTCTGGGTCTGACCCGGTATGAGATAGTGGATGGGATATCCTCCGCAACACCGCTGCATCATATGGCTATGTCCGGCGTGCCGGAGGAAAGTATTTTGGATTTGTTTCTGGGCAATTGCTCCGGCTCCATCGGGGAGCTGTCTGCCCTGGCTTTGCTGCTGGGCGGTGGTTATCTGTTCATTCGCAGAGTCATCTCCATCCGCATTCCCACAGCCTATCTCGGTACGGTGGCGGCACTGACGCTGGTATTCCATAAAACCGATACACCGGTACAGTGGATGCTGTACAGTCTGCTGAGCGGCGGTGTCATGCTGGGAGCCATCTTCATGGCAACGGACTACGCCACCTCGCCGGTCACCCCACTGGGTCAGTGGATCTTCGGCGTGGGATGCGGCATGCTGACGGTGATCTTCCGCTATTTCGGCATCTTCCCGGAGGGGGTCACTTACGCCATTTTACTGATGAACGCATTAACTTGGACCATCGACCGTTTCACTCCACCCCGGCGGTTCGGTAAGAGCAAAGGAGGTGGCGCAAAATGAAAAAGAGCATCCTGGTTCCGCTGATCACCGTGACGCTTACCGGCTTGCTTTTGTTTGGTTTAAGCGGCGTTGTGGATAAAACAGAACAGACCGCCCGTTTTAAGACCCTGCTTCCCGGCAGCCATACCTTCCAATCAGAACCCTACACCGGTGAGGATGCCAACATCCGTTCTGTCCACAAAGGAGAGACGGGTTTTGTGATCGAGTCTGCCGCTGAGGGATATGTGGATGAGATCGTTCTGCTGGTGGGGGTCAGCAAACAGGGGGAGGTCACCGGCTTGGTGGTTCGAGATATGCATGAGACGGCTGGACTGGGCAATCGGGCAATGACGGACTGGAAATTTCTGTCTCAGTTTCTTGGACAGCCGGGGGAGGAAGTGGATGCCATCACCGGTGCCACCGTTACCTCAAAAGCCATTGCCCGGTGCGTCCGATCCGCCGTGGCATATGTCACCGGCACAGACGCGAACTCCGGTGCCACATCCTGGGGAGGTTAGCCCATGAAAGAGAAGTCCTATGTATTAAACACCGCTTTGGCGGCGGTGCTGGGCACGGCACTGTTGATATGTCTGATTTTAAAGATCTGTATTCCGGGCGTGATCCTGCCGCCGCTGAACATTCCCAATATGGCGGCACTGTCCTTGATTGCATTACTGCTGGAGCATTATCTGGCGAAAGGGCGGCAACGGTTCTATCCCCTTATGGCTGGGTTTTCCGCGCTGACCTTTGGGCTTTTGCCGGTTGCCGCCGGGGTTGTGGCATTGTCGGAGGTTTGGAGGCTGGCACTGGTGGGAGCAGCCCTTTTCTGTGCCATAACCTTCCTGTTCACCGCCATTCAGGAACGGCTGTCCACAACGCCAAAAGCAAAAGCCGCCCCCATCCTCAGTGCCATTGGACTATACCTGGCGTCCCAATGCTTCGTAGGGATGATTTTATAAAGTGCTTATTGTTTTACTGAGCAAGCTGATAAGCGCATAGCAAAAATGGGCTGTCTCATTAGCGAGACAGCCC
>CAZENN010000108.1:0-6708 GCA_964513605.1 uncultured Oscillospiraceae bacterium
TGTAGTCTCGAAATTTTTGTTATTTCGAGTGTCTACTCTATGGGGAGCATATCAACGATGAGACAGCCCCTTTTTATTCTACGCATGAAAATCAGGTAGTCAGCTGCTGTAAATACTCCTCCAGACACAGTCCGCTGTCGTGAATTTCCTTTGCCAGTTCTGTTCCCACATACCGGTAATGCCAGGGTTCATAGATGATGCCGGTGATCTCACTTTTTTCATTGGGGTAGCGCAGAATGAAGCCATATTTCCAGCTGTTTTCCATGAGCCACTGCTGGGCAGGCATGGTCTCCTGCTTTTCGGTCAAATTCTGGTAGTTGATATCCACAATATCCAATGCCAATCCCAACTCATGCTCACTGGTGCCGGGAACCGCTACACGACGGGCGGCTTCCCGTTTGGCATCTTCCTCTGAGTAGCCCTGATCCAGGAAACGCTGGATTCTCCGATTGTGTAAATTGATCTGATACTCATGGCTGCGATAGGCAGAGCAGACAATGGCGGTATGCCCGGCCGCCTTACAGTCCGCGAGCATCTGCTTCAGAGGCTCGATAATATGCTCAGCCATAGAGTAGCCCCCGTAGGTGCCAAGCTCTACAGTATATTCCTCCGGTACATAATTCCATGGATTGACCAGAACGACCTCCTTGCCGGTGGATGTGAAGTAACGCTTGCCCAGTTCGGGAATCTCCACGCAGCCGGTGGCCATGGTGTGATCCTCCAGAAAGTAGTATCGCTCTCCATCCAGCTCCAGCCAGCCGGTGTGCAGTTCACCGTTGGCGTTGCGGTAATACCGCTTGCCGTTTCGCTCCAGCCAGCCCTCTGCCAGCTGTGGAGAAGAGGGCTCGGTCTGCGCTTCCGTGACCTCCGGGACAGAGGGCTCGGTCTGCGCTTCCGTGACCTCCGGGACAGAGGGTTCAGTCTGCGTTTCCGTGACCTCCGGGACAGAGGGCTCGGTCTGCGCTTCCGTGACCTCCGGGACAGATGGCTCGGTCTGTGTTTCCGTGACCTCCGGGACAGATGGCTCAGTCTCTGTAGGCTCCATGGCTTCCGTTAGGGTGGTTTCTGCTTCTGCTGGCTCAAGTTTGGCTGCGGTTTCCAGGGTTTCGGGTGCCGTTGTCTGTTGGAGCAATGGGACCGTACACCCCAAAAGGCTCAACAGCCCCATCACCAGCAGCAAAGTAAGTAAAAGCCGTTTCATAGACAAACCTCCCATTTTTCGACTATGCCGTTATCATACATAAAAAGTCGAAAAAAGTAAAGTGCCAAAAAGATATAGCACCAATATTAAAATCAGGTTGAAGCAGGGATTTTCATGTGATACAATAATTATACAAGGATTTCCGATTGGGGAGATCGTTGCCCAGGAAAAGGAGAGAGTGGATATGAAAAAGAGAGCTTTATCAATGCTGCTGGCTCTGGTCATGCTGACGGGACTGCTTCCGATTGATGCTCAGGCGGAGGAACCGGCGGCGTCTTTGGCTGAGAACGAATTGACCGTGGTGGGTACGGATGGGTTTGGTACGCTGTTGTCCGAGGATATTACCCAGAAGCAGGAGACCTTGCAGGAGCAGGAAGTCTCCGGCTATACGGTCACGGCTCTGGAGATCACCGGAAATATCGCAACTGTAACCTACGACTCCCTGGAGGAAGCCACACTGGTGGTGGCGATCTACTCTGAGGATGGAATGCAGCTGCTGACCTCTGGGAAAGTCATAGTAGACCCCACCCAGACTCAGGCAGAAGTCACCATTTCCGGGAAGATGCCGAACTATTTTCGGGCTTCGGCGTACCTGCTGGACAGCTATGATATGTCGCCTTTGTGTCCTGCCTTTGATACGCCCCTGTACACCCGGCAAATGCAGGAGCTGCTGGCATCCACAGCCGAGGATTATGATGCGGATCTGGTCCTGAATCTGGATGAAGATACGACCACCAACTTTGCTGTCTACGCTGAGACTACCAAGCTGATTCAGCCGGCGCAGGGCGTGAATACCGTGGTTTCCGCCGATGATGAGACCCGTACCTATGTGATCGAAAATGCCGATGATCAGATCATCTCCCTGCAAGCCGGGGATATCTTCTCCTATGCCTACGGGGAATATGAGATCTTGATCGTGAAGGTGGCATCCATCATTGTGGACGGCACCACCGCCACCATCACCGGCGGCGAGCTTGAAATGCAGGAAGCCTTCTCATATGTAAAGGTAGAGGGTGAGAGCACCACCGAGGATCTGATCGTGGACGACAGCACAGCCTACGAGGGCATTACTTATGAGGGACTGGTGACCCAGGGACCGGAGGCGAGATCTCTTTCCGGTGGTGCCACCGCCACCGCATCCCATCAGTTTGGCTGTGATCTGGATATTGAGGAAGAAACGGATTACCTTAGTGCGAATATTTCCATGGTGGGTACCTTGACTCTGGAAATGGAAGTGGGAGTTTACTACTACGTTTCTATGGATACCTGCTATGTGGAATTTAAGGCCACCCCCACAGTGACGCTGGAAGCCAGCCTGGGAGGACGGATCACCGGAAAGCTGCCCCTTGGAGAAATTACCGTTTCTCCGGTGCCCGGGGTTTATGTAGGCTTTGAGCCCCAGCTGGAGCTGTCCTTTGCCGGAAAGATCAGCGTGACGGTGAAGCTGGAAACCACCATCGGCGTTCGATATGACAATGAAAGCGGTCTGCAAAATATCTCTACTACCCCACAGATCACACCCAATCTGGATGTGGAGGCGACGATTTTCTTTGGTATTGACTTCCAGCCTAAGGTCACGCTTTTGGGAGACAGCACCGTCAAGCTGAGCATGAAGACACTGGTGGGTGTGGAGCTGACGGTGAAAACCAAGGGAACGGACTATGAGCTTTACACCGGACGGGAGACCCAGCGTCATACCTGCCGGGAATGTTTGGACATATCCATCACCTTCAAGGCAGAGCTGACCGGCAAGCTCCAATTCTTTAATTGCAAGTGGCTGGAGGTAAAGATCGACATCGGAAAATGGTCCATGCCTGTGGGGAAGGCTTACTACAGCGTGGATATTGAAGAATTTGGATCGGATACCTGCCCCCACCTTACTTACCGGCTTACCGTCACTGTGACGGATGCCAATGAAAGTCCTGTTTCCGGGGCGCAGATCACCACCCGTTCCGGGGAGGTTCTGGGCAGTACCAACAGCAACGGCGTCCTGGTCACTTTCCGCCCCGGCGGTGTGGATCAATTGACGGTTACGACAGATTCCCATCAGACCTCCAAGGTGGTTCAGATCACCGATGGGGTCAAGGTGCAAATTACATTGGGAGCCGCCGAAGAGACAGCCGACGATCTGACGATCTTTGATACCATCACCGAGCAGGAGCGCTCTGAGATGGGAATCGTGGATGAAGGAAGCTTGGCCGCATCCGGCACTTGCGGCGCAGGCGTTACCTGGAAGCTGTACAGCAGTGGTACGCTGTACATTACCGGAAGCGGAAGAATGGATGATTATGATAATTATACGTCATATGCTCCTTGGAATAATAAACTGTCCGCAATCAAAAAAGTGGTTATACTCGATGGCGTTACAAGTATCGGAACAATGGCCTTCTATAACTGTACCAACCTGACGGGTATTCTTATTTCAGACAGCGTTTCCAGTATTGGAGGGTATGCGTTTGGTTATTGCACCAGTCTGACCGGTGTTACCATTCCGGACAGCGTTATCGATATTGGATATTCGGCGTTTTATTCCTGTAAGTCTCTGAACAGTGTTACAATTTCAAAAGGTGTCACCAATATTGCCAATAGTACGTTCTTTGGCTGTGCCAGTCTGACCAGTGTTACCCTTCCGAACAGTGTCACCAGTATTGGAAAATGGGCCTTTGAGAACTGCACCAGCCTGGCGTTTATCCAACTGCCGAACAGTGTGACCAGTATTGAAAATGGAGCGTTCCAGGGCTGTACCGGTTTGAAGACGATGAGCATTCCTGAGGGGGTGACACGCATTGGCGGCTCGGTGTTTCGGGACTGCACCGGTCTGACCGGCATTACCTGTTCGGAATATGTTACCTCCATCGGTTCTGAAGCGTTTTATAATTGCACCAGCCTGACTGATTTCGAGATCCCAAAGGAGGTTACGGAGATCGGAGAAAGGGCATTTTCCCATTGTACCAGCCTGACCCGTATCACCGTTCCGGAAGGGGTTACCGTTATTCCCAGAAATGCATTTGAGGCTTGTGTTGGACTGACCGGCATTACCCTGCCAAAGGGACTTACCGGTATTGGAGAGGATGCCTTTGAATACTGTCGGAATTTGACCAGCATTATCATCCCCAGCGGTGTCACCAGCATTGGACAGGGTGCTTTCATTGGATGCAGTGGTCTGACTGAGATTGCGATTCCGGATGGCGTTACGTCCATTGGAGCTTCATTGTTCGCAAGCTGTACCGCTCTGAAAGAGATCAAAATTCCGGCTGGTGTCACGAAGGTCGGGATGTATGCGTTTGCGAATTGTACCAGCTTGGCGGATGTTTATTATACCGGCACCCAGGAACAATGGAATGGGATTACATTGGAATATAACAATGCTTACTTAACCAATGCTACCATCCATTTCATCGGACCTGCCCTTGCCGGCACCATGGAGCAGCAGATGACCAGGGTTTATGCTGTTTTCGGCGGTGAATACGGCACCGGGGATACCGGCGTAAAGACCGCATCCTTTGAGAATTTGGTTCCCGGGGCAGAATATGTGCTGCTGGTGCTGACAAGTCTGGATGAGGAGCCTCTTTCTTTCGATCATCTGCTGTATATTGATCAGGCGACTGCCGGCGAGGACGGAACGGCGTTCTTCCGGTACATCCCAAGGGTCAAAAGCGAAACCGCCTATGTAATGGTCTGCGGTGCTTCCGCAAAAAATCTTGAGGATGCGGAAATTACCTTCCCGGAAATGACCGCCCATGGGGAAGCACAGGTTGTGGAACCCATTGTGGTCTATGACGGAAAGACGCTGGCAGAGGGGCAGGATTATGTCCTCACCGGCGATGTGGACTTTACAGAGGCAGGCGTTTATACCTGCTATATCCGTGGCATCCACGGCTATACCGGTCTGGTAAGCTGTCGCTATGAGGTGGTGGATGAAGCTGACCTCTTTGGGGACATCAACGGTGATGGCAGGATCAATGTTGCCGATGTTGCGAGGCTGTATGCCTATATCCGTGGCAGCGGCACACCAAACGATGGGCGCGACATCAACGCAGATGGGCGAATCAACATTGCCGATGCTGCCACCCTCTATGCCTATATCCGCGGCAAAAATCCCCTTTGATCGACCGAATTAAAGTTTTTTAATGCTTATCGTCTTAACACAGCAAAGGCTTAAAATATCGCTGGTTGTAGCGACCGGCCTCCGGACGGTCCGAAATAATTTTGACCTCGATGGGCAAAATTGTTTTCACTGGTACGCTCAACTGGCATTGTAGCTTTCCATGGGTGCGGCATGGGACCGTCCAGAGGCCGGTCCCTACACTGCATTACCTGATCAAAGCCGATAAGAACATATCATTATAAAAAACCAGCCTTCCCCAACATCGGGGAAGGCTGGTTTTTAATACTTGCTTATACTTCCTTGCTCTTCGTGGCGTTTTCCAGCAGGACCTTTGACAGGAACTGAGCCGGGGTCATGGCACCCAGATCGTCACCTTTCCGGGTACGGACGGAGACGGTGCCGTTTTCGATATCACGGTCGCCGACGACCAGCATATAGGGGATTTTATTCACCTGAGCTTCCCGAATCTTGTAGCCCAGCTTCTCACTGCGGTAGTCGCCCTCGGCACGGATGCCGGCATCCTTCAGCTGCTGTACCAAGCCCTTGGCGTATTCGTGGGCACGGTCTGTAATGGGCATGACCTTGACCTGGGTACCCATGAGCCACAGGGGGAGGGCACCGGCGTACTTTTCGATCAGCAGAGCCAGCGTCCGCTCGTAGCAGCCCATGGAGGTGCGGTGGATGATATAGGGAATCTTCTTCTGACCGTCGCTGTCGGTATACTCCATGCCAAACTTCTGAGCCAGCAGCATATCGATTTGAATGGTGATCAGGGTATCTTCCTTACCGAAGACATTCTTGATCTGAATGTCCAGCTTGGGACCGTAGAAGGCGGCTTCATCAATGCCCACCTGATAGTCAATGCCGATGTTGTCCAGAATGGTCTTCATGGTGCTCTGCGCCAGCTCCCACTGCTCGGCGGTGCCTTCATATTTAATACCGGCTTTGGCAGGATCCCACTGAGAGAACCGGAAGGTACAGTCTTCCTTCAGACCCAGGGTTTCCAGACAGTAGTTGGCAAGATCCAGACAGCCCTTAAATTCTTCTTCCAGCTGATCGGGACGGAGCACCAGATGGCCTTCGGAGATGGTGAACTGACGGACACGGATCAGACCGTGCATCTCACCGCTGTCCTCATTGCGGAACAGGGTGGAGGTCTCGCCGTAACGCAGAGGCAGGTCACGGTAGGAACGTGCCTTGCTCAGATAGACCTGATACTGGAAGGGGCAGGTCATGGGACGCAGGGCGAAGCATTCCTTCTCCTCGTCCATGGGGTCGCCCAGAATGAACATGCCGTCCAGATAGTGGTCCCAGTGACCGGAGATGCGGTACAGGTCACGCTTTGCCATCAGGGGGGTCTTGGTCAGGATATAGCCACGCTTCTGCTCCTCGTCCTCGA
>CAZENN010000109.1:0-6683 GCA_964513605.1 uncultured Oscillospiraceae bacterium
CGCCGGTACCTTTGATATGTATGGCGGCACCATTACCACCACAGGCTCCTGCGAGTATGGCGGCAACGTGTATGTGAATGCCAATGCTACCTTCACCATGCACGACGGTCTCATCGAGAACGGTACTGCAACCAGAACCGTTGGTGACAAGGGCGGCGGCAATATCCATGTGGAGAATGGTGGCAGCTTCGTCATGAAGGGCGGCACTGTCTCCGGCGGCCATTGCGACGGCCGTTTTGGCGGCAATGTGTGCGTGCTGGGCAGCATGGAAATGACCGGTGGCCTGATCACCGGCGGTAACGCGGCCTTCGGCGGCAATGTGATGATATCCGGCACTTCCAGTGTAGCAGGAACCATGACCATGTCCGGCGGCCTGATCACAGCGGGTACATGTACTTCCCGTGGCTGCGGCATCTATATCCGCAACAACGCCGGCAATCTGACCCTCTCCGGCAATGCCCGGATCTACGGCAACAACAGCGGTGGCGATGCCTGCGATGTTACCGTGGGCAATGCCGAGACTGTGGATATTGTGCTGAACGGCTGGAACGGCAACGGCACAGACAGGTATGGCCAGCCCAATCCCAAGCTGGTGGCTGACCGTCAGGATAATATGAGCCTCCGGTTTGCTGTGTTTGCCGAGGGTGCGGAGGTTGACGGCCGTGCCGCAACCTACTTTGCCTCTAAAACCAGCGGCTATTATGTGCTGCTGAATGATGACGACCAGCTGGTCTTTGTAAATACGCCCGGCAATGTGACCCTGCGCAGCGGAAGCGATGTGCTCGCATCCTTCAGCAAGCTGCAGGATGCGGTCATTGCTGCCCAGGGCAGCAATGATATCGTTCTGCTGAACCAGGCAGTCACGGAGGATGTGACTGTCAGCGATGATGTGTATGTGGACCTGAACGGCTTCGATGTTACCGGTAAGGTGACTGTAAACGAGAGCGGCAAGCTGTATCTCATCGACAGAGCCACTGCGGACTATGCGGTGGATACCGATACAGAAGGCGTTGTTACCGGCGGCTACGGTAAGATCACCGGCGGTGTGGAGGGTGACTATGCGGCCACCTTCAACACGCCTAAGTCCACCTACGGCAATAACTGGAAGTACCTGGTGCTGAAGGATGCCGACGGTGTCCACACCCACCGTATCTATCTGGCGGTGAAGGAGGCGGTGCTGTACCCCACGACCACATCTCTGAAATACAACACCAGATTCTACGGCGACGAGGTGGCGGCCGCAGCCATTGCGGACTACGGCATCACCCTCTCTGCTGTGGAAACCGAATCTGCCGGCTTCGGCGAACCCCTGCTCTACGGCGATGGAAACGACAACAGCAAACTGACCCTGCTGAGCCAGGTGCTGAAGTCCGACATGGAACTGCAGGACCAGATTGATAGCTCCGCTGAGGAAATCACCGGCTGGGCCTACATCAGACTGAAGGGTCAGGATACCAATGTGCTGGAAAGCGCGCCCAAGACCATCAGCTTTAAGGAAGTCGTCACGGAGGTCCTGAGCTGGACAGAGGAAGAAGCAGAGCATCTGACCGCTGCACAGAAAAAGGCCATGGTGGATATGCATACGCGCTATGAAACGCTGATCCATTCCTGGTGCGGTGAAGATTCGGCGACCAAGCAGATCCACAGCGATTGGATGGCGAACACCAAGTGTGTCTGTATGGAGCAGTATGAGGGACATGAGGCCCATACTACCTGCCAGTATAACTATTACGAGGCAGTGGCATCTAAGGCTGAGTTTGATGCCTACTTTACAGACGGCGAATTGAACCAGAATGCCAACCTGCGTCTTACCGGCAGCTTTACGCTGACCAGCAAGTATAACACCAACGGCTATACCCTGAACATCTGGCTCAACGGTCAAACGCTGACCATGACCGGCAACGGTAATCTGGGTGTCACCAACAGCGGCACTCTGTCCATAACAGAGGTTGCAGGCGGCACAGGCCGCATTGATGCCGATTGCACCAGACCCATCACGGTGAGCAGTGGCACACTGAACCTGTTCGATGGCTATCTGGATGCCTCCGGTGTTACGGGCACTTCCGCTGGCGGTGCAGTGCTGCTTAACAAAGATGCAGGCTCCTTCAATATGTTTGGCGGCACCATCAGCGGCACCGAGGATACCCTGTCTTTGAATGCCGGCAATGGTGGCCTGGTCTGTGTGAACGCAGGAAACACCTTTAATATGTACGGCGGCACCATCAGCGGCGGTAACAGCACCGGTAACGGTGGTAACGTCTATGTTGCAGGCACCATGAACCTGCACAGCGGCACCATTGAAAACGGTAAGGCAGATGCTTCCGAAAAGGGTGGCGGCAATATCTACATCACCGGCAGCGGCAGTAAGCTTGTCATGACCGGCGGCACCATCCGCAATGGCTCTGCCAGCGCTGATGACACCCTGGGTGGCAGCAATGTATGCGTGGGCTATATTGCCACATTTGAAATGACCGATGGTGTGATCACCAACGATGCCACCAGCGCTTATGCCTACGGCGGTGTATGTGTACGTGATAACGCCAAGGCCTTCAAGCTGTCCGGCGATGCCAAGATCTACGGCCACGGCGTGGATGTGTACCTGCAAGGCAGCAAGCACATCACCCTGGGTGCCTGGAACGGCAACGGCGAGGACAATGCCCTTAAGGTTGCTCTTGTGGACGGCGTGTACCGTGTGGCAACCTTCGCGGAGGATGTTACCACTGATGATGCCAAGACTGCTCTGTTGAGCTGCTTCGCTCTCTACGATCCGAGTGAGTCTACCCTGGGTCTGACGTCCAATATGGACGGCATTGAAGTGAAGAGCAACCATTACCATTGCATCTGCGGCGCGGAGCATGTGGATGTGGCGGATCACACTGCTGAGGACAGCGTGAACTTTGCCCGTGTGACAACCAAGGCACAGTGGGATGCTCTGTTTACGGATCTTACGCTGAACGCTGACACAACGATCTTCCTGGACACTGACCTGGAGCTGACTAATGTGTACAAGACCGGTGCATATACCCTGACTCTGTGTCTGAACGGAAAGACCCTTACCATGAACGGTGGTCAGCTGGTTGCCGATTCTGCGGGCAAGCTGAGGATCACTGACTGCGGCGACGGTAAGATTCTGGCAAACGGCGTCGGTGATATCCGGGTACTCAGCATCAGCAATGGCAGTATCGACCTGTACAACGGCACGATCGATGCCTCTGCTGTTAACAACACCGGCAATGGCGGTGCTGTGTATGTGAATAGTACCACGGCTACTGAACCCACCTCTGTATTTACCATGTATGGCGGCCAGATCATCGGTGCCGCATCGGCTGGCCGCGGTGGTGCAGTCTATGTCAACAGCGGCTCCTTCATTATGCACGGTGGTTCTATCACTGGCGGCCAGGCTACGTATGGCGGCGCGGTTGGTGTGAACTACGGCGATATGCAGATGACCGGCGGTTCTATCACCGGCGCTACCGCTACCACAAACGGCGGCGGCGTGTGCATCCTGTCCAACTCCAGTGGCCTTACCCTGTCCGGCGATGCCAAGATCTACGGCAACACCGCGAACGGTGTGAACAATGACGTGCATATCGGCAACAATAACGGCTCTAATTATTATCTGCAGCTGGGCCAGTGGAATGGCAATGGCCAGGATAACGGAGTAAACAGAGTGCTTAATCTCTCCCGCAGAGATGCGGAAGCCGGCAAGATCGTGGTCCGCTTCACAGACGAAAGCATAGACCGTTACGCTATGCGGGATCTGTTCGAGGTCACCGGCTTTGACCTGGAGGTTACTGAGAGCACCCTGCGTCTGCAGGCGGAAGGCGCGCACATGCACTGCCTGTGTAACGGTGCGTTGGCAGGCACAGAGGGCCATACCTGTGTAGATACAGTGTTCCTGCCCGCCACCCAGGCTTCCTTTGAGGTGGATACGAATAAGGATGCACCTGATGCTACCAAGCTGTTTAGAACCTGGGATGACACACAGATCCGTCTGAAGGCTGACACCAACATCTACCTGGCAGAGGACGTGACCCTGAATGCCAACTACAGAACCAGCGGCAAGACCCTGAACATCTGCCTGTGTGAGCATACTCTGACCATGTCTGGTGAGGATGCCCGTCTGACAGCTGGCCGTTACAGCGGCACGGTTACTGCCCCCGGTACGCTGAATATTACCGCCTGCCAGGATGCGGGTAAGATCGCGGCTGGAACAGACTGCAAGTCCGGCTTCCTGTATACCGGTGTTGGCAAGATCAATATGTACGGCGGCACAGTGACCGCAAGCGAACAGAGCATCAGTGCGGTTACCGTAAACGGCAACGCCAACGGTGTGGATACCTTCACCCTGTACGGTGGCACCCTTGTGGCTGGTAACGCCAAAGGCGGTGCGGTATCTGTGGCTGGCGGCAAGCTGGTGGTCAGTGGCGGCACCATTGATGCCACCAACACAAGCATTAGCGGCAATGGCGCTGCGGTGTGCGTTGAGAACAACGACATCTACATGGGCGAGCTTACCATGAATAACGGTACGATTAAGGGTGGTACAGCCGGCCGCGGTGGTGCGGTGTACACGATTAGCGGTAAGATTACTATGAACGGTGGTACCATCAGTGGTGGTAAGGCTACCACTTATGGCGGCAATGTGGGTGTGGCTTCTACCGGCGAATTCATTATGAATGGCGGCAATGTCATTAACGGTGAATCCGTCAATGGCGGCGGCAACCTGTTCATCACCGGCAGTACTGCTACCATCAGCGGCGGCAGCATTACCGGCGGTATGGTCACTGCTACCGGCGTTGATCTGGATACCGAGTTCGGCGGCGGTAACATCTGCGTAGGCGAAAAGAGTATTCTGAACATCTCCGGCGGCACGATCAACGGTGGTACCTGTGGCGTTGGCTACAAGGATATTTCCGTTCAGCCCACCAGCGACACCATCACCTTGTCCGGCGCACCCACAGTGGGTGAGCTTGTACTCATCGGTAAGAGCCTTACCATGAGCGGACCGCTGACCGGCGGCAGCGTAGGCATTAAGTTGAAGTCCGGTGTGGGTGAGTTTGCCGTGTTTACCGAAGGCACTGCCTCTGCGGCGTATTTCACCTCCGTTGACGGCTATGGCATTATAGTTGACGATGACCGTTTGCTGCTGACAGCGGCTGGCATGGTCTACAGTGCGGCATATGCGGAAGCAGATATCAGACCCACAAATGAGGATGTAGCTGCCGGCCTGCAGCTGTCCGGCTACGGCGTGGCTAGCCATAAGACCAGCAGTGCGTCCACTGTGGAGGAGCTTCTGGCTACGGCCTTGGCAGTGACAGATGCGAAGGGTGATACTGTGCTGATGATCAGCGCGGATGCCTGCAGTGTTTCTGCTACTGTGGCTAACAAGGCACGGCGCAGCATTTCCAGAAGGACCGGTGTTCCCGTTGATAACATCGCAATCTCCGCGGTGCACCAGCACTCCACCCCGGAGATCGTGGATACGGAAACCACCAGCTACGCAACCACCTTCCACAATGGTGTAGTAGAGGCTGGCGTTGAGGCGATCAACAATCGAGTAGCTGTAAACAGTATCGCAACCGGCGTGGTAGAGACCCAGGGCCAGGGCGAGAGCGGCAAGAGCTTTAACTATGTCCGCAATATTGTCCTCGAGGGTGAGGATGGCAACTTCGTGGGAACCTACACGGACAATCACTACGACGTTGAAAAGACATCTGAGACTTGGGACACGCTTACGAAATCCTATGAATCCAATGTGGACCATACCATGCAGTTGATCAAGATCACACTTGCCAGCGGCAAGCCTGTGATCCTGGCTAACTTCCAGACGCACCCGCATCTGAGCGGCAGCCCTGATAGCTATAATGTCCATGCGGATGTTGTTGGTGCGTTCCGTGATCAGCTTGGAACTCTGACTGATGCAGATGTAATCTACATTTCCGGTGCCAGCGGCAATGTCAACCCCAGGGATGCGCACTTGACCGGTGAGAGTTATGAAAAGGATCAGCATGTTGCCTACGGCAATATGCTGGCAACAGTGGCAAACACCGTGGCGTATACGGCTGTTGATACGGCTTCCGAAAGCTGGGATGTGGCAATGCAGAAGAGTACAGAGAATCTGTATATCCGGGATGACCTGTCTGGCCTGGATGAAACTGCTGCCAACACCCTCATTGAAACTGCAAGGCAGATCCGTGATGGCGAAATATCCCATGATCAGAACTTGCATGTTAATATGATCTCCAACCTGAAGCTCCGCATTTACAGCGTGCAGCATGCCAGAGCCCTGATGAGCCGGTATGAAATGCTGAACCCGACGGATGGTACTGAGCCTATCACCTATCAGGAAGTCGAGATCTCTGCCTTCTCGCTGGGCCCTGTTGGCATTGTCAACGCTCCCTACGAGATGTTCCAGGAGAACGGCCAGTCCATTAAGGAGATCTCCGTGGATGCTAACGGCAATGTCACAGACCTTACCAAAACCAATGGCTTTGAAATGGTCATTGTGGCAACCAAGTGTAACGGCTCCAACAGCTATATCCCCTCGGAGGCCGGCTACACCAACGGCGGCTACTCTACCGATATTGCTAGATACGTGAGCGGCACAGGTGAAGCTCTGGCAGAACGGTATCAGGCTATGCTTACAGCACTGAACCCCGCACAGTAAGGAGGTAATGAAA
>CAZENN010000110.1:0-6540 GCA_964513605.1 uncultured Oscillospiraceae bacterium
GCTCCTGCCCCTGCGGCAGGGCTTTTTTATTATCTCCCTGGGATTTACTGCTTCATACCTCTGCCGCCTCTCTATCAGCGTTGTCACGCTCCATGGTTTCGTTGATTGCCCGGTTGATGAATACGGTAGCACTTTCGCCCATCTGCTGTGCATGGGCTTGAACCGTGCTGCGCTGTTCCGGGGTCATGCGTACCTTGACCTCGACATACTTTTCCATGTACTTGCGTTGCGCTCGCTTCTGAGCCTCTGAGATTTCAGCCATTTGTAATACCTCCAGTCCGTGTTGTGATTATTTTTCGCTTGTTGTATGGGTATTATATCATAATTACCGCTATACGACCATATAGAAAATCACCAAATCTATACGACTATATTTGTGCACTATCCCATCTTGATATATGGTCGTATAGATGTTATTATATAGGCGTAGAGAACAGCACAGCCCAATTTCAACACCGCCTGTTGTAAGTGCTACACCAAACACAAAGGAGCGGAGGCAGCCGGAGAGACGGCAATCAAAAACTTAGGAGGATAACACAATGAGTATCAACGAAATGGAAATCAAGGTAAACGAGCTTCGGGAGCTGAAGCGGATGCAGGACGAACTCGCCGCCGAGATCACCGCTCTGGAGGACAGCCTGAAAGCCCACATGACCGCAGCCGCCACGGACGAGCTGCACGGTCCCACCTTCAAGATCACATGGAAGGAAGTCACCAGTAGTCGTCTGGACAGCAAAGCTCTGAAAGCCGCCGCCCCTGATCTGTGGCAGCGGTTCACCAAGCAGACCACCAGCCGCCGCTTTATTCTGGCATAAGAAAAGCCCCTTGCATCAACGCCGACCAAAGCACGATGCAAAGAGCCTAACACCACCCACCAAGGGGAAGCCCCTTTATTATAGGGCGGCTTCCCCTCTAAGTCAAATAGAATTTGGAGGAAAACAATTTGCTGACAATTAGAACAGATCAGGGTGATCGTTTCATGGAGATAATCAAACAGAAGGCACGGCCGTATATCCGGCGTGGTATAGATGACGTGATTAAAGGGCGGCAGCTTTGGACATTTGACGAAGCAGCCGACACCACCAAAACCCATCTACTGAAGCATGGTCTTTGTGAGGTGCTTGCAGAGCATCTAGCCTGTGTTTTTGCCCGGTCATACAGAGCCGGTGTGATTGCAGCGACACAGCTGTGCGTTCCTAATTCGGCAGTTGAAAGAGCGAACCTTCACAGCATCGACTTTGAACAAAAGAAGTACCTGAAGGAGACCGCCACCGCCGAAAAGTAAATACCAGAGAAAGCCGACACTTGAAGTGATACGCCGGGAGCTGCCCATTGTGGACGGCTCCCGGTCTTTTCTTTTGTGTGCCGCACTGTTATTTTCCTTTGTGGCGGCTGTAGATGGGGCGTAGCGAAGCATTTTTGAATTTTTCTATCTAGGGTAATGAAAGTGTATTCCCTTAGCCATTTGCTTCCGAAACTCCCATATCCTCTGCGTTCTGAGATTTCTTCTCGCTGCCCATGCGGTACCGCCACAAGGGGCATTTGGTAACCGGGCACCGGCGCACCTCCGCACTGTTTCCGCAGCAGCAGTCCAGGCACTTTAGACGGATAGCCTTCCCTCTGGTGATTCGTTTTTCTTCCATGGTTTTTCCTCCTCATTGGTAACAGTTTTCTCATGTTTTATCCGATCCGCTGCCTGCTGCCGGGCTTTCCTCAGCTGGTATTTGCGCTTGTTCCGGGCTTTCAAATAACAAAGCTGGCAACAATACCGCTTGCTGGAGTATGTGGTGCTGAACGCCCGGCTGCACACAGGGCAGGTTTTGTGCTGAAGGGGACGGTATGGGTTGCTCATAGTATTCACCTCCAAACGTTCAGCCCCGCCAAAGCCATGGTTTCCGATCGCGCCGGTGGAACAGAGTGGGGCACCGTCTCCCCTCCCCTTGACCTCGATGTGGATACCGGGCAAACCGGTGATATCCGCCACCGCTCCAAAGGTCAGGGAGCCGCCACGGGAACAATCATAGCCATATTCCCGGAGGATTGCAGCCAGCTCACGCTCACCGGCTGCTCCCTTGCGCTGTGATGTTTTACTGCCCATAGTTCACAAAGCATTTACTGGAGTCTCTGCCAATATTACCGATGTAGGTGCCGCACATTTCATGGATTCGGCGGTAAATTGCTTCATCCAAACCCCTGATATCCTCCAGCAGCATCTCTGTGGAAATAATGGTCATCAGCTTATGGTTGTACCGGTAATCTAATATCTCAAACGCCAGTCGTACATCAGCGTCCGAAGGCTCCGAATCCCTTTTACACTTGAAAAGGTCATCAATGTACAGCAGGGCGCACCGCTTGAAATCATTGATTAACTGCTCATCGCCATCTTTAGCAGCTGCTTTCATTCTGCGCCCGTCAGAGTTCCACAGTAAGTACCGCCCATCCAGCCCCCGATTGAAGCTGTGCTGCACAAAGGCGGCGGTGCAAAGGTGGGTCTTTCCGCTGCCACTCTGTCCGCACAGGATCATCCAGTGGGGTTTCTCCTCCCGTAAGAACCGCTGCACAATATCCTTTAATGCCTTCTGCGTGGCGGTATCTGTCTGAAAGTTGTGGAGCGTTTTCTTCTTAGCAATTTCAAAAAGCCCTTGTTTCTGGAGACGTTCAACCGTCAACCGAGTACCGGCACACTTGCAGGGGCGAACGGTAAAAAATCCATCTTCATTGAGAAACGCAAAATCCCCCCGGTTATTACAGTCGCTGCATTGAATGCCGGTGCGGTCATCCTTTCCGACACTCTGGTTGTATGTATCAACTCTGCTCTGTGCCAACGCCCGGAACGGGTCACCATCGAACTGTTGGCGCAACTGATGTATTTTCCTCATGTTTTTACTCCTCTCACAATGTGGGAACGCCGGGAATTTTTGGGCGTTCTACGGATTTTGTACGGGTTTGATTTCCATTTTCCCGGCGGCTCCAATTTCTCACAGCTGCCTTCCAGTCCTTCATTTTGTTTTTCCCTGCCATCCAGCCGTTAGATGTGTAATAGTCCACGAACTTGTCTGCATCGACAGAACAACCATTCTCGCTACAGTATGCCCGTACATCATCAGCTGTCGGAGGGATAAAGCGTGTGCGTGTGGGCGGCTTGTCCGCCCCTATAATATTATCTGTTGAAGTTGGAGTTGTAGTTGTAGTTGTAGTTGTAGTTGTAGTTGGAGTTGTAGTTGTAGTTGGAGTTGTAGTTGGATATCGCTCGGTATCAGCCGATATCACCCGACACCATTCGTTATCAGGATTCGCTTTCCAATTCTCAAAACATACCGGCGTTTGACCTTTTTTCTTTGCTTCTCGTACATAGGTAGCATATCGCTTCTGTAGCACTTGATTTCCATATCGATCTGAATCACGGTCAATACCTGGCTTTATGAAGTCCCAGGCAACCCCAGCTACTCCATCGAAATCCGGCTCAACACCATGTTCAGCATAATCCAGAATCGCTTCGAACAACATTCCCTTATCCTCAATGCTCAGCCGCTTAAGGCAAGGCCGAATATCGAAGTAAAACATTACTCCCGGTTTAGCCACATGCCCCCACCTCACATATCCACCCGGCGGATACCGCCCTGAGCTTCCGCCACGGGTTCATTATCGCAGCTGTCAGCGCATTGCAGATACCGCACCAAATTGGGATAAAACAGCAAAGCCTTTTGTCCAACCTTCCGGGTAGGGACTGCGCCGGTGCGCACCCATTGCCGAAGGGTATACTCAGAAATAGGCAGCCCGTCAGCCTTTGCACGCTGGATTGCTTCACGAATTGTTACAACGTTGGTCATTGGTGCTCCTCCTTTGCAAGTGCTTCGATAGCCTCCATGATGATTTTCTCTTTCTCAGGGGGAAGGGGTACACGCAACCAGCGCATAATGGTTGGCTCACTGATACCCAAGTAGTTTGCAATCTGCCAATGCTTGACCCCCTTCGCCTTTGCTGCTTCTCTGACCGTTTGATTTGCTTTCATTTTGTTATTCTCCTTCTTGACAAACCGAATATAATCGTGTATATTTGTTCCGATGATGATTATATTCTATCAAACAAAGAACTATAGCGCAAGTAGAAAGGAGTAAATTTTTTTCGGGGTACTGCACCGTTGAACCGAAAATAATCGTGATTTATATGGGTTTCGATACCGAAAAGTCTTTTACTATGGCGGAACGCCTGAAGCAACTTCGTGAGGAAAAAGGTTTATCCCACGAAAAACTCAGCAAAGCTCTGTATGAACAATACGGTGTCAAAATATCGTCAGACAGCCTGATAAACTATGAGGTGGCGGACGCCGGGCACGCAAAAGCGTATAAAAATCAGGGTATGCGTGTGGAATACCTGCGGTGTCTGGCTGACTTCTTCGGAGTGTCAGCGGATTACCTGCTCGGCATAACCGGTATAAGGAGTCAGGATGCTGATATAAAAATGGTTTCGGAGAAAACTGGCCTTTCAGAAAAAAATGCCTCTATCCTTTGCAATGCGAAGCGTCTTTATGAAATCATGCATGGTCCTCAATTGCAGGAAAATAAAACCAAGCAACGCCTAATACATGATCTTGCAGAAAATCTTGATTTTTTAGACATGCTTGAAGCCTGCTCGCCCACCGAGCTTGCGGCCCAGCAAGTTTTTATATGGGGATTTTATGCACATAAATACGTTAATGATTTGCTTGATGCATACACGTCAGCCTTCAGTTTTATGGATAACTACGCTGCTTTATCCCAGTTCGGAACAAGCTTTATCGATTACAGCAAGTTTTCAGAAGACGAGTTTAATAACGCAGCACACATTATCCACGCCGGTCGGATGCAAATATTATCCCCAGCAGAATATGCTCAGTTTAAATCAGCAGAAATCGCTAAAGCTATAGATTTCTTTTTTAGAGAGAAATATGGCAAGGAGATTCCGGATGGCAACGATTGAAAAGCTCACCGGCAAGACCGGCACCGCCTACCGGATCACCGTATCCGGTGGCTTCGATACGCAGGGGAAGCGCATCCGCCACAGAACGACCTTTAAGCCCTCCCCCGGCATGACACCAAAGCAGATTGAAAAGGCTGTCCAGAGGGCAGCTGTGGACTTTGAGCGCAGCATTGAGCAGGGGTATTCTCTGGACAATAAACAGACCTTCGCCGAGTATGCCGCCTATGTGATTGACCTGAAGGAGCGGATCGGCATCCGGTCAACCACGCTGGATCGCTACCGGGATCTGCTGGGGCGTATCAATGCCGCCATTGGTCATATCAAGCTGGCAGACCTGCGACCACAGCACCTGAACAGCTTTTATAAGAACCTTGCTGAGCCGGGGATCCGGGAGGGCGGCAACACCGCCACCGCAAAAATTGACATGGTCAAATGGCTGAAAGCACACAAGAAAAGCCGTGCTGCCATTGCCGAGGCTGCCGGGATCTCTGCCGCCACGATGGGCGTGGCGGTTAGAGGGCAGCCCATCCGGGAGAGTACGGCGGAAGCGATCGCCGCAGCCATGGGAAAGAAGGTGGCGGAGGTTTTCACCGTGGAGAAAAACACCGCCCCTCTGTCGGACAAGACCGTACTGGAACACCACCGGCTGATCTCCACTATCCTGACCCAAGCAGAAAAGGAAATGCTGGTCCCCTACAACGCCGCCGCAAAAGCCACGCCGCCACGGGTGGAAAAGCATGATCCGAACTACTTCCAGCCGGAACAAATCACCGCCATTCTGGACGCACTGGAAACGGAGCCGCTGAAATGGCAACTCATCACCCATCTGATGATCGTCACCGGCTGCCGCCGTGGGGAAATCATGGGCTTGAAGTGGGACAAGGTAGACTTTGACCACAACCGGGTCAAGATCGACCGGGCGTTGGTAGCATCCAAAAGCAAGGGCGTGTATGAAGGAGCCACCAAAACCAGCGACATCCGCTATCTGAACCTGCCCAAAGAGACCATGGAGCTGCTGCGACAGCACAAACGGGAGCAGCTGCGCCTCCAGCTGGCAAACGGTGACCGGTGGATGCACACCGGCTATGTATTCACCCAGGACAACGGGGATCACATGTACCCGGACAGTATCACCGGCTGGCTCTATGACTTCTCACGCCGCCACGGTCTGCCCCACATCAATCCCCACGCCTTCCGCCACACCGTTGCCTCCGTCCTGCTGGCAAACGGTACAGACATCGTGACAGTTTCCAAGCAGCTGGGACATGCCAGCGTCAACACCACAGAAAACTTTTATAGTCACATCATCGAAGAAAACAAAGCCAAAGCAACGGAATGTATCGCTGACGTGCTGCTGCGAAAGAAGGCATAAAAAAGCCGCCCGGAAGCTCCCGGACGGTGACCCAAAATAGAGGTTTTGTGACCCATTGACCCAAAATTGACCCAAAATGCAAAAGTGGGTCTTTTCAATTATGCTCAAAAAGTTAGAAAAATCCCGGTATTCGTAGTGAATACCGGGCATTTTTATGGTTGCGGAGGCAGGACTCGAACCTACGACCTCCGGGTTATGAGCCCGACGAG
>CAZENN010000111.1:0-6475 GCA_964513605.1 uncultured Oscillospiraceae bacterium
GCGCACCCCTGCCCAAGGAGTACAAGGAAGAGAACCTGGAGCTGCTGGAGAAGGGCACCTGCAACCTGTTCCACCATGTGAACACCATCAAGAAGTCCGGCATCAATCCCGTGGTCTGCATCAACCGGTTCTACACCGATACCGATGCTGAGATCGAGCTGCTGAAGAAGCTGTGTGCTGAGAAGGGCGTTCGCTGCGCCGAGTCCAACCACTGGCGTTACGGCGGCGAGGGTGCTGCTGAGCTGGCCCGTGTGGTCGTGGAGGCCTGTGAGGATCCCGTGGAGGTCAAGTTCCTGTACGATCTGGAGATGCCCCTGCGTCAGCGTGTTGAGCTGATCGCCAAGGAAGTCTACGGCGCGGACGGTGTGGACTGGGCACCTCTGGCTGTTCAGAAGGCTGAGCGTTTCGAGTCCGATCCCAAGTACGCGGACTACTGCACCATGATGGTCAAGACCCACCTGTCCCTCAGTGATGATCCCACCAAGAAGGGTGTACCCACCGGCTGGAGACTGGCGGTCCGTGACATTCTGGAGTACGGCGGTGCCAAGTTCCTGTGCCCCATGGCCGGCACCATCTCCATGATGCCCGGTACTGCCGCCGACCCCGCCTACCGCCGTGTAGACGTGGACACCGAAACCGGCAAGGTCTCCGGACTGTTCTAAGTAACCTACCATAAGCACAGGCGGAAAATCCGCCTGTGCTTTCAAGGAATCTATGCCTTAGATACAAGATACAAGATACAAGATACAAGATAGTCGAATATATCCCTATCTTGTATCTTGTATCTCCATATCTTGTATCTTCCTCAAATCTTACATCTTAGGAGGAACGAACAATGGATATGACTTTAGAAACCTGCCGTAATTTTGTGCAGGTTTTGGCATCTGATGCTCCGGCTCCCGGCGGCGGCGGTGCGGCGGCTCTGGTGGGTGCCATCGGTACGGCACTGGGCAATATGGTGGGCAGTTTGACCGTGGGCAAGAAGAAATATGCCGATGTGGAGGCTGAGATCATCGAGCTGAAGGGCAAGTGCGACGCTCTGCAAACGGAGCTTCTGAATCAGGTAGAGGCGGACGAAGTGAACTTCCTGCCCCTTGCCAAGGCCTACGGCATCCCCAAGGACGCTCCCAACCGGGATAAGATCATGGAGGAGGCCACCATCATTGCCTGCTCCACCCCCATGAAGATCATGGAGCTGTGCTGTGAAGCCATCGACCACATTGCTGTTTTCGCAGCCAAGGGCAGCCGTCTGGCTGTTTCCGATGCAGGCTGCGGTGCGGTGTGCTGCAAGGCTGCGCTGCAAGCGGCATCCCTGAATGTGTTCATCAACACCAAATCCCTGAAAAACCGGGAAGTCGCGGAAGAACTGAACCGCAAGACCAACCTGATGCTGAACAAATACTGCCAGCTGGCAGACGAAATCTTCACCGAAGTTAAAGCCAGCTTCGGACAGTAATATCAAGATACAAGATACGAGATACAAGATATTCTGAAATCTCTGCCTATCTTGTATCTTGTATCTCATATCTTATATCTATACATATTGGGAGGATTACCAAATGGCTAAATTACTCTTGGGCAAGGAAGTTACCGATGCCCTGAATGCGGATCTGCAGATTCGCACCGCTGCCCTGCGGGATAAGGGCGTTGTCCCCACGCTGGGTATCATCCGTGTGGGTGCGGACCCCAGCGATTTGAGCTATGAAAAGGGTGCCACCAAGCGTGCCGAGCTGGTGGGCGTGGATGTGAAGAAGTTCGAGCTGGCAGCCGACGCCTCCAAGGAGGATGTGCTGGCGGTCATCGATCAGGTCAACGCCGACGAGACCATTCACGGCGTTCTCATGTTCCGTCCTCTGCCCAAGCACCTCAGAGCCGATCAGAACGAGATCTGCAACCGTCTCGACCCCAAGAAGGACGTGGACTGCATGACCCATATGTCCAACGCCGGTGTCTTTGAGGGACTGTCCGATCTGGGCTACGCTCCCTGCACCCCTGCCGCCTGCATGGAGATTCTGGATTTCTACGGCATTGACTGTAAGGGCAAGAACGCTGTGGTCATCGGTCGTAGTCTGGTGGTGGGCAAGCCTGCCGGAATGATGCTTATGGGCAAGAATGCCACCGTCACCACCTGCCACACCCGTACCGTCAACACCGCCGAGATCTGCAAGAATGCGGATATTATCGTCTCCGCTGCCGGTGTTCTCAACTCTCTGACGGCTGATTTCGTCCGCCCCGGTCAGGTGGTCATTGACGTTTCCATCAACTGGGACGAGAACAAGATCAACGCCAAGGGCGGCAAGGGCGGTATCGCAGGTGATGCCAAGTTTGACGAGGTAGAACCCATCGTCGATGCCATCACCCCAGTCCCCGGCGGTGTCGGCTCCGTCACCACCTCCGTGCTGATGAAGCATGTTGTGGAGGCCGCTGAGAAGGTATAATTTCATAACCGCTTTTACAGGAGGCTTCGGTCTCCTGTAATTATATGTCAGATAATTGTAACCAAGCTGTTGTTGCAATATTGGGTGACCGGATATATAATACGGTTGCAAATACATAAAAAGGAGACTATGATTATGAAAAAGATCATTGCTCTGCTTCTGGTGCTGTGTACCCTGGCAGCTCTCACTGCCTGCGGAACCGAAAACAAAACAGAACCCGTGACTACGCTCACCAACGAAGCATCCACGGAATTAACGGAAGGGACAGACGCTCCCACCCAAGCAGTCGCCGGAACGGTAGAAGCCAAGCGAATCAGCAAGCTTATCTGCCTGAATGAGTACGACAGCGACTTCAGCGAATACTGCTTCGGTTACGACGATGAGGATCTGTTAAGCCTGACTTTTATCGAAGATGATACGCCCCTGTGGGAGCGGCACTTCTTTCCCGGTGGTGAGCAGGTAAAGCGCGAGATTTTCTTTGACATGGATGGCACCATCTACAGCAGCCAGGAGTACGATGAGGCAGGCAACATGATCGAAGAGGCCTTCTCCATCATCCCCGGTGGTGAGCTCTATACCCGCGTCTTTGAATACGATGCTCAGGGTCTGCCTCTTTCTACCGCCGTCACCTGTGAAACAGAGGACACCTTTTTGCTGGAAACCATGGTCTATAACGATCAGGGACAGATCATTGAATACATCAATTACAACAGCCTTTGGGAAGCGACCCACTCCATTGACGCTTCGGACCCGGAGGAGACCATCGAAGGGGAGACCATTCGGGAAACCTGGGTCTATGACGACGCAGGCAGAGTCACCGAATATTACGAATATACCAACGATGTAGAAGCTACCCACGAAACCTGGGTCTATGATGAGCAGGGAAATATTCTGGAAAACCGAAGCAGCTATATCTACGACGACGAAAGCTATGAAGCTTACAGCATCACCATCAATACTTACGATGAAGCCGGCAATCTGATCGTATCCGTTTGTGAAGGATCTGATCCTGCAAATGATTGGAAATACCAGTCTGTTTACACCTATGACGAGGCAGGCAACCTCATCGAGCAGGTGGATACCCACGATGATGGAGATATCATCACCGATACCTGGACCTATGACGAGGCCGGGAACCTGATCACCAGCATCACCCACTACAATATGGACGGATGGTACACCTATACCACAGAAAATACCTACAACGCAGACGGACTTCTCATTGAGGAACTGCATCGGGATGAGTGTGAACATGATGAAGATTACCTTTCTTCCTATCGTATCATCTATACCTATGATGAAGCCGGTCGCCTGATCGAGGAGATCTACGAGGAGCAAGATACGGACATCTACCGTACCGTCTATCACTACGATTCTAATGGTAACCTCGTTCAGGTCCTGGAGTATTATGATGAGGATGAGATCATCGTCTTCCAGTGGAGCTACGATGACAATGGTGAACTGCTGGATGTAAGCAATGATGCTGTGGAAAGCTTGGCTGCTTTGGGCGAGCAATTACTGGTCGTAGATCCCGGATCCTCCTATGTGTGCTATGCCGCCGTGACCTATGAGATCGTATCGGTCACTGAAGAAGAGGCACAGGTGATCGAGAATATCAATGAGTATATTCTCTCCTCTTTGTAACACAATTTCTCTTTTTTCGGTTGACAGAACCCTATTTTTCTAATAAAATAGGCTTATCCTGCATGACTGACGGATAAACGCGGACAACGCGGTGGAGTGTGGGAGTAAAATGCCGACCGTCTGGGCGACCCAACTTTTCAGCTGGGTCGCCCTTATTTTTACAGGAGGTTACCATGAAGAGAATCAAAAATCTTTCCGAAAGCAATTTTTTGAAGCTGTTCTTCGGCTTCATCACCCTTGCCTTTGCGGTGGGGGCGGTGTGTATGCCGGATCGGGGCAATATGTTCTCCGGACTGCTGACCATCATCACCAATCCCTGTAAGATCGCCACCAACTACTTTGCTCTGGCGGGGTACAGTGCCACCTTTTTAAATATGGCGATGGTATGCCTGATCTGTCTGACACTTTACTGTGTCACCGGTGCCAGAGCCAATCACACATCCACTCTGGCGTTCCTGCTGACCGCAGGCTTCTGCTCCTGGGGCATCAATGTGCTTAACATCTGGCCCACCTTCCTGGGTGTGGTGCTTTACTGCCTGGTCAAAAAGGAAAAGATCAGTGCCAATATCAACGCCATGCTCTTTTCCACCGGCATTGCCCCACTCATTTCCGAGCTGCTGCTGCGCTATCCCGGAGAGCAGATCGGGTTTACATGGGGCGGACTGGGATTGTCCCTTGCGGTGGGGCTCATCATTGGCTTCTGTCTGCCTGCCGGTCTTGTCCATTCCCCGAAGGTACACAAAGGCTTCAACCTGTACTCCGCCGCCTTGCCCGTTGGTATGACCGCCTTCTTACTGCAAGCCATCCTCTATAAGACCCTGGGAGTCGCTCTGCCTGCCGCGCCTGCCGCCGAGACCTTACAGGTCGCTTCCCGGATGACGGTGAATATCTTCTGCGGAAGTGTCTTCGGAGTGTGCATCCTTGCCGCCTTCGCACTGGGCTGCCGTCCCAAGGATTACTGGAAGCTGCTGCGTAACCCGGAGCTTGTGACCAAATCCATCATCACCTACGGCAACGCCACCTTCCTGATGAACGTGGGCGTTTACGGTCTGTTTATTCTGGGCTATTACAATCTGATCGGTGCCACCTTCAACGGCATCACCTTCGGTCTGATCTTCTGTATGCTGGCCTGCTGCAATTCCGGCTCCCACCCCTTTAACATCTGGCCCATTATGGCAGGCTATGTGGCGTCCAGCTTCCTGTTCGGCTGGATCGCCAAGCTCACCGGCAGCGACTTTGCCGGTGCCATCAATGCCCAAGCCATCGTCACCGGTGTGTGCTACGCCAACGGTCTTAGCCCCATCGCCGATCAATACGGCTGGCGGTACGGCTTCCTGGCGGCGATGCTGCACTACATTCTGGTGACCAGCGTCCCCACGCTCCACGGCGGCTTCTGCCTGTACAACGGCGGCTTCACAGCAGCCCTGATCTGCCTGATTCTGGTTCCCCAGCTGGAGCGGTTCTTTCGTACCAAGGAAAACCGGGATCTGGCAAAAGCAGAACGAAAGGCTGCCAAAAAAATCTGATCAATTTCGATCGTTAGACAAGTTATGCGTTAGCAGATTAGCAGATTAAAGCCGGTAAAAAGCCAAGAAAACCCTTGCATCTATGGTCGTTTGTATGTATAATACAAGATGAGAAGGAATTTTCACCACTTTTTATGAAACTTCGCTAAAATATACTTGATATGGAGGAATTTACTATGTTTCGTACCCCTACCCCCCACATTTCTGCCGCCCCCGGCGACTTTGGCAAGACCGTTCTGATGCCCGGTGATCCTCTGCGCAGTAAGTTCATTGCGGAAAACTTTCTGGAAAACCCGGTTCTTGTGAACAATGTCCGTGGCGTTCAGGGCTACACCGGCACCTATCAGGGTGTGAAGGTCAGCGTGATGGCCTCCGGTATGGGTATGCCTGCCATCGGCATTTACTCTCACGAGCTGTACAACGGCTACGGCGTGGAGAACATCATCCGTGTTGGCTCCGCCGGCTCCATTCAGGACAATATCAACCTCTACGACATCGTGCTGGCTCAGGGTGCCTGCACCGACAGCAATTTTGCCCACCAGTTCCATCTGCCCGGCACCTTTGCCCCCATTGCTTCCTATGCGCTGCTCAGCGAGGCGGTAAAGGCCTGCGAAAATGTAGGTGCCACCTACCATGTGGGCAATGTCAATTCCTCCGACGTGTTCTACGGTGACCATGCCGGTGTGCCGGAGGGGCTGGACAGTGTTTACGGTCTGAGCAAGATGGGCGTGATGGCTCTGGAAATGGAAGCCGCCGCTCTGTATATGAACGCCGCCCGGTATGGCAAGCGTGCCCTGTGCATCTGCACCATTTCCGACCATGTGCTTAAGGGCGTGGAGACCTCCTCCGAGGAACGTCAGAAGTCCT
>CAZENN010000112.1:0-6416 GCA_964513605.1 uncultured Oscillospiraceae bacterium
AATCAACTTTTCCTAAGAAAATCCCTAGAAATGGGCGTGAAAAAAACCACGTCGGGTTTTGAAAAATATCAACTTCCACCGAGTTTGTGGGTTAACCTCGAACTTTTTGAAAGAATTTTAAAAAGGGCCTAAAAAAGGCGAGAAAAATGCTTGCGTTCTTTTCGCAATCGCTTAGGCAATCGTTTTTTCTTGCTCAGGTGTTGTTTTCGTGCAGCGTTGGGTTGTTTTGAAAACAGAAATCTATATAACAACGTCCTTGAATGTCACACAGCTTCAATTGTAATGCATCCATAGATCAGTCTCCTGCTTCATTCAGAAGTTTATCAAAGTATTTTCCTTCATGGCTTCGAACATCTCTTGTCATTCAACTTGTGGTTAAAACTTACTCGGCAGCCTTAAAATTGTAGACAGGGATGATCCGTTCAACAATATCCACTGTGGGACCGATGTGGGAAATGATTTCGTCGATGCCCTTATATGCCATTGGTGCTTCGTCCAGGGTGGTACGGTCTACGCAGGTGGTATAGATGCCCTCCATCTCCTTGCGGTACTCATCCAGACTCAGCCGCCTAAAGGCCTCCTTACGACTCATAAGACGGCCTGCACCATGAGGTGCGGAGCAGTTCCAGTCGGGATTGCCCTTGCCGATGCAGATCAGGCTGCCGTCACGCATATTGATGGGGATCAGCAGCTTCTGTCCTGCATAGGCCGCCACTGCTCCCTTGCGCAGGATCATATTGTCGGTGTCGATGTAATTGTGGATGGTGGTGAACTGTTCCACAGGTGTCAAACCCATGCCGGACAGGATCACATCCATCATTGCCTTTCGGTTCAGGGTCGCAAAATGCTGGATGATCTTCATGTCGTGAATATAGTCATCGAACAGACGTCCCTCCACATAGGCAAGGTCTTTGGGCAGGGCAATTTCATGTTCTTTCCGCAGGCGGTTGATGGTGGGCTGGATCTCCTGAAAACGCCCCTGCGCCTTTAATTCAGCAATAGCCGCATCTACCTGATGGCGTGCACCGCCCCACAGTGCTTTCCTTCCCTCGTCCTGGTAATATTGAGCCACTTCGCATCCGATATGCCGGGAACCGGAGTGAACAACGAGGAACAAATCGCCCTTTTCTCCCCGGTCGACTTCGATAAAATGATTGCCACCGCCAAGGGTGCCGATGCTTCTGTGCGCACGGTTTAAATCCACATAGGGACTGCAGCGCAGCCGGGTCAAATCGATCTGGTCATTCAGCGCATGGGGCGTGTTGCGTACCTCCCTGCCACAGGGGATTTGGGTGTGGATCAATATATCCAGCTTTGTAAAGTCAATTTCCTTTTGAGCAATGCGGACGGTTTCCATGCCGCAGCCAATATCTACCCCCACCATACCGGGGACAATCTTATCGGTGATGGTCATGGTAGTGCCGATGGTACAGCCCATGCCGGCATGGACATCGGGCATGATCCGGATCTTGCAATCCGCAAAAGCAGGTTGGTCGCAAACTGCCTTGATTTGTCCGGCGGCAGCTTCTTCCAGCTCGCCGGTATAGCAGATCGCCGTATTGTATTGGCCAACGATTTCCATCATCTAAAAAACTCCTTTCATAGTTGAATAAGGGGACGGAGTAGTGTAATACATTCGCTTGCTCCGCCCCCTGCAAAACTGCTCAAATCCCCAAAGACCGCCAGCGTACAATTCGCTGACAACCATTTGTACTACAGCGGCTCCGCAATCCAACCGGAGACTGTAGCTTAAATTCTGTACTAGGCTCTTATTACCGTTGGGGAATTTCGGTAGACAGGGGGCAGTATATGCTGATATTATGCCGCGATCTTTTCGTACCGCTCTGAACCAAGGATTTCCATCATGTAGCCCAGAGGAGACAGTACACCGGAGGAAATCATATTGAATATTCTGGGTGTACAGCCGCTGACCAGCGCAACGCCCTGCTCGTTTTGAGTTACAGGCTGCTGCTGATTACGACTCTGGACATTCCAGAACACCACACGTGGAAGCTGATAGCCGGCATCACGAAAGATTTTCTTTGCGTACTCAAAGTTTGTGATATCCGCACCTACCGCACAGCAATCAAACTCCATATCAGAGATGATATACAGGGTAGAAGGCATCTCAGCCTGAGGAACCTTATTTTTGACAGCCGCACGGAGAATCAGTTTGAAAACCTTCTGTATGTTGGTGTTGGCCACCTCGTTGTATTCATGGCAATAACGGACCTTTTCCAGAATGGTCTGCCCCTTGATCTGCACCAGCTGAGGCTTCTCAGAGAAGGTGATGAAGTGGTTGTGAAATGCACCGGTGTTTCTCTCGGCAAAATAGATACCAAGAGAAAGAGCTACCGTTGCAGGCATAGGCTCACTGTAAGAATACATAGAGCCGGAACCGTCAATGACCACCAGCGCATTTTCGCCGCTGGTAAAATCCTCCTGCCCGTTCCAGGTTGCGTCAATGGCCGCTGCCTCTTGCTCGCTTACCTGATTATGGAAGAAGGGCTTGATGATTTCATAAGGGGTAAGGGTGCCGGTGTGCAGCTGTGCTTCTCCATGGGAGACCTTGGACATAAACTCTGCATAGCGTTCACCGTCATTACGATAGAACGCCTTACGGTACTTGAACATGGCTTTGGAGGGCTGCTTGGAGTAGTCGAAGGTATAATCCTTCTGTCGCAGGTTGTTCTCTATGATGCGGATATGCTGCCGGAGCTTCACCAGAGTCTTACGGTATACAGCATCAGACATACCAAGGAATCTTGCGATTCGCTTCGCATAGGCGACAGTCTGGGCATTGGATGTGTTGACGGAAGGCAGCCACTTTGCAAGCAGACTCACATCATCGCCCATGTCCATAGCGTTCAAGTCCTCCTCCAGCTGCTTTTTGACCAGCAACAACGCATCCTTTTCGCAGGGAGTACCCAGCAAGCACAGCAGATCGTCCCAACGACCAAACTCCGCCACATAGGGGATGTTCTTCCGGGCAGAAGCCGGGGCATTATGAGCCAGCCAATTTAGGCATATCCGGAACACCTTCCGCTCCCCCAGACCGCCCCGGACATCCCGGGCAAAGAAAAGAGTCTTCATCGCCAAGTCGGGATTTTCCGTAAAAGCACGAACAAAGCGGCTGACGATCTGCTGCTCCTCGCTGCTTCGCAGTGCGCCGATGGTGGCGAACAGATCCAGGCAGTGAGAGCCGGTGGTAGCATGGGTAACGGCACCGTTTTCAGTATAGGTGCGGTTTGCCTCATTCTTCAAATATTCTAACATGAAAATCCCTCCTTAGGATCGTAATTTTAAGTCAAGGCACATCCCGCAAGGGGAAGCATTACCGTGCGCAGAACACAGGATCTTCATCTTATCGACGTTGCAAGCTTACATTGCTGTATGTGCCTTTATTCAAGATGCTTGACTGCACGATCACCCATCAGCTGGTCACTCCGGTGAGCATTATTCCCCCCGTGCAAGAGGAAACAGCCGGACAATTGGCATTGCTGTAAGCATCTTTATGACATAACAAGGTACCATCAGGACGGGAATCGAACCCGCATTCATCGTGGTATGAGCCACGCTGTTTTAACCAAAAACTATCCCTTACATTGCTGTCGGTACCTTTCCGATCGACCTTGTTGGATGCCCGGGTCCCAATGCTCGGGAAGCCTCCTGCCGCCGATCCGCAGACCTGCCAGTGAATGCCCCGCACCAATCGCGGGGTATTATAACAAGTCCGTTTTTGTAAGCGGAGCTGTCAGTGAAGACAATCGCAACAAACGAATGCATTGTGGCAAGCATCGCTTACAAGCACATCATACACTTTCGCTCTCGGAAAATCGTGGAAAAAAAGTTGCGAACTCAGATTTTCAGGTCTGAGTTCGCAAATTTTTCTGTTTTTTCAGCCGTCCAACCAGCTTTTTTACAAAATCATCGGGGAAAACCACCTTCAAAACTGGTCCAAAGGACAGAACGCGAATCAGAAGCTCCGTTTCGTCCTCCTTTTCATAGAACAGCGTGATCTTATAATGGGTGTCATCGATTCGCTCGGTTTCTTTATCCAGATGGGAGAAGTGGAGCATAACACGCTCCAAGGCGTTTCGCTCATCCGTCAGCTCCAATACCAGAACGCGCTTTTTCATGGCTTTGGGGCGGTAATCGGCATCCTCGCAAGGCTCCAGCATAAAGCACTGTTGGATACGCCCCAGGTTGATAGAAAGGGATTCTCGCTTGTTTGCGGAGATCAGCCGGAACTTATCATCCTTGGGAGAATACTCCAGCTTATAGGGTACACACCGCCAATAATGCTGCAAACCATTATGCCCTTCAAACTGGATACGCATCCATCGTTTGTGCCGAATAGCCGACAGGATGCACCGGAACCGCTTGATATAGCCCGGATCATCGAAGGGATCACCATCGTTGAAGCGGTCGTAATACACGAAGGTATCCGGCGGATATAGAGGCTCCACATCCTCCAAGCCTTCTGTGGGCGGATCGAAAAGCTGAATACGGGGATCATCCAGAAGTGCCTTGAGCCACCGCTTCTGCAAGGTGGTCAGGGGCATGGTGGGTTTGTGCTCCAGAGGTGTGCTGTAATCGGCTGTAATCAAAGGCCAAACACCACGCTCAAGTGCCTCAGGAATCGTCAGGACACTTTCTTCAAAGCCCTTTTCCCGAACGATGTCCAGCATGGTCTGCTGTGTGAGTTCGCCGTCCACAGCCTTCTCCAGAACTGCCGCCAGAACATGATAGTAGGTGCCGTATACTTCAGAAAACAACATCAGCCTGCCCTCCATACTGCTTGTACATCTGTTCCAAATCCTCATAGAACCGCTGTATGACCTTCTGATCGGAACACTCCAGCTTCTCAATCCGGCCGATAAAGGTGCGGATCCAGGGTATCAGTTCTGACGCATCGTAGGTATCGACAGTATATTTACAGGTATTCTTGTCGATCCGCTCTACATGACCGTTCCGCTTTTCTCGCTCCAGACGGTGGGGGATGTGCTGCTCATGGTCTTCAAAGTGCAATGTCATTTCCAGATGATCTACCCGGAAGCCTGTACCGTCAGAAGTGCCCCAAAGGTGGCTGCGATACTTTTCGCAATAATGATCATAAACAGAATAGTCCGCCTCTTCCTCTAAAAGCTCGATCTTCTGTATGTAATCAATTCGGAAGAATTGCAGGGCATGGAACCGATTGTGATAGCACAGCAGATACTGTCTGCCGCCTTGGGTACTGACGTAGATTTTCAGCGGCAAAACAAAATGCCAAAAGGTGGAACTTTCCCGGCGGCGGCTGACATTGATGAACTTGATGCGCCGCTTTTCGCCGATGGCCGTCAGTAATTGGAGCAGAATCTGGCTGTTTATGGCATGGAGCATATAATGATGCTTAAACTGAAAGTAATCAAGTTTGCTGTCCAGTTTATCCAGCAGGGTAGAACCGATCACACCCAAAGGGTCTGCCTCGGAATAGAATGCCGCAGCATTTGCCCACCCGGACAGATCCACCATATCCTCTGCACGGCTGTAGAACAACTCTCTGCCACGCTTTTCCGACTTCAGAATACCAAGGGATACATATTCCTTCAGCTTCTTGCGGATGGTAGAGATGTCCGGCTGCCATTCGCTTTCAAAGTGGCACAGGTACTTGTCAAAGATCAGGTCCAATATTTCCTGAACGGTGTGTTCTTCGCCGCCTTGCAGGATGTCCAGAATGTAAAAGTGAAAAGTAACATCACCGGAGGTAAAGCTCTTTGCCTTGAATGCGTTATAGAAGGGGTTGCCGGGGATGGAGCGACTGTCCACGGATAGAAACACGTTCTTTCCGTCTGGAGTCTTCCGGAAGCGCATAAAGTCCCCCAGCCAGCTCTCAATACGGCGACGCTCATTGTCATAGCTTCGCAGGCTCTTCTTATCATATTCCGTTCGACTCTTGAAACCGTAGACATAGAACTGCCGCATATAATCCCGGATACGGTTAAAATTCTTAATCAGCTCGCTGTATGCCATGTGCATCACCTCCTTGAGCAATACAAGTATAACGGATCGGCGTTAAAAAATCCATATACAGATAGCTGTTCGTGAAAAATAATGTTGTGCAGGAAGATTGGGGTTCATATCGCTTATTTTTCAAGACATTCTGGATCAAGCAAAAATCATAAATGTTTACAGTTAAGATACCGTACTCATCATAGTGCGGCTGGATCATATCTTTAGTAATGACAATCTTTTTGAAAGGATCGTTGATCTTTCTGAACGGTCTGATTTCCTGCGTGCGTTTTGCTTCATCTGGCAGTGCGTATGCCGACTGAGTATAATATCTGGAGGTGCTTTTATGAAGGAGTATACGAACCGATCCGGTATGGATCAGGAGTTTGTGGATGAATACGGTTTTCCAGTTACATTGCCGG